>DASUVK010000047.1:0-21699 GCA_036378975.1 Allosphingosinicella sp. | reverse complement strand
CCGACAAGGACGTCCACCCCCGCACCTACGGCAATTTCGCCCGCCTGCTCGGCCGCTATGTTCGCGAGCGAAGGGCGCTAAGCCTCGCCGAGGCGGTACGGCGGCTGACCGCACTGCCGGCCGACAACCTGCGCCTCGCCGACCGCGGCCGGCTGCGGGCGGGCTTCCACGCCGATCTCGCCATTTTCGACCCGGCCAGGATCGCCGACCGCGCCACCTACGAGGCGCCGCACCGCTACGCCGTCGGCATGCGCCACGTCTTCGTCAACGGCGTCCAGGTGCTTCGCGACGGCGAGCATACCGGCGCCACCCCCGGCCGCTTCGTCCGCGGCCCCGGCTGGAAGAAATGCAGATGAACAAGCTCGTCCCCGCTCTGGCGCTGTTGCTCGCCGCCTGCGCCACCGTCCCGGCGGCGCCGGCCTACGACACGATCGTCCGCGGCGGCACCATCTACGACGGCAGCGGCGGCGCCCCCTATCGGGGCGATGTCGGCCTGCGCGGCGACCGCATTGCCTATGTCGGGCCGCCGCTCGGCGGCGCCGCCCGCACCGAGGTCGACGCGACCGGCCTCGCCGTCGCCCCCGGCTTCATCAACATGCTGAGCTGGGCCAACGAAGCCCTGATCGCCGACCCCAGGGGCCAGAGCGACATCCGCCAGGGCGTGACGCTCGAAGTGATGGGCGAGGGCGAATCGATGGGCCCCTGGTCCGACGCGATGAAGCGGCTCGAGACGCAGCGCCAGGGCGACATCAGATATCCGATCGAATGGACCAGCCTCGGCGGCTATCTCGCCTACCTTGAGAAGAAGGGAGTCTCCCCGAACGTCGCCAGCTTCGTCGGCGCGACCACGGTCCGGGTCCACGAGCTCGGCGAGGGCGACGTCGACCCGACCCTAGCCCAGCTCGAGCGGATGCGTGCCCTCGTCCGCGAGGCGATGAACGAGGGGGCGATGGGGGTGGGCTCGTCGCTCATCTACGCCCCGGCCTATTTCGCCGAGACCCCGGAGCTGATCGCGCTGGCGGCCGAGGCGGGGAAATGCGGCGGCCTCTACATCAGCCACATGCGCGACGAGGGGCCGAAGCTGCTCGAGGCGATCGACGAGCTGGTGGCGATCTCCGAGGCCTCGGGCGCGCCGGCCGAAATCTATCATTTCAAGCAGTCGGGCCGGTCCAACTGGGGCAAGCTCGACGCGGCGATCGCCCGGGTCGAGGCGGCGCGGGCGCGGGGCCTGAAGATCACCGCCGACATGTACGCCTACGCCGCCAGCTCGACCGGGCTCGACGCGGCCATGCCGCTGTGGGTGCAGGAAGGCGGCATCGAGGCCTGGGTCGGCCGGCTCAGGGACCCGGCGCTGCGCGCCCGGGCGCTCGGCGAGATGCGCCGCGGCGAGGTGTCGGAGAATGGCGATCTGGTCGTTCGCGAGCCGGCCAAGGTGCTCCTCCTCGGCTTCAAGACCGCCGCGCTCAAGCCGCTCACCGGCAAGACGCTGGAGGAGGTCGCGAGAGACCGCGGCAAGAGCCCCGAGGAGACCGCCGCCGACCTCATCGTCGAGGACAATAGCCGAATCCAGGTCGCCTATTTCTCGATGAGCGAGGACAATGTCCGCCGCGAGGTGGCGCTGCCGTGGATGAGCTTCGGCTCGGACGCCTCGGCGCAGGCGCCGGAGGGCGTGTTCCTCAAGTCGAGCACCCATCCGCGCGCCTACGGCAATTTCGCGCGGGTGCTGGGCAAATATGTGCGCGACGAGAAAGCGGTGACGCTCGAGGAGGCGGTGCGCCGGATGACCGTCTTGCCGGCCTCCAATCTCGGCCTTGAGGACCGGGGCGCGCTCAGGCCCGGCCATTATGCCGACCTCGCCATCTTCGACCCGGCGACGATCCGCGACAACGCCAGCTTCGCTCAGCCGCAGCGTTACGCCACCGGCATGCGCCACGTCTTCGTCAACGGCGTCCAGGTGCTTCGCGACGGCGAGCATACCGGCGCCACCCCCGGCCGCTTCGTCCGCGGCCCCGGCTGGAACAAATGCCCCGCCTAATTGGGGACAGCTACCGAATTCGAGCCGAACCTGTCAGCCCCCATGCCCTCGATGCGAATTCGGTAGCTGTCCCCAATTAGCTAGCGCGGCCGGGCGGGCCAGACGCGGCCTTCGCGCAGCAGATGGTCGTTGAGCTCGCTCGCCTCGCGGGCGCGCGTCGCGAGGGCGGCGGCGACCTGCGGGTGGCGCCCGGAAAGATCGCGGCGCTGGCCCGCCCAGTCGGTCCGCGCGTCGAACAGGCGCGGCCGCCCGTCGACCGGATCCGTGACCAGCGACCAGGCCGGCGTGTCCGCCGCCAGCATCGTCCGGTTGCGGGCATAGAGCGCACGCGGACCGGCCGCGCCGAGCAGGCTGTGGCCCTGCCAGGGAACCGCCTCGCGGATGCCGAGCAGGTCGGCGATGGTGGGGGCGATGTCGAGCATGCTCGCCGGCGCGTCGTGACGCCCCGCCGCCAGACGGGGGTGGGCGCCGGCGATGATCAGCGGCACCCAGGTCGATTCCCGGTACAGATTCTGCTGGCCCGGGCGGCGGTCATGCTCGCCCATGTTGAAGCCGTGGTCGCCGACGATCACCAGCAGGGTGCGCTCGAACCAGGGCTCGCGGCGCAGCGTCTCGACGAACTCGCGAAGCACGTCGTCGGTATAAAGGGTGGTGTTTAGGATCCGCTCGCGCGGCGAGCCCTGGCCGGCCATGTCGAAGCCGGGCTCGCGGCGGCGGAACGGAGTGTGGTTGCTGACCGAGACCAGGGTCGCGAGGAACGGCCCCGCCGCGCCCAGCGTCCGAATCCGCCTCGCGGCGGCGCGGAAGACGGGGCGATCCTGCTCCTTCGCCTCGGGATAGCGCCACAATTTGTGATACCAGCGGCCGATCCACCAGGTGCCGTTGTCCCAGTCGGTATCGCCGGCGTTGAACATCTCGGTCCGGTAGCCGCGCTTCGCCAGCGCCTCGGGCAGGCAGTAGAAGCCGGCATGGGTGAACGAGGTCATGTAGCGACGGGAATGGGGCGCCGCCGAGCAATGGCCGGCGAACAGGCCGTTGATGCTCGGCGGTCCGGGGCTCAGCGCGCGGGTCCAGATGGCGGCGTCCGGCGAGGCGGCGAGGCGGTCGAGGAAGGGGGTGGGGGAGGGGCGGCGGCCGAGAAAGCCCATTTCGGCGCCGCGGAACGTCTCGAGCTGGACCAAGATGACGTTCCACGGCGGCCCCGGCGGCGGCTCCGTCGTCCCGACCGGGACCCGCAAATCGGGATAATCCGAGCTCGGAAAGCGCCAGCTCTTGTCCGGGCTGGCGGCGAGCCAGCGCGCCTGCCGGTCGCGCACCAGCCGGTCGAAGCCGGCGGGGCGGCGGCGGTCCTCGAGCCCGAGCGCTGCGTCGACGGCGATGGCGAAGGTGACCGGCTCCACCTTGCGGAGGCGGAACTTGCCGGTCGCCTTGTTCCAGGCGTTGAGCGGCGCCGCGATCGGCACCGCGACGACCAGCACCGCCAGCCAGAGACGCGGCCGGGCGCCGCCGCCGCCGCTGCGCGCGACCTGCCGCCGCGCCCACCACAGATAGGCGGCGGGCACCAGGACGAGCAGGGCGAGCGGCAGGAACGGCCCGCCGGCATCGGCGGCGAGGACGTCGAAGAACAGGCTGTCGGAGACCGTCTCGGGCCGCAAATAGGTGGCGAGGAACGCGGCGCCGAGGCGGATGCCGAGGAAGCGCAGCACTTCATGGTCGAGCTGGCTGAGCGCGAGGTAGAGAGCCAGCAGCGCGGCCTGGAGGCCGTGGACGCGGGCGGAGGGGCGCCCCGCCGGGCGCACCAGCCAGAAAAGCAGGAAGGGCAGGGCGACCAGCCACACCCCCATCAGGTCGTAATAGAGCGCGTAGAGGAAATATTTGCGCCATTCGAGCAGGAACGGCCCGCCATAGGGGCTGGCGCGGGCGTAGAGGAGCAGCTGCAGCATCGCGCAGCCGAGCCACGCCGCCGCCGCGAGCTGGACGCAGATCCAGAATGCGCTCGGTCCCGTCACCTCCTTCCCTGCACGCAGGGAGGGGGGATTGCGCTCCCTCACGGTTTCGCCGCTGGCACGATCGAATAGTGATAAGGCACGTAGAGATAGACTTCGGTGAGGCTGGCGCGCGACCATAAGACGGCCTGGTCGAGGCCGTCGGCGTGAACCGCGTAAGCGGGGCCGAGCCGGACCGCCATCGCCTTGGCGTCGGCGGCGACGAGATCGACGATCGCGGCGCGATACTGGTCCGGGCCGACCACCGACAAGGTGAGGTCGCCATCCTTCTCCATCTCCGCCCGTCCCACCGCCGGCACCGCCTTGACGAAGGCTTCGATCCGCTCGAGCGCCGCCTTGGCGTCCATTCCGGCGGCGAGGCGCGTCTTGACCAGGAAGCTGACCTGTTCGACCTCGTCGCGATCCTCGTCTTCCTCGAGCTCCAGATTGCGATAATTGGCGAGGGTCAGCGGCTCGACGACCAACTGGCCGGTGGCGAGCTCGATTCCGCCGCGCTTGCCGGCGAGCTCGATCGCCTTCTTCACCATCCCGAATATCTCGTCGCGGCGCTTCTGCTCGTCGCGCGTGTCGCCCACGATCGTCACGACCTGGACCGCGAAGTCGGCGAGCCGCTTCAGCCCGATGGCTGGCGGACGCTCCAGTGCTACGGGACTCTCCGAATCGAAGCCGGGCCGCGAGATTCGCGAGCCGGTGACGATGATCTCGCTCTCGCCGATATTCTGGGCGCCGGCCGGCTCGGCGAGGGCGGCGAGCAGGAGGGCCGGCAGGAGGAAGGGGATCCGCAACTTCGCCTCCTAGCGCCGGGTCGGAACGACGGTGTAGCTGTAGGGGACGTAGAGGAAGACCTCGGTCAGGGTCGCCCGCGACCATTCGACCGGCCGGTCGAGCCCGCGCGCCTCGACCGCATAATCGGGGCCGAGCCGGGCGGCGATGGCGCGGGCGTCGGCGGAGACGAGGTCGACGATCCGGCCGCGATACTGGTCGGGGCCGACCACCGATAAGGTGAGGCCGCCGGCAGCCGTCATCTGCGCCCGCCCCACCGGCGGCACCGCCTTGACGAACGCCTCGATCCGGTCGAGCGCCGCCTTGGTGTCGCCAGTGGCGGGGAGCCGGACCTTGACGAGGAAATTGACCCGGTCGGTGTCGGGGCGGCCGTCATTGAACAGGGGCAGGTTGCGGTAATTGGCGAGGGTGAGCGGCTCGACGACCAGGGTTCCGGTGGCGAGCTCGACGCCGCGCTGCGCGGCAAGGTCGATCGCGTTTTTCACCATCGCGAGAATCTCGTCGCGCCGCTGCGGCATTTCGCGCGTGTCGCCGGCGATCGAGACATATTGGACAGCGAAATCCGCCGTCCGCTTCAGGCCTATCAAAGGCATGGACGCATAGTCGCCGCCGACCGAGCTGCGCCGGCTCGCGGTGACGATGACCTCGCTCTCCTCCATGCCCTGCGCGAGCGCGGGCGCGGAAGTCGCGAGCAGCAGCACAGCCAGGCCTATCGATCGCATGATATTTCCCCCGAAGCCGGTTAGCGAAGGGTCAGCCCGCTTGGCCATGCTGTCAAGCTGCGACTGGCGAGGACGGACAATCCTTGCACTGGCGGCCTGTTCCACTTATGTTCTAACATTTGACAATCAGGGTTGGAGGAGGAGACGGAATGAAGCCGCATGAGGCTCAGCCGGTCGAAGCGTCCTCACCTGGTCGGGCAGTGGGGACGCGGGCGCGACGGGTTTGTCCTGAAAACAAAGGATTCTTCGCCCCGACATGCGGGTCTTTCGTGTCTTTTGGCGGCCGGCCCTGGCGCGGTGGTCGGGTCGGCGAAAAAAACGCGGTCCCGTGTGCAGCTTGTCCAGGTTGTCCAGGTTGCAGGCCTTCGGCCGCCCGTCCTTTTCAGGGCAACCGAAGCCGCGGCAGACGGTTGGAGGCGCATCCAGGGAGATGACGCATGAGATTGTTCGCCTTGCTCGCCTTGCTTCTCCTCGCCGGCTGCGCCTCGACGGCTCCGGATATGGAGGCCCCCGCCGGCGCCGGCGTCGATCCGGTGCGCATGTCGAACATGATCCGCACCCTCGCCTCGGACGAATATGAGGGCCGGGCGCCGGGAACGGCGGGGGAGGCGAAGACCATCGCCTACATAGCCGAGCAGTTCCGGCTCGCCGGGCTCGAACCGGCGGGCGAGGCCGGCGGCTGGACGCAGCTCGTACCGCTGGTGCGCACGCAGCTCGGCAAGGGCGCGGCGACGGTGGGGATGCAGGGGCGGCCCACGCCGCTGCGCGTCCCCGACGACATCTATCTCTCGACGGTGCGCGAGGTCCGGCGGGCGCGGATCGAGGCGGCGCCGATGGTGTTCGTCGGCTACGGCATCGCCGCGCCGGAGCGGCAGTGGGACGATTTCAAGGGCGTCGACCTGAACGGCAAGGTCGCCGTCTTCCTGGTCAACGATCCCGACTTCGAAGCGCCGCCGGGCGATCCGGTGGCCGGACGTTTCGGCGGCCAGGCGATGACCTATTACGGCCGCTGGACCTACAAGTTCGAGGAAGCGGCGCGGCGCGGCGCGATCGCGGCTCTGGTCGTCCACGAGACCGGCGGCGCGGGCTATGGCTGGAACACCGTGCAGGCGCCGGGCGGCGAGAATTACAACATCGTGCTCGGCCCGGGCGCGCCGCAGCCGGTGCTGCTCCAGGGCTGGATCCAGCGGCCGGTGACCGAGACCCTGTTCCGCCGCGCCGGGCTCGATTTCGAGACGGTGAAAAGGCAGGCGCGGTCCGCGCAATTCCGGCCGGTCGAGCTCGGCGCGCTGTTTTCGGCCGACTTCCCGGTCGAGGCGAACCGGGTCGAGAGCCATAACGTGCTCGGCAAGATCGCCGGTACCAAGCGGCCCGACGAGACGATCTGGTTCGCCGGCCATTGGGACGCCTACGGGATCGGCGCGCCCGACGCGCGCGGCAAGAGAATAAGGCCGGGCGCGCTCGACGACGCCTCCGGCATCGCCGGCGTGATCGAGCTCGCCCGCGCCTTCAAGGCCGGGCCGCCGCCCGAGCGGACCCTGGTCTTCGCCGCCTGGACGGCCGAGGAACGGGGCCTGCTCGGCGCCGAGCATTATGCCACCCGGCCGCTGTTCCCGATGGACAAGGCGGTGGCGAACCTCACCCTCGACACGCTCCAGCCGAACGGCATCGCCCGCGACGTCGTCCTGATCGGCAAGGGCCAGAGCGATCTCGAGGAGCGGCTGGCGCGAGCGGCGGCGCGGCAGGGACGGACGGTCACGCCCGATGCTCGGCCCGAGCGCGGCCTGTTCTACCGAGCCGACCATTTCGCTTTCGCCAAGAGGGGCGTGCCGGTGCTGCTGCTGATGGCGCTCGGCGGCGGCGTCGACCTGGTGAAGGGCGGGCGCGAGGCGGGCGACCGCTGGGTCAGCGAGTTCACCGCCAATTGCTACCACCAGGCCTGCGACGAATGGCGGCCCGATTTCGACCTCAGCGGCGCCGCGCAGGACGTCGCCTTGTTCTACGACATCGGCCGCGAGCTCGCCTTCGGGCGGGACTGGCCGCGATGGTATGAAAGCTCGGAATTCCGGGCGATCAGGGCGCGGACGGCTTCGGCACGTCGCTGAGCCAGCGGCCGCTATTCTGATATTCGGGGCGGACGGTCGACCGGGGCAGGCGGTCGTTCGGCGGTGCGGGAGGCGCCTCGCTCGCCAGAGTGGCCGCGGCCCGACCGGCGGGCAGCGCGAAGCGGGCGAGGTCGACCGGCGCGGCGAGCATGGCGCGGGCGCCGCGGCCGAGATTGATCGGCAGCCGCGCCGCCATCACCGTCGCCGGCGAGGGCTCGCGGCCGCGATAGGCCTGGTTGAAGGCAGCAGCCTCTCCCCACGCGCCCGGCATGCGGTAGAAGATGTGGTTGCCGATGATCGTCGCCTTGGCGAGGCGGAACGCCCAATCGGGAAGGACCTGGTGGGTGTGGTAGTTGGTGGCAAGGCCGACCGGCGCATAGACGGAGCCGGCCAGCGCCTCGGCGGCGAGGCGACGGGCGCGGTGCCAGCCCGGACCCGCCGGCTGATAGGCGAGCGAGCCGTCGCAGGTGAAGGTGAACTGGCAGCCGCCGCCGGCGCGCAGCGGGCCCTGGTAGACGACGCCGCAGATGCTGCCCGGATAGGCGGGGTGGCGGACCCGGTTGAGCACCACCTGGGCGACGGCGCGCTGGCCGTCCTCGCTTTCCGAACGCGCCTCGTAATAGATCGCCTCGGCGAGGCATTGCAGCGAGCGGAGCTGGTCGCCGGGCCCGGCGGCGCGGAAGACGGTGGAGGCCGCGCGCGGATTGGGATCGGCCGAGAAGGGGATCGAGGCGTTGATCCTGAGCGCGTCGGTCGCGGCGACTTCGCGCAGCACCATCGGTTCGGGCGCCGGCGCCGGCACCGAGGCAATGGGCATGGACGCGGCGGCGAGGTCCGGCGCCGGGGCGGCCTGGAGCGGCAGGCAGGAGGCGGTGCCGAGCAGGGTCACGGCGCAGACGAGCTCGCGGCCGCGCCAGCGAAGCGCCGCCGCCAATGCCTTGAAATGGGGATTGTCCCGCACCGCCAACCTGGTCCTTGCCGCCTGTTCGAGTGCCCGCCTAGCGTTCCATAGCTAACAATGTTGCCCCGATGCGCCCCCCGATTTGGCGCTGTCCCGAAGCGGGACGGTCGGGCGCCGGCGGTTAAGCGGCTGGGCCGCTTTCTTTTCTTCGGATCGTATTGGCCGACGGGGACGTTTGAAGGGCCTGATCCATGGGAAGGGCCGAAGAGTAGATGCGTAAGATGTTGGCGTGCGTTTCGCTGGCGGCCTTGGTGGCCGGCGGCTGCGATATGGTGACGGGCGGGGGCGACAGCTCCGGCGCGAGCGTCGAGGTCGATCCCAAGGCGGTGACACCCGCCGACCTCAAGGCGGCGGTCACCGATCCTCGAGTGAAAAGCTTCTACGAGGCGCGCGGCTGGCAGGCGGCGTGGACCGGCGAACGGGCCGAGGAGCTCAACGCCGCGTTCGGCGACTCCGCCCGCCACGCCATCGACGCCAAGGGGTTCGTCGAGCACGCCACCAAAGGCGCCAGCGCCGCCGAGCGCGAGGCCGGGCTGACGCTGGCCGCGATCGAATATGCGCAGGCGCTCGCCACCGGCGCGGTCGACCCGCGCAAGATCTACGAAGTCTATACCGTGCCGATGCCGAAGTCCGACGTGGTCGCCGGGCTCGGCCGGGCGGTGGAGCAAGACGGGCTGCGCGCCTGGCTCGCCGGCCTCGCCCCGCAGGATGCGGAATATAAGGCCCTGTCCGACGCCTATCTCGCCTACCGGCAGAAGTCCGGCGAGGAGCAAAGGGCGGCGGTCGCGCCGGGCGAGCAGATCAAGCCGGGGGAAAAGGATCCGCGCCTCCCGCAGGTGCGCGACGGGCTGCGCGCCAACGGCTATCTGCCGCCGCCCCCGCCGCCGCCGCGGCCCGAACAAGGCGAAGCCAAGGCCGCGCCGGCGGCCGTCGATCCGACCGTCTACACCGCCGACATGGTCGCGGCGGTGAAGAAGATGCAGGCCGATTACGGCATCGAGGCGGACGGGGTGATCGGCAATTCGACGCTGGAGACGCTCAACACCGGGGCCAGGGACCGGGCCCGCATCCTCGCGGTCAATCTCGAACGGCGGCGCTGGCTCGAGCGGACGCCGCCGGCGACGCGGATCGACGTCAACACCGCCGCGGCCGAGCTCCATTACTGGAAGGACGGCAGCGAGAAGGACCGGCGCCGGGTCGTCGTCGGCCAGCCCGACTGGGAAACGCCCGAGCTCGGCTCGCCGATCGTCCGGCTGGTCGCCAACCCGCCCTGGACGGTGCCCGAATCGATCGCGAAGGAGGAGATATTGCCCAAGGGCGCGGCGTACATGGCCAAAGAGAATATCGTCATGAAGAACGGCAAGCTGGTGCAGGAGCCGGGGCCGAAATCGGCGCTCGGCCTGGTCAAGCTCGACATGGACAATGCGCACCAGATCTACCTGCACGACACGCCGGCCAAGGCCCTGTTCGCGGCGAGCGAGCGGCATGCCAGCCACGGCTGCACCCGGGTCGAGAATGCGGTCGAGTTCGCGCGGCTGCTCGCCCAGGACGACGGCAAGCTCGCGGCGTTCGACAAGGCGCTGGCGACCGGGAAGGAGACTCCGGTCGAGCTGTCGGACAAGATCCCGGTGCGGCTGCTCTATCACAGCGCCTATCTCGACGGCGGCCGGGTGGTGTTCCGCACCGATCCCTATGGCTGGGACGACAAGCTCGCCGCCGCGCTCGGCCTCGGCGGCCAGGTGCGGCCCAGGATCAAGACGCACGTCGCGGACGTCGGACCGTAACAATTGCCCGCCGCTCCGCGGCAGGGAAGAATCAGCTGTCCTGTTTCGCCCGGTCGCTGATTCGATCCGCCGAGGCGCCCGCTTTCTTGTCGCCGTGAATGGCCTCGCTGCCCTCGCCCTTGCCGCTGTTGTCGCGCATGGAATCGTCTCCTTGTCCGTGGCGTGACAAAGTATCAGGTCGCCATTCTTCTCCGGCCCTGCCTCCCTTCGTCGGCCGCCGGAGGCCGTTGGTCGGCTCGGCGCGCCTTTGGCAGAAGCTTCGCGGCGGCGCGTCGAAGCGGGCGCGCGTGGCGGAGCGGACGGACCTATGTCCCGATCTGCGACGCGGGGTCCCGATCCTGCTTCATCCCCAGGCGAGGGGTCTCGCGTCGCAACCCGCTCCCGCAGCCAAGGATGAGCAGCATGTACCGTACGCTTTGCGCCCTCGTCGCGATCGCCCTCACCACCGGCACGTTCGCACTCACCGCTCCGGTCCATGCGGCGCCGGCCGCGAGCGGCGCAGCCGCCCTCGACGGCCGCTGATCCCGCCCCCTCCGTCCGCCCAATGACCGTCACCCGCAACTGCCGCTAGCGGCCGGCAAGCCCTTTCGCGTTGGCGAGATAGAGGCGGCCGACCTTCTGCTCGTCGCCGTCGGCGAGCCGCGCCCACCAGCGCCCGCCTTCGTCGCGCCGGAGGCCGGTGACGAAATCGCGGCGGACGATCGCCGAGCGGTGGAGGCGGACGAATCGGGCGGGATCGAGCTCCGCCTCGAGCCTGCCGATCGTATGGTTGATCAGCCAGCTCCTCTTGCCGACGTGGAGGCGCATATAATCGCGCTCGGCGCTGACCCGGTCGACGTCGGCGGCCGAGAGGCGGACGAGGCCCCGCGCTTCCGAGACCCAGAATTCCTCGACATGTGGCGAGCCGCCCCCGCTTTCCGGCCCGGCCCCGGCGCCGCGGGCGGCGAGCCGCTCGCGGGCGCGCTCGACGGCGCGGGCGAGCCGCTCGGCCGCGACCGGCTTCATCACATAATCGACCGCCTCGATGTCGAAAGCGGCGACCGCGAACGTGTCGAAAGCGGTGACGAAGATCACCACCGGCGGCTCCGTCACCCGCGCCAAAGCGCGGGCGACGTCGATCCCGTCCATGCCGGGCATGGAAATGTCGAGCAGGATTGCGTCCGGCCGCACCGCCTCGGCCAGGCGAAGCGCGGCCGCGCCCTCGGAAGCGGTGCCGGCGAGCGCGACGCCGTCCAGGCGGGCGAGCAGCAGCTGCAGCCGCTCGATGGCGAGTGGCTCGTCGTCGACGATCAGGAAGCGGATCGGATCAGCCATCGGCTTCCACCACCGGCATGATGAGGGTGACGCGCCAGCCGCCGCCGGGCAGCGGGCCGTGCTCGCACGAAGCCTCGCCGCCGAAGCGGGCGGCGAGCCGCTCGCAGACGTTGATGAGGCCGACGCCGGTGCCGGGCTCGCCCTTCGCCGGCTCGGCCGGGCCGCGGTCATTCTCGACGGTGAGGACGAGCTGGCCGTCCTCCTCGCGGGCGGCGATGGTCAGCCGCACCGGCTCGGCGGTGCGGGCGACGCCGTGCTTGATCGCATTCTCGACCAGAGGCTGGAGGATCAGCGGCGGCACCCGCGCGCCGCCCAAGGCGGCGGGCACGTCGATATTGACGTCGAGCCGCCGGGGGAAGCGCAGCTTCTCGATGTCGAGATAGAGCTGCTGAAACTCTATCTCCTGGGCGAGGGAGATGTCCTCGCTCGGATCGAGGGTCAGGCTCGAGCGGAAGAAGGTCGAGAGGTTGACGATCATCGCCTCCGCTTCCTCCTCACGCCGCGCCATCACCAGCGAGGAAAGCGAGTTGAGCGTGTTGAACAGGAAATGCGGATTGACCTGGTAGCGCAGCGCCCTCAATTGCGCCGCCTGGGCGTCGCGCTCGGCGCCGGCGGCGCGGCGCTCGGCGGCGCGCAGGCGGGCGGCGGAGCTGATCGCGATATAGAAGCTCGCCCAGGCGGCGAAGAAGAAATACCAAGTGACGAGGCCATCCGCGATCAGCCGCAGCACCTGCTGGCGGCGCCGCTCGGGATCGGCGGGGAGCGACGTGACGGTCTGCACCCCTTCCCTGCCGATCCGCACCTCGTCGCCGGTCGACGAGCGGATGATGCTGCCGCCGTCGGCGGTCTGGCGGATGATCGTGCGCTCGACCAGAGGCTGCTGCACCGCAAAGGCGAGGTTGAAGGTCGAGAAGATCGCCGCCGCGGGGACGCAGGCGATCGCGGCGGCGACGATCTGGATCCTGACGCTCTCGCGCGCGGCGCGGCTCAGCACGATATAGACGAGGAAGGTGAGGATCACGCCGATGACGCAGCCGAGCGCGCGATAGCCGAGCCAGGCCAGATTCTCCTCGATCAAGGCGGTGCGGATGACGATGGTCGCGAAATAGAACAGCCAGAAGCCGAGGATCGACGCCGCCGCGAGCGGCAGATCGGGCAGGCGCCGGTGGGCGCGATAGTCGGCGAAGCTCTCCATCCGGCGTCTTCTTACCCGCTCTTGCTGCTTTATGTCCTCGCGGGCATGCCGTTCGCAGACGCCGCGCAGGGTTTCGTCGAAAACTCCGGCTCACCCATCGCCGCCCTCCGGCTGGCCTGGGCGCGTTGCCTCCAGTCGTCGCTCCATTCGAACCCTGTTTTTCAAGTCCCGGCTTTCATCCTCCTCACCGGAGGAGAATGGGAATGGGGACACCTATCCCTTCTGGCAAGGTGCGTCTCCCCATCGGCTCAGTCCTCGGGGCAGAGCATGCCCTGGCAGGTCTTGCGGATGACCAGCGGGGATTTGATGACGATGCGGTGCTTGGCGCGGTCGATCTCGACGCTCTCGCCTTCCACGGGACGGTCGGGGTCGATCGAATAGTCGCCGAACCCCTCATAGTTGATCAGGATGGATGGCACCTTGTCGTCGATTTCCGGGACGACGATGCGGAAGCGCTTGCCGCGGGTGGTGACCAGGTTCGGCTCGAGCGAGATGTCGAGCGCGGAATTGCCGCGGTTGGAGTAGGAGATTTCCTTGCCCTTTTCGTCGAGCACTTTGACCTGGCCTTCGACCACCCAGGTCGGACGCATCAGCGCCCGCAAATCCTCGCTCTGCCGGGTCCAGACCGGATAGCTGGCGAGCAGGACGATGAAATAGGCCGAAAAGGCGCCGCTCGATTTCAGCGTCAATCCCGAAAAGGGGCCGCCCAGCGCCGTCTGCGTATTAGGGAAGATCAGGTAGATCAGCACCGCGGGCACCAGCGGCAACAATATCCAGCAGGCAATGAACGCGAATTGCCAGAAAATGACGCTCTCATCTCCACCCTGGAACATCGCCTGGTCCCCCCGCGGCCGCTTGCGATTACAGCGGTTTGATGTAACATTCGCAGCCCTTCTTCGCAAAGGGTCGGGCATGTTCCCTGCGAGCTTGAGAAATCTGGTCCTGATTGTCGGCATGGTGGCGGTCGCCGCAGCCGCGCAGAAGCCGCCGGCCAAGCCCCGCACGCCGCAGGCCGCGCTCGCTCTGGATTTCCTGCGCCGGCTGGAATCGGGTGACGCTGCCGGCGCGCGTACCCTGCTTGCGGCGCCGGTCGCCCGCCTCTATCCGCCGGACCGGCTCGCCTCGCTGGCGCGCGGCGGCCACGCGGCCGCCGGCAGGATCCGCCAGATACGCTCGGAGGGCCCGGTCTCGCCGAACCAGGCTTATGCCAACCAGCTTGCGAGGAGCGGCCGGCGGGCGGGTGGCCGCCCCAGCTACATCGTCTGCCTGGCGGAGCTGCCGAGGACCAGCCACGGCGCCGTCACCTATGTCGCGGTGGTGCTCGTCGCCACTTCGACCGGCACGGCCTGGCAGGTCTCGGATTTCCGCTACCAGTCCGAGCCCGACCGCAATTGCTAAGGCTGATCGCGAATATTTTCGTGGGCAAGTCGTTTCGGCGGCGTCAAATCATTGAAATCTCAGCATTTCCCCTCCAGCGCCTGTGGCGCGGAAGCTACACTGGGACCATCCATCGCGCGGCGTGAACTTTTCCCATTGCCGCTCCACCCGAAACCTGATTCATTTCTGAACGGGGAGCGGGGTCTTGGTTAAGCGGCTGGTAACCGTTTGGACTGCATGATCTCCGCCGGGTGAAAGAGTGGGAGTGGGATCATGGCCACGAATACCAAGCCGGCCGACGGGGCGTTGACTCTGGTGGAGATGAAGGAGTTTGCGGGTTTCGCTGCGGCGACCCAGCGCTACATCCGCCGCTCGCTCGACGTCGGGCTCGGCCGCCGCGATGCGCTTCGGCGCTGGTCGCGCGACGTCGGCGAGGCCGCCTCGATCCGCGCCCAGGAGCGCATGTACCGCCGGCTCGACCATGTCCGCGCCAACGTGCCGGACGATAGCGGCCTCGACGAGATGGAGCCGGTGATGGGGCCGCTCGTCACCATGACCGCCTTCGATCTCGGCCAGGACCGGCTACCCGATTTCGCCGCCTACCGTTTCCTCTACGAGCGGCTGATCGGCGCCGCGGTGCGGCCGTGGCTGCCCGGCGCCTTCTGCGCCGCCGCCGCCTTGCCGCACCTTCATCCGGAGAAGCGCCGGGCCCTGCTCCAGTCGATCAGCGAGGCCGCGGCGACCGCCCCGGGCTGGTCGAACCGCGAGCCGGTCTTCTTCCCGGAATGGGTCGATAAGGTCGACGTCACCGTCGCGGGCTGAAGCCCCAACCCATGCCGGCTCATGCCGGGGACAAGGAGCGGCGGGCCTGATGGTCCGCCGTTTCTTTTCAATGGCTTGGGAATTGGTGCCTGGCACCGATTATTTGAGCCAGCCTTGCTGGCGGTACCAGTCGGCGGTCTGCTTGAGGCCGGTGGCGGTCTTGATGCGCGGCTGCCAGAGGCGGTCGGGGGGGCGGTTCTCGGCCGCGGCGACCCAGTCGGGGTGACAGAAATAGCGGACCCGGTCGCGGGTGAGCTTGGCGTTGCCTCGGCGCAGGAGGCGGTCGAGGCCCGAGGCGAGGCGGAGCATTGGCCTCGGCAGCGCAAGGGTGACGGCGCGGCGGCCGTAAATGCGCCCCAGCGTGCGCGCGAAATGGCGATGCTGCCAGCCGCCCTCGCGGCCGTCGTCGGGCTCGTAGGTCTCGGTCCAGCTGTCGGCATCGTCGAGCGAGGCGAGGATCAGGCGGCACAGATCCTCGACGTGGATCACCGAGAAGCGGCCCCTGGGCGGCAGCGCGACCAGGCCGCGGCTGGCCATCCTGAACAATTCGAGCGTCTCGCGGTCGCCGGGGCCGTAAATTGCCGGCGGGCGCAGGATCGTCCAGTCGAGGCCGGAAGCGGCGACCAGCCGCTCCGACTTCGCCTTCGACCAGCCGTAATCGGACAGGCGGGGCTCGCGCGCGGCGAGCGAGGAGACATGGATGAAGCGGCGCACCCCGGCCTTGCGCGCGGCGTCGATCATCGCCGCGGTGCCGGCGACATTGACCGCCTCGAAGCCGGCGCGGCCGGGCGCGTTGATCGCGCCGGCGAGGTGGACGATGGCGTCGGCGCCGGCGGCGAGCTTGGCGAGCGTCTCGGGCCGGTCGAGGGCGCCGTCGACCCAGACGATCGCCTCCTCGGGCGGCTTCCAGCCGCGGGTAAGCGCGCGCACGTCATAGCCTTCGGCGAGCGCCAGCCGCAGCAGATGCGAGCCGACGAAGCCGGTGCCGCCGGTGATGGCGAGGGTGCGGATCTTGCGGGCCTTGCCGGTCACGGCGCGAAATTGGGGACAGGCACCAATTTCGCCTGGCCGCCGGGATGGCGTTGCGGGTGGAGCCGCGAAATTGGTGCCTGTCCCCAATTTCTCAGAGCGGGGACCATGAGCCTGCTTCCTTCTCCTCCGTCTCCGCCTCCTTCGCCGCCGCGACGTGGGGTAGAAGTGCGTCGAGCACCACCTCGACCCCCGCGCCGGTAACGCCGGACAAGGGGAGGGGGCGGGCGCCCGCCTCGGCTTCGAGCTCGGCGGACAAAGCCGCGATCAGCTCGTCGTCGAGCGTGTCCGACTTGTTGAGGGCGACGATCTCCGGCTTGGCGGCGAGGCCGGCGCCATAGGCTTCGAGCTCGGCACGCACGGTGCGATAGGTTTCCGCGACATCCGCCTGCTCGGCATCGACGAGGTGGAGAAGGACTCGGCAGCGCTCGATATGGCCGAGGAAGCGGTCGCCGATGCCGGCGCCTTCGGCGGCGCCCTCGATCAGGCCGGGTATGTCGGCGACGACGAACTCGCGGTCGCGGTGGCGGACGACGCCGAGCTTGGGATGGAGGGTGGTGAACGGATAGGCGCCGACCTTGGCCTGGGCGTTGGTGACGGCATTCAGAAAGGTCGACTTGCCGGCATTGGGCAGGCCGACCAGGCCGACGTCTGCGAGCAGCTTGAGCCGCAGCCACACCCACATCTCCTCGCCGGGCCAGCCGGTGCCGTGCTGGCGCGGCGCCCGGTTGGTCGAGCTCTTGTAGCTGGCATTGCCGCGGCCGCCGTCGCCGCCCTTGAGGAAGATCTGGCGCTGGCCGATGCGGGTGAAGTCGGCGAGGACATGCTCCTTGTCCTCGCTCAGCACCTGGGTGCCGACCGGGACCCGGATGACGAGGTCGTCGCCGCCGGCGCCGGTGCGGTTGGAGCCCGAGCCGCCCTTGCCGCGCGGGGCGCGGAAATGCTGGGTGTAGCGAAAGTCGATCAGAGTGTTGAGGCCGTCGACCGCCTCGAAGATGATGTCGCCGCCCTTGCCGCCGTCGCCGCCGTCGGGGCCGCCATATTCGATATATTTCTCGCGCCGGAAGCTGACCGCGCCGGGGCCGCCGGCGCCGGAGCGCACGAAGATCTTGGCCTGGTCGAGGAAGTGCATGGCGGCGATGTAGGGGATGGGACCCGCCGCGTCATCCCCGCGCGGGGTGGTGGACAGGGCTGGTTAAGCCGGCCAATCGTTTCTGAGCCGATCGATCGAAGGGACAGGCCGATGACACCGCTTGTGACACGGCGCGAAATGACCGCCGGGATGGGGATGGCGGCGCTGGCGCCCTTGCTCGCCTGCGCCCGCGAGCCGCAGGCCGCCGCGGCGGCCGGCCGGGGACGGCTGATCGCCGGCGACGCCTGCCCGCTGACGCCGCAGCAGACCGAAGGGCCCTTCTATTTCGATCCCCGCCTGGTCCGGCAGGACATCAGGGAAGGCCGGCCGGGCGTCAGGCTGCGGCTGCGCCTGCAGGTGGTCGGCGCCGCCGACTGCGCCCCGGCCGAGGGGGCGCGGGTCGACCTGTGGCATTGCGACGCCGCCGGCGTTTATTCCGGCTACGACCGCGAAAACAGTGCGGGCGAGGCCTGGCTGCGCGGCACCCAGCTCGCCGACGTCGACGGCGTGGTCGCGTTCGAGACCCTCTATCCCGGCTGGTACGAGGGGCGCGCCACCCATATCCACTGCAAGGCGCGGACGGAGGACGGACGGGAGATCGTTTCGCAAATCTATTTCCCGGACGAGCTGTCGGCCCGGATCCATGCGGACAGCGCCTATCGCGGCCGCGACGGCCGGCGGGTGCGCAACGACGAGGACGGCATCTTCCGCCGCGCCGGCGGCGCGGTGCCGCTCGCCGAGCTCGTCCGCTCGGCCGCGGGCTATGACGGCGCGGTGGTGCTGGCGCTGCGCTGAGGGGTTACGGCCTTTTGTGCCGCGCTTCGTACAGGCCGAGCTTGCCGCCGCCGGGCAGGGGAATGCCGGTCACCCGGCCCCATTCGCGCTGGCCGATCGCATCGCACTGGACGCCTTTGCGCTTCAGCGCGGCGACGGTGTCGTCGACATCGTCGCAGATCAGATAGAGTTCGTGGACGTCGTTCTTCTCGCTGCCATGGACGCCGAGCTCGGCCGGCGGCAGCCTGAAGATCAGCCAGCCGCCGCCCGAATCGATGCAACCAAGCCCCAGCACGTCGCGGAGGAACTCGCGGTCCGCTTCCGGATCGCGGGAGAAGATCATGACATGGGCACCGGTGATCATCACGGGTTCCTTTCGGGCGTCGGCAGGTGACGGGTGGCAATCTCGCGGGCTTTCTCGCGGGGCAGGCCGAGGGCCTTGGCCATCGGCTCGCCGAGCAGCGAATCGCCCAAAGCGGCAAGGACCAGCCAGAGGGTGACTTCGTGCACCGGCCGATCCTCATGGCCCTGGCCGAGATTGTCGACGAGGCGGTGGATGGCGTCGAGGATTGGGTCGAGCGCGTCGCGGTTGCCGCTGAGGATCATCCAGGCGGCGAGCGCGCCGGCGCCCTCGCGGTCGAAGGCGTCGAACGTCCGGTCGACGATCTCGCGCGGATCGGCCTCGCCCTGGCGCTGGCGCTCGACGACGCGGGCGATCTCGGCGGTGACGCGTTCGCCGATCAGCCGGGCGAGCTCACCCTGGAGCCCGGCGGCCGAGCCGAAATGGTGGAGCAGGTTGCCGTGGGTCTTGCCGATCCGCGCCCCGACCGCCTTCAGAGTCACTGCCTGCGGCCCGGATTCGATCAGCAGGGCGCGGGCCGCCTCGAGCGCGGCGGCGCGGCTCTCCTCGGGGGACAGGCGTTCGCGCCCTATTGACATCTATGTAAGTACAGCGCATGTGTCATGGCGAAGGAGATATACTATGGGGCGCCAAGTCACACCCTCCGATCTGACGATCACGCCGCGCGACCGCCGCTTCGGCCGGGGCGCGAAGACGGAGCGCTGGTGGCTGGGCGGCAATCCCTATGGCAGCGCGCTCTACGACGCGCTCTCGATCACCTTCCCCAAGGGCGAGGCCTTTTTCGTCGAGAGCGTCCGCGCCTTCCGCGACGACGCCCCGCCCAAGCTCGCCGAGGAGATCAGGGCGTTCACCACCCAGGAAGTGATGCACAGCCGCGAGCATGTCGCGTTCAACAAGCGCGCGGTCGAGGCCGGCTACGACGTCGCCCCGCTCGAGCGCCGGGTCGACGTCCGCCTCGAGGAAACCCGGGGCCGGCCGCCGATCATCAACCTCGCCGCCACCATGGCGCTGGAGCATTTCACCGCTGTCATCGCCAACCAGCTGCTCGGCAATCCGCGCCATTTGAAGCATGCCGATCCGCAGTCCGCCGCCTTGTGGCGCTGGCATTCGATGGAGGAAATCGAGCATAAGGGGGTCGCCTACGACACCTGGCTGCACGCCACCCGCGACTGGCCGCGCTGGAAGCGCTGGCTGGTCAAGGCGCGGGTGATGCTGAAAGTGACGAGGAACTTCTTCGTCGAGCGCACCCACGGCGCTTTGATCCTGCTCGCGCAGGACGGGATCAAGGGTCCGCGCGCCTGGGCCGGTTTGTTCTGGTATGCGCTGGTCAGCCCCGGCATGTTCCGCAAGATTCTCGGCGCCTGGCTGCGCTTCTTCCTGCCCGGCTTCCACCCCTGGAAGCAGGACGACCGCAAGCTGATCGCCGAGGGCGAGCGCAGCTTGGACCAGGCTTTCGCAACCTAATTCCTCCTCTGAGACGAACTCGGGGAGGACTTTCCTTTTCCTACGCCGCCATCGCCACCGGCTCCTCCGCGTCGAGCTCGAGCTTGAACAGGCGGCAGGGCGCCGCCTCGCCGCGGCCGGCGCTGTAGCGCGGCACGATCATGCCGGTGGGGGTGAAGCCGAGCTTCTCCAACACCCGGCCGGACGCGGGATTGTCGAGGAAATGGCCGGCGTCGAGCCGCTTCACGCGCAGGCCGTGGCGCGCCGTCGCGAGCAGGGCGCGGCCCGCCTCGGTGGCGTAGCCCCGGCCCCAGTGGCGCCGCGCGATCCAATAGCCGAATTCGGTCTCGCCGGTCGGCCGCCGGCCGAAGCCGATCGCGCCGATCAGCTCGGGCGCGCCGCCCGTGTGGCGGAAGATGAGCGGCGACGGCTCGGAAGCCTTGCGCTCGGTGGCGAGCCAGGCCTCGGCGTCGGCGAGCCCGTAAGGCCAGGGCGCGGTGGCGAGGTTGCGGACGATCCGCTCCTCGCCGATCGCGCGGTGGAGATCGGCGGCGTCCTGGCTCCAGCCGGGCCGCAGCAACAGTCTTTCGGTCCTCGCGAACATCGCTCTTCCCCTTTTCGGGGACAGTCCCTCATCGCCTCGACGGTGGCTTTGCCTGCTCCGTCCGTGGGATGAGTGACTGTCCCAAGTCCGAGGGAGAGACAAAAAAAGGAGAGGAACCCGGCGGCTCCTCTCCCTCGAATTCGGTTCTCTTGCGAGACCTGGAGCCGCCCCTCCGGGGGACGGCCCTTTGGCGACCGTCCCTATTCCGCTGCGTCCGTCGCAAACATGTCCACACAGACGAATTTGCGGCCGAGCTTCCCGTCGCGGAACGAGACCCGGCCGTCGGTAAGCGCAAAGAGGGTATGGTCCTTGCCAATGCCGACGTTGGTGCCCGGATACCAGCGGGTGCCGCGCTGACGCACGATGATGTTGCCGGCATTGACGGCCTCGCCGCCGAATTTCTTGACGCCCAGGCGACGGCCGGCGCTGTCGCGACCGTTGCGTGAGGAACCGCCTGCTTTCTTATGTGCCATGACTTAGCTCTTAATCTCTCTAAGGTTTACGCGCTCTTATCAGCGGCCGGCTTCTTTGGGGAGGCCTTTTTCTTGGCCTTGGCCGGAGCATCGACCTGCTCGCTCTCGGCGCCTTCGATCTTCAGCGGCTCCTGGACGTGGGCCTCGGCCGCGGCCGGCGCCTCGGCGGCCGGCTTCTTCGCCTTCGCCTTCTTCGGAGCCTCGGCGGCCGAAGCCGTTTCCACGGCGGGCTGCTCGGCCTTGGCGGCCTTTTTCGGCTTTTCGGCCTTCTGGTCGCCGATCGCGACGATCCTCAGGATCGTGTGCTGCTGGCGGTGGCCCTTCTTGCGGCGGTAATTGTGGCGGCGGCGCTTCTTGAAGACGATCACCTTGTCGGCCTTGGCCTGGGCGATGATCTCGGCCGAGACGGTGAGGCCGTCGGTCGAGCGCAGCTCGGCGCCCTCGCCGGCGAGCAGGACGTCGCCCAGCTCGATGGTGTCGCCCGCCGCTCCGGCGAGCTTCTCGACGACGATCTTGTCTCCGGCGGCGACGCGATATTGCTTGCCGCCCGTGCGCACGACTGCGAACATGGCTCTTTCCATTACCTTCCAGATATCCGCACAGGCCAATAGCCGCGGCCAACCCCGCGCGGGAAAGGGGGCTGCTAACGGAGGGCCGTTAGACTGTCAACGCCAAACCCGCCCTTTTACGCCCTAATGGCGGTGCTCGCGCCGGAGCTCGTAACGACCGCCCTCGAACCGGCCGAACAGGCCGCTTATCGCCGGATGATCGACCGGCTC
>DASUVK010000046.1:0-127650 GCA_036378975.1 Allosphingosinicella sp. | reverse complement strand
GACCACCGCCTTGGGGGTGAGATTGTCGTTCATTTAGTTCCGGATGCCCGTGAAATGCTCTTGCCAGCCTAGATGGCGCGAACCAGACGGGAATCAAGCCGAGCAGGAGAAGAGGCGCAGGCATGGCGACCGACGACCTGGTGAAGCGAGTCCGGCAGCGCGATCCCGCCTGCGCCAAGGTCGGCGTGTTCGACGTCGACGGCGTGTTCCGCGGCAAATATATGGCGCCCGACAAGCTCGCTTCCGCGCTCGAAAAGGGCTTCGGCTTCTGCGACGTCGTGCTCGGCTGGGATTCGAGCGACCAGCTCTACGATAATGCCGCCTTCACCGGCTGGCACACTGCGTATCCCGACGCCGAGGTCCGGCTGCTTTCCGAGACCGAGCGCGCCATGCCTTTCGAGGCGGGGATGCCGCTCATCCTCGGCGAGTTTGCCGGCGCGGCCGAGGCGATCTGCCCGCGCGGGCTGTTGCGGCGGGTGCTCGATCGCGCCGGTGCGATGGGCTGCCGCGTCAAGGCCGCGGCCGAGTTCGAATTCTTCGTTTTCGAGGAGACGCCGCAATCGGCGCGCGACAAGGGCTATCGCGGGCTGAGGCCGATCACGCCGGGACATTTCGGATATTCGATGCTGCGCTCGGGCGTGTTCTCGGATTTCTATCGTGAATTATGGGCGACCTGTGAGGCGATGAGGCTCGAGTTGGAGGGGCTGCACACCGAGACCGGCCCCGGCGTCATCGAGGCCGCGATCCGCTATGACGACGCGCTCGAGGCGGCTGACAAGGCCGCGATCTTCAAGACGATCGTCAAGATCCTGTGCCAGCGCCGCGGCTGGATGGCGACGTTCATGGCGAAATGGTCGAACGACTGGCCCGGCCAGTCCGGCCATCTCCACATTTCGCTGGTCGACGCCGACGACGGCCGCTCCCGCTTCTACGAGGAGGGCGCCGACTTCTCGATGTCGCAGGAGATGCGCTGGTTCGTCGGCGGCCAGCAGGCGCTGATGCCGGAGCTGCTGGCAATGGTGGCGCCGACGGTCAATGCCTATACCCGCCTGATCCCCGGCTTCTGGGCGCCGACGGCCGCCCTTTGGGGCTACGAGAACCGCACCTGCGCGCTGCGCGTCATCGGCGGCTCCGACAAGTGCCAGCGGGTCGAATACCGGATCGCCGCCGCCGACATCAATCCGTACATCGCTCTCGCCGCCGCGATCGGCTCGGGCCTGTGGGGCGTGGCGAACCGAATTGAGCCGGACGCGCCGGTGACCGGCAACGCCTATGCGCTGGCGCCGTCGCCCGAGCGGGCTCTTCCGGCCACCTTGTGGGAGGCGGCGCAGCGGCTGCGCGGCTCTGCCGCAGCGCGAGAGTTGTTCGGCGCCGAGTTCGTCGACCATTATGCCGCCACGCGCGAATGGGAGGAGCGCGAGGCGCGCAAGGCGGTGACCGACTGGCAGCTCGCCCGCTATTTCGAGATCATCTGACGATGGGCGAGCTGGTCTGCATCTCGCCGGTCGACGGGCGCGAATATGCGCGGCGGACTCTGGCGACCGGTGCCGACATCGAGCAGGCGCTGGAGAAAGCGCGGGAGGCGCAGCGCGAGTGGGCCGCGACCCCGCTCGACGACCGTTGCGCGGTGCTGCTGCGCTTTCTCGACTCGATGGAAACGCTCAATCCCCAAATCGTCCCCGAGCTTGCCTGGCAGATGGGCCGGCCGGTCCGCTACGGCGGCGAGCTGCGCTCGCTGGCCGACCGCGTGCGCGCGCTGGTCGATCTCGCCGAACCAGCGCTCGCTCCGGACCTTGCCGGAAGCGGCCGTTATGTTGCGCGGGTGCCGGTCGGCCTCGTGCTGGTGCTCGCCCCCTGGAACTATCCGTTCCTGACCGCCGCCAACACGATCGTCCCGGCGCTGCTCGCCGGCAATGCGGTGATCCTCAAGCCCAGCGCGCAAACGCCGCTGACCGGGGAGCGTTTCGCCGAGGCGCTGCGCATGGCGGGCCTGCCCGACGGCCTGTTCGCCAACCTGTTCCTCAGCCACGAGCAGACCGCGAAGATGCTCGCCGACGGGCGTGTCGGCCACGCCACCTTCACCGGCTCGGTCAGCGGCGGCCGCTCGGTCGAGCGCGAGGCCGCCGGGTCGCTGACCACGCTGACGCTCGAGCTCGGCGGCAAGGACCCCGCTTATGTCCGCGAGGATTCGGACCTGGCCGGCGCGGTCGAGGCTCTGGTCGACGGCAGCTTCTACAATAGCGGCCAATCCTGCTGCGCGGTAGAGCGCATCTACGTCCATGAGGCGCTGTGGGAGCCCTTCGTCGACCGTTTCGTCGATGCCACTCGCCAATACCGGCTGGGCGATCCGCTCGATCCGGAAACCAGCCTCGGGCCGATGGCGAGCGCCCAGGGGGCGGCGCAGGTCCGGCGGCAGGTCGAGGCGGCGGTGAAGGCCGGGGCGGTCACCCACGTGCCGCCGCAGCTCTTTCCCGCCGACACAGGCGACACCGCCTATCTCGGCCCGCAGGTGCTGACCGGCGTCGATCACGCGATGGGGGTGATGCGCGAGGAAACGTTCGGGCCGCTCGTCCCCATCCTGAGGGTGGCGGGCGACGAGGAGGCGGTGCAGCTGATGAACGACAGCGCCTACGGCCTCACCGCCTCGATCTGGACTCGCGACCTCGCCGCCGCCGAACGGCTGGCGCCGCGGGTCGAGGCGGGGACGGTCTTCGCCAATCGCTGCGACTATCTCGATCCGGCGCTCGCCTGGACGGGCGTCAAGATGAGCGGCTGCGGCGCCTCGCTCGGGCGCTACGGCTTCGAAAGCGTCACCCGGCCCCAGTCCCTGCATCTGCGGAACGCCTGATGGCCTTGCCCGACGCTAATTGGAACTATCCGACCGCGATCCGCTTCGGCGCGGGCCGCGTCGCGGAGCTGGGCGAAGCCTGCCGCGCCGTCGGCATCGGGCGGCCGCTGCTGGTCACCGATCCGGTGCTGGCGGAAATGCCGATGGTGCGGAAAGCGCTGGCCGCGACCGGAGCCGGTCTCTTCTGCGCCATCCATTCCAACCCGGTCGGCGGCGATGTCGAAGCGGGGCTCGCCGCCTGGCGCGACGGCGGCCATGACGGCGTCATCGCGTTCGGCGGCGGCAGCGCGCTCGACGTCGGCAAGGTCATCGCCTTCATGTCGGGGCAGACGCGGCCGCTGTGGGATTTCGAGGACAAGGAGGATTGGTGGTCCCGCGCCGATCCCGCCGGCATCGCTCCCGTCGTCGCGGTTCCCACTACCGCCGGCACCGGCTCCGAGGTCGGCCGCGCCGGCGTCATCCTCGACGAGTCGGAAGGGGTAAAGAAGATCATCTTCCACCCGAAAATGCTGCCCGCCATCGTCATCCTCGATCCCGAGCTCACCCTCGGCCTGCCCCCCCACGTCACCGCCGCCACCGGCATGGACGCCCTCTCCCACTGCCTCGAAGCTTATTGCGCGCCCGGCTTCCACCCGATGGCGGACGGCATCGCCGCCGAGGGCGCCAGGTTGATCCGGACCTGGCTGCCGCGCGCGTTCGAAGACGGCGCCGACGTCGAGGCGCGCGGCCACATGCTGGTCGCGGCGTCGATGGGCGCGACCGCCTTCCAGAAGGGCCTCGGCGGGATGCACGCCCTGTCGCACCCGATCGGCGCGCTGCACGGTACCCATCACGGCCTCACCAACGCCGTGCTGATGCCCTACGTCCTGGCCTATAATCGCGGCGCCGTCGAGCAGCGGCTGGCGCGGCTCGCCGGCTATATCGGGCTGGCCGAGGCTTCGTTCGCCGGCTTGCTCGCCTGGGTGCTGGCGCTGCGGCAGAGCCTCGGCATTCCGCACCGCCTCTCAGAGCTTGGCGTCGCGGAGGCCGACATCGGACGGATCGCGGCGATGGCCGAGGCCGACCCTTCCGCCGGAGGCAATCCGCTGCGTTTCGACGCGGCCGCGGCGCGGGCGGTGCTGGAAGCGGCGCTGGCCGGACGGGTCGCCTAGGCGGCGGAGGTGCAGCGGAAACCGCCGAACAGGGCCTTGTGCGAGGCCAGGATGCGCTCGATGGCCGCCGGTTCGGGTTCCGCGGTCCACTGGTCGAGCTCGAACGTGCCGCCCAGCACGATGCCGTCGGCGCGCGGGAACATGTAGCCGGCCTCGCCGACGAACGCATAGCGGACTTCCGGCTGCGGCAGCAGGATGGCGAGCTGGCCCCGCGCCGGGCGAAGCCCCTCGTCCCCAAACAGCGCCCGCGCGCCGAGGCCGGTGCAGTTGAAGACGAGCCGCTCCGGCAATGCCGCGATCTCCGCGGGACTGGCGAACCGCCTGATTTCGATTCGGCCGCCGGCGATCTGGATGTCGCGCAGCATCTCGCGCAGAAACCGCCCGGTCTCGACGTAGAGCGTGTCGAAGCGGATGAGCCCGTCCGCCGGGAAGGGGTGCTCAGCACGGACCAGCGCGCGGTTGACCGGCGGGAAGGTCGCCAGCAGCGGCGGCTCGGGCTCGCCGCCGGTCTGCGCGTAGGTGGGCAGCCAGCGTATGCCGTAATCGTCGCCGACCATGATCTGGAAGCGGCGCCACGAATAGTCTGCCGCCGCCTGGAACTGGCGCCGCCATTGCGGCGTGACCCGGTCTTCGCGGTAATGGCCGAACGGATGCCATTGCCCGCCGGCGACGTTCGAGGTCGTGTCCGGCGGCAGCGCCTGGGCATAGAGGGTGACCGGGAAGCCGGCTTCCTGCACCAGCCGCGCCGTAGTCAGCCCCATCACCCCCGCGCCGACCACCGCGACCGGGCCGCGATGCCCCGGCAGGCCCAGCTCGGTGGCGAGCTTCGAGCTGCCCCAGGAAAGCGTAATGCCGGCGCCGCCATGGCCGTAATTGTGGACCAGCTTGCCGTCGCCCAGGGCCTCGGCCCGGACGACGAACCCGGAGGCGCGGTAGGGCCGCAGCCCGGCCATGGTCCGGATAACGCGGCTCGCGGAAACGTCCACCGGCGGCAGGCAGCCGCGCGCCGGCAGCGTCCCGCGTCCGCCGGTCGTCGCGCAGCCTGGAAGGAGGAGGCCGCCGGCGGCGAGCGCGCCGGAGCGGAGGACATGACGGCGGGCGAGCATCTGCACCGCCGCAACCTAGCTTCAGACCCGCCGCCGGGTCCAGCGTCCGTCAGCGGGGCGCGAAAGCGACGATCTTGACCAGCTCGCCCGGCCGCAGCGCGTCGCCGGCGGCGCGGCCGTTGAGCATCAGGAAATGGTCGAGCGGGTGCTCGCTCGCCATGTGCCGGGCGAGGCTCGCCGCGCTCTGTCCCGGACCGACGCGCACCGTCCGGATCCGGCGCGGCCTCAGGCGGCGCGCTTCGTCGGCCGAGAGCAGCCGGAACGAGCGGAACAGGGCCGCGATCGCCTCGCGCGATGCCTCGGCCGGCGGCGAGACGATGACGAAATGATAGGCGCTGCCTTCGCCCGCGTCATAGGCGGCGAGCGACAGCTCGATCACGCCCTGCTCGGTCTGCACCAGGACCGGCACGAGCAGAGCCGGGACGCCGTTGATCCGCGCCGGCTCAGGCGGGCCGGCTTGGGCGGCCGCGTTGCGCAGCAGCGCCGCGAGCGCGCCCTCCGCATAGGCTTCGAGCCCACCCGGCGGCATCGCACCGCCCCCGAACTCGCCGCGCAGCCCGTCCGGGCCGTCGATCAGGATCGCCTGCGGGCTGTTGGTGAGGGCGAAGCCGGCGGGCGCCTCGAAGGCGATCCGCATCACCGGATGGGCGAAGCGGCGTCCCGCTACGAAACCCTGTCGCGGATCGTCGCCGTAGAGCAGCCCGTCCACTTCGCGCAGATAGGGCACCTCGAGCTCGGGCCGAGCGCCGTCGGCGATGCCGGTTGCGGCCGCCGTCTGCGCCGCCCGCTCGACCCGGTTGCCGGCGAGCGGATGGGTGCGGGCCCATTCGGGTATCGCCCGCGCCTCGTCGCGGCCGCGCGTGCGGGTCATATATTCCTCGTGACGCCCGAGCGCGTCCAGCATGTCGCCGGCGGCATAGGGGTCGTAGCCCGCCCCGGCGAGGTAGCGGACGCCGAGATCGTCGGCCTCATATTCCTGCTTCCGCGAATAACGGAGGGTGAAATATTCGGCGGCGCGCCCGGCGATGCGGGTGAGATCCTCCGACCCGGTGATCATCCCTACCGCCATCACCCCGAGGCTGCGCCACAGCGACCGTCTTTGCTGCCGCCGGTTGTGGGCGGCGACGATATGGCCGACCTCGTGCGCCAGCACCGAGGCGAGCTCGGCCTCGCTGTTGACGATGCCCATCAGCCCGCGGGTGACGTAGATGTAGCAGCCGGGGACCGCGAAGGCGTTGACGACGTCGCTGTTGACCAGGGTGAAGGTGCATTCCCCTTCCAGCCCGGCCGCGGTGGCGACCTTTTCGCCGATTGCCCGCGCATAGGCGGACTCCGGCGCTTCGTAGGCGCCGCCGAACTCGGCGAGCAGCTGGGGATGCTGCTCGGCGCCGATCTGCTTCTCGCGGTTCCTTATCTCGGGTTCATAGCCGTCCGAATTGCCGCCGCAGCCAGCGACGAGGACGGTTGCGACGAGGAGCCAGGGCAGGACGAATCGCGGTATCGGCATCGGGTTCAGGTGAAAGGCGGCGGATCGAAGCGAACGCGCCAGAAGCCCGTTTCGGCTCCTTCCACCCCGAAATCATTGTCGTTGACGAGCAGCAACTCCGACGGGGACAGGATCGCCATTCCCTCCAGGTCGGCGGCGATCTCGGGCGCGTCGTCGCTGCTGAACAGAAGGCGCTTGGCGAGCACCGGCAAATCCGGGCCGCCGGCACGGGCGCTGAGCTGCTCGACGGTGGGGCGGGTGGCGGGATCGAGGTGCGACGGGTCGAGCTCGAACCGCTCCGACGGAGCCACGGCGTAGATCTTGGTCGTCTGCGAGCCGCGTTCGAGCACCAGCAGCCCCGCCGCTCCCGCCCAGCACAGCTCGCTGACCTTGAGGTCGCTCCATCGAAGCGGCTGGCGAGCCTGGTCGCGCCGGAAGGTTTCGGGCGGATCGAACGGATAAAGATATTGCGCCGCAATCTCGCCCGTGCCGGCGTGGAGGCGCCACAGCCGGACGTGACGGCCTTGCTCATGGGCCTGCTCGTCGGGATGGGCGAGGGGGCTCTGGAAGGCGAGGAACAGCCAGTTTCCGTCCCCAGTGAGGGCGATCGCCTCGAAGCCCCGGTTGAGCTGGCGGCGGGCGGCGATCGCCGGAAGCCGCGCCTCCACCGGATAAGCGGCGCCATCGACCGCGGTCCCGGCCGGCACGAGCCGCTTCACTACATTTCCGTCCGCATCGAGCCGGACCAGCGACGGGCCGTATTCGTCCCCGACCCAGAAGCCGCCGTCCGCCAGCGCGGCAAGGCCTTCCGTATCGAGGCCGGACGGATCGGGCTCCAGCAGCCTGCCGTCGAGGTCGAAAGCGGGTTCGCAACGCGCGTGGGCGCCGCCCGGCGCGGGCAGTCCGGAAACCGCGCGGCCGCACGTGTCGGCGATCGGGAAGCTCCGCACGAGCTCGACCTCGCCCTCCCCGACCCGCAGCTCGGCGACCGCCGGGCCCAGGTCTGGCCGGGGCATGATCTTCGCCCCGGCCTCGCTGCGCAGCGGCCCCAGCCGGTCGAGCCCGTAAAGCTTCACCGCCGCCTTGACCTTGAGGTTCGGGCCGCGGTCGCTCACCGCCCACACGGTTCCGGGGAGATCGCCGGCGCGGGTGGCGAGGCCGGAGCCGAATCCGGCGCGCAGCTGCATCATCCGCTTCGGCAGCTCTATTTCGCCGAGCCGGTCGTCGGCCCAGTCGAGCCGTTCTACCGACCATGAGACGACGGGTCCCGGCTGGCCCGAGCCGGGATCCAAAGGACACGAAAGACCCGCATGTCGGCCCGAAGAATCGTTTGTTTTCAGTGCGGCGTCGCCTTTCGTTCCGTCGTCACCGGGCGTCAACTCGCCGCCTCCAGGCTCTCCACGGTGAGGTTGCCGTTGGTGTAGACGCAGATCTCGGCGGCGATCGCCATCGCCTTGCGGGCGATCGCCTCGGCATCCGCCTCATAGTCGAACAGGGCGGTCGCGGCGGCGAGCGCGAAATTGCCGCCCGAGCCGATCGCGGCGACGCCGGAGCCGGGCTCGAGCACGTCGCCATTGCCGGTCAGGACGAGCGTCACCTCCTTGTCGGCGACGATCATCATCGCCTCGAGGTTCCTCAGATACTTGTCGGTCCGCCAGTCCTTGGCGAGTTCGACCGCGGCCCGCATCAGGGCGCCGTGATGCTGTTCGAGCTTGCGCTCCAGCCGCTCGAACAAAGTGAAGGCGTCGGCGGTGGCGCCGGCGAAGCCGCCGATCACGCTGCCGTCGCCAAGACGCCGCACCTTGCGGGCATTGGGCTTGATCACCGTCTGACCGAGCGTGACCTGGCCGTCGCCGGCGATCACCGCGCGTCCGTTCTTGCGCACCGCCAGGATCGTGGTGCCGTGCCAGCTTTCCATCAAGGGCTCCCGCTTGTCGAGGGCGGGATATGGGTGGCGGGCGCGGGCGTTGCAATCGATGCCGCGCCCGCGCCCGGGTGGAGGGGGTCGGCGGCGTCAGGGCGCCACCGGCTCGGGCTCCTGCTTCTTGGGCCTCCTCAGCGCCTGCTGGATCTGGATGGCGGCGTCGAGGACGCCGGGGGCGGCCGCCACCACCGCGGGCAGCGCCCGGGCCAGGCTTCTGAGCAATGATCCTATCGACATGGTCGTTCTCCTCTTTCGCATGGGTTGTTTCGGCTCGGCGCTTCACAAGTGATTCGCGAGTCGCAAGGAACATACAAGGAACAACAGGGTGTAGGAAAATGGTTTCTGCGCGCCGTGCCGGAGGCCGGCCCAAAGCGGTGTCGGCCGGCCTTCGGGCTGGGGCAGTCGCCGCTGCCGCGATCTGACGATTGAGCGCTGACAGGCAGCGAGGCGCCCGCTAGCTTCGGGCGCGATGGAGCTCATTCTCCTCCTCGGTCTCGTCGGCCTGTGGGCCTTCACGCTGGCGCTCTCGGCGCGGGTGAAGCATCTCGAGCAGCAGCTCGGCCAGGCGCGGGACTCGGACGCGTTCGAGGAGCATCCGGATCCGCTGCTCGGGCGGCCGCGGGCGCCCTCGGCGGCGGTCTTCGTCGATCCGGCCGAGCAGCGCCGGCCCGATCCCGTCGGGCTGGCGTCCGAACCGGGGCCGGAGGCGGAACCCGGGCCGGAGCCGGAGCCTTCGCTCCCGGCATCGCCCCACGAAACGCTCGGCGGCTTCTTCGAGCGCTGGGTCGGCGGCCGGCTGATGATCTGGGTGGGCGGCATCGCCCTTGCCGTCGCCGGCGTGCTGCTGGTCCGCTACTCGATCCAGATCGGCCTGATAACCCCGCCGGTGCAAATGGGGATGGCGGCCTTGTTCGGGCTGATTCTGCTCGGCCTCGGCGAATTCGCCCGCAGCCGGCCGGATTGGGCGGTCGACCGGCGGGTCGCCCAGGCCCTGGTCGGCGCCGGCATCTTCGTCCTCTACGCCACCGCCTACGGCTCGCTCGTCCTCCACCAGCTGATCGGCAACGGCACCGCTTTCGGCCTGATGGCGATGGTGACCGCGGTCGCGCTGGTGCTCTCGCTCCGTCACGGCGCGCCCTCGGCGGTCATGGGTCTGGTCGGCGGCTTCCTGACGCCGGTGCTGGTCGGCGAGCGCAGCGAGACGGCAATCCCTTTGCTCACCTATCTCGCCTTGCTCGACATCGCCTTGTTCACCCTCGCCGGCCGCCGCGGTTGGACGTGGCTGGCGGCGGCGGCCGCCTTGCTGAGCTTCGTGTGGAGCGGCTATCTGCTGTCCTGGGACCGGCCCGACGCGATCGCCGCGGGCGTCTTCATCCTGCTGGTCAGCGTCGCCGCGTCGGTGCTGCGCGCGGGCCCCGGCTGGCAGCTCGACTTCCTGCGCCCGGCCGCGATCGGCCTCGTCCAGCTCGCGGTGCTGGTCGGCCGAGTCGACATCGGCCTGCCCGCCTGGGCCCTGTTCGGCGCGCTCGCGGCCGCCTGCCTCCTGCTCGAATCCCGCAAGCCCGAATATCGTCCGTTGCCCGCGCTCGCCTTGCTGCTCGCCTTGCTGCTGATCGCGGTCAAGGCCTTCGACCAGCCCCGCCACATTCCCGAGGTCGCGGCGGCGGTGACGGCGCTGTTCGCGCTCGGCTCGCTTCCGGCGACATTGCGGCGCCCAAGGCCGCTTCTGCCGTTCGTCACGGCCTGCGGCGCCTCGCTGGGCCCCGCCCTGATCCTGCGCGCCTTGCGGCCGGAATGGCTCGACCGGCCGCAATGGGGCCTGCTCTTCCTGCTGCTGGCGGGGGGACCGGCCTTTCTCGCCTGGACCCGGCGCGCGGTCGCGAGGGAGGATCAGCCGGATCCGTCGCTGGGAGTGGCCGCCGGGACGACGATGCTGCTGCTCGGCCTGGCCGCCTGGCAGCTCGTCCCGGCCGACCTGGTTCCGGCGGCATGGCTGGCGATCGCGCTCGGCGCCGCGATCGCCGCCCGCCGGATTGGCGACGAGGGGCTGGCGGCCGTCACCCTGCTCGCCGCCGGCAGCGCCGCTTTGTGGGCGGCGGTGTGGGTGCCGGAATTGTGGGAGACGCTGCTGCTCTCGCTGCTCGGAGTGCCGGCGCTCGCCTCGCACCTCCCCGGCATCGGCCTCGCTTTGCAGGCTCTGCTGCTGCCGGCGCTGCTGCTCACCCTGATCTGGCGCTTCCTGCCGGCGCCGTTCCCGGCGCTCCGCGCCTTTCCGCTCGCGCTCGCCGCCCTGTTTGCGGGGGCGACCGCCTATCTGTTGTTCAAGCAAGTGTTCGGCTTGTCCTCCGACGAGGATTTCGTCGCCCGCGGCCTCGCCGAGCGGACGCTCCTCAACCAGGCGCTGTTCGCCGCCGGCTGGCTGATCTGCAGCGGGCGCGTCCCGATCCCCGGACTCGATGAGCGCATGCGCTGGCTGGCCGGCACCCTGCTGACCGCGCTCGCCGCTGCGCGGCTGCTCTGGTTCGACATGCTGATCCACAATCCGGTCTGGGTCGAGCAGAATGTCGGCGCTTGGCCGCTGCTCAACCTCATCGCGCCGGCCTATCTGCTCAGCGCCTACTGGCTCTACCGGGCGCGCCGCGGCGCCGACGGCGACCTTCGCTCCGGCGCCTGGCTGATCCTGTCGCTGGCCTCGCTCGTGCTCGGCGTGATGCTGGCGGTGCGGCAGCTCTTCCAGGGCCCGCTGCTGAACGGGCCGGGCGTGCCGTCCGCCGAATCCTACGGCTATTCGCTTGCCGGCCTGCTGCTGTCGATCGCCCTGCTGCTCGCCGGCATCCGCCTGCCGGACAAGGCGCTGCGCCTCGCCGGCCTGGTCTTGCTCACCGCGACTACGGTCAAGGTGTTCCTGATCGATGCGGGTGCGCTGGAAGGGGTGCTGCGCATCCTCTCCTTCCTCGGCCTCGGCATCGCCCTGATCGGCATCGGCAAGCTCTACACCAGGGTGCTGGATGCCGAGGCTCGGCCGGTCACATGAAGGCGGGAATCCTTTTCCTTCTCGCCCCTGCAGGACGGGCTCTTGCTGGTCGCCGGCGGGTATGCCGAGAACGGCGTCCGCATGAACGCCACGGCCTGGCGGCTGCGACCGCCCGGGCGCTGAGCGGCTCGGCGAAATGGTCGGGGCGACTGGATTCGAACCAGCGACCCCCACACCCCCAGTGTGATGCGCTACCAGGCTGCGCTACGCCCCGACCGAGGGGCGCGACTTAGGCCCTGGTGGGTGCGATGGCAAGCGGGCTTGACAGCGCCGCGGGCGAGGCTAGTTGCAAACAACAACTGATAAGCGGAGGCCGGAATGAATTCCCAGCAGCGAATCGGCGTCGCCTCGCGCGAGGAGATTGCCGGGCTTTCCGGCCTCGAGATGCTGCAGGCGATGATCGCGGGCCGGCTTCCCTCGGCGCCGATCGGCGCGACGATGGGCTTTCGCCTGGTCGAGGTCGCGCCCGGGCGGGCGGTGTTCGAGGCCAGACCGGGGCCGCATCTGCTCAACCCGCTCGGCGGCGTCCATGGCGGCGTCGCGCTGACCCTGATCGACAGCGCCGCCGGGTGCGCGGTCCATACCGAGCTTGCGCCCGGAATCGGCTACGCGACGGTCGAGACCAAGGTGAATTTCACGCGGCCGATCGGCCCCGACGACGGCGCCATCCGCTGCGAGGGGCGGGTGGTGACCCGCGGCCGCCAGATCGCGACGGCGGAGGCGCGGCTGCTGTCGGCCGAGGGCAAGATCCTCGCCCACGGCACCTCGACCCTGATCATCCTGCCGCCCCGCGGCTGAGGCCGCGACGCCGGCCGGCTATTGGATCGAATTGCCCGAATCGCCGATCACCCATTTGCTCGCGGCGCAGACGTTGACCCTGCGCTGCTCGACCGCCTTGCCGTTGGCGAGCACCGCCTTGAGGTCGTAGTAGCATTCGGTGGTGCCGTTATCGATGTTGGCGCTGATGCTCTGGCCGGCGGTCAGCGTGCGCTGGCCGAGCAGATCCTCCTCCCAGGTCGTCGCCGTGATCGGCGACGCGTAGAGCTCGCGAACCGTCTGGCTGCTGATGTTCTGGACCGTGACCTTGCGATTCTTGCCGTCCGGTGCGGCGCTGGCGCTTGCGGACAGCGAGACCAGGGCCGCGGCGGCGGCAAGCGCGAATGCCTTCCTCATGACAACCTCCCGGGCGCGTCCGCCCACTCATCCCGGCGACCATTTAGGTCCGCGACGCTCGTCCGTGCAAGCTGTTCACTCGCCGAGCACGTTCCTCAGGAAGGTGGCCTCATAGGCCTTGATCGAGATCGCCTCGACCTGCGACGCGCCAACCTCAGTCATGAACTCCGCCATGTGCGGCGTGGCCATGTGGCGCTCGATGGCGGCGTCGTCGCGCCAGCGCTCCGCCACGTGGAGGAGGTTGGGGTCGGACACGTCCACGCCATAAGCATAATGCTCGCAGCCGTCCTCCGCCCGGGTCGCCGCCACGTTGCGCGCCATCGCGTCCCGCAGCCGGTCGATCTCACCCGCGCCGAAGCGGACGGTGCCGTTGACGATGATCATTTGCTTCCTCCCACAGCCACGGCGCGATCCTACGACGGCGGCGCGCTTGCGCAAGCCGCGCGCCGCATGTTAGTCGCCGCCCGCTTTCTCCGGACGCTTGCGTCGGCGCCGGTCCCTCACCAGGTATCGCTCCATGTTCTCATCACCCGCTCACGCCTCCGCCGGCGCCGCTTCCTCGGGAGTTGCCGGCATGCTCGTGCAATTCGCGCCACTCCTCTTCATCTTCGTCATCTTCTATTTCCTGCTCATCCGCCCTCAGAGCCGCCGGGTGAAGGAGCATCGCGACATGATCGGCGCGGTGAAGCGTAACGACATTGCCGTCACCAGCGGCGGCCTGATCGGCAAGGTTACCAAGGTCGACGATGCCGAGATCGAGCTGGAGATCGCCGCCGGAACCCGGGTCCGGGTGGTCAAGTCGATGCTCAGCGAAGTCCGTCCGCACGGCGCCAAGCCGGCGAACGACTGACCGCCATGTTGGATTTTCCCCGCTGGAAGGTGTGGGCTGTCAGCCTCCTTTGCCTGATTGGCATAGCGCTGGCGATCCCGAGCTTCATTCCCGAGGCGCAGGTCGCGAAATGGCCGGCCTTCGTGCCGAGCGCCCGCATCAATCTCGGCCTCGATCTCGCCGGCGGCAGCCATTTGTTGCTCGAGGGGGACACGAGCGACGTCGCCAAGCAGCGCCTCGACCAGATGGAAGACCTGATGCGTCTCGAGCTGCGCCGCGCCAGCCCGCGCATCGAGGTCGGCGACATGTCGACCGCCGGCGGACGCCTGTCCTTCCTGGTTCGCGACCCCGCCCGGGTGGACGCCGCCGTCGAGATAGCACGCAACCAGACCCAGCCGGTCGGGCTCGGCGGCCAGCGGACGTTCGACGTCACCGTCGTCGATTCCACGCGCGTGGTGCTGACGCCGACGGCGTCCGGCATCGCTGAGGCGCTGGACAATGCTATGAGCACCGCCCGCGAGGTGGTTTACAATCGCGTCGATCCCGAAGGGACCAAGGAGGTCACCGTCATTCGGCAGGGAAAGGACCGCATCCTCGTCCAGGTGCCGGGGCTGCAGGACCCGGAGGGCTTGAAGGCGCTGCTCGGCAAGACCGCACGGCTCGAATTCAAGATGGTCGCGCCCGACCAGTCGGGTGTGCAAACCGGTCGTGCGGCGCCGGGAACGCAGATCCTGCCGATGCAGGACGGCGGGCGGATCGCCGTGCAGCGCCGTGCGATGGTCAATGGCGACCAGCTGGTCGACGCGCAGCAGCAGTTCGACCAGACCACCAACGAGCCGGTGGTGAGCATCCGCTTCGACAGCCGCGGCTCCCACGCCTTCGCTCGGGTCACTCGGGAGAATGTGAACAAGCCGTTCGCCATCGTCCTCGACGACGTCGTCCTCTCCGCCCCCAACATCAACGAGCCGATCCTCGGCGGCAGCGCCCAGATTTCCGGCAGCTTCACGGTCCAGACGGCCACCGACCTCGCCGTTCAGCTGCGGTCGGGCAAGCTCCCGGTCGAGCTCAAGGTGATCGAGGAGCGGACGGTCGGGCCAGATCTGGGCAAGGATTCGATCCGCAAGGCGCTCATCGCCGGCACTATCGGAACCGTCGCCATCCTTCTCTTCATGGTGCTGACCTACGGCCGCTTCGGCGTCTACGCGAATATCGCCCTGATCCTCAACGTCATCGTCATCCTCGGCATCATGGCCCCGTTCGCGACGCTGACGCTGCCGGGCCTGGCCGGCTTCGTCCTGACCGTCGGCGCGGCCGTGGACGCCAACGTCATCATCAACGAGCGCATCCGCGAGGAACAGAAGCGCGGGCGGCGGGTGATGGACGCGGTCGAGCACGGCTATAACGAGGCGCGGACCGCCATCTTCGACGCCAACATCACCAATGTCATCGCCGGCGTCCTGCTTTACTATTTCGGCTCCGGCCCGGTGAAGGGCTTCGCCGTGGTGATGATGATCGGCATCGCCACCTCGGTGTTCACCGCCGTCACCGTCACTCGCATGTTCGTGTCGCTGTGGCTGCGCAAGCGGCCGACTGAGCTGAGGATCTGAGGAACCGCCATGCGCCTGCTCAAGCTCGTTCCCGACAACACGAACATCGATTTCCTGCGCTGGCGCAACGTCGCCATGGCCTTTTCGATGCTGATGGTGGCGGCATCGATCGCATTGATCGCGGTCAAGGGCCTCAATTTCGGCGTCGATTTCGCCGGCGGCCAGGTGATCCGGGTCCATTTCGCCGAGGCGCCGTCGCTCGACCGGCTGCGCACCGAAGTCGCCGGTTATGGCCTCGGCGAGCCGAGCATCCAGGAATTCGGCTCGCCGCGCGAGATCTCCATCCGCCTGCCTCTGCCCGAGGGCGGCGAGGAGGGCGCGAACGCCGCCGCCTCGAAGGTGCGCGCGGCGCTGACGAAGGAGTATCCCGGCGTCCGCATCGACTCCGTCGACACCGTCTCGGGCAAGGTGTCCGAGGAGCTGGTCCGGGACGGCGCTCTCGCCTTGCTCCTCTCCGCGATCGGCATCACCATCTACATCTGGATCCGGTTCGAATGGCAGTTCGGCGTCGGCGCGCTGTTCTCGCTGTTCCACGACGTCACCCTGACCCTGGGCTTCTTCGCGCTCACCCAGATGGAGTTCGATCTCAACGTCGTCGCCGCCTTGCTGACCCTGATCGGATACTCGCTCAACGACACGATCGTCATCTACGACCGGGTGCGGGAGAATTTACGCAAATATCGCAAGATGGACATCGTCTCGCTCCTCAACCTGTCGATGAACGAGACGCTGTCGCGAACCGTCGCCACCAACTTCGCGATGCTGCTCGCGCTCGGCTCGCTGATGATCCTCGGCCCCAACGTCATCCAGAGCTTCACGACCGCGCTCCTGATCAGTGTCATCGTCGGCACCTATTCGACAGTCTACATCGCCGCGCCCTGGCTGATCTGGCTCAAGGTCGATTCGAACAGCTTCCTGCCGAAGACCAACGCCAATAGCGGCGGCGAACGGGTGACGAGCCGCAACGAAAGCCTGTAGATGGCCCGGCTGGACCGCCATCCGGCCGTCGAAGGTCCCGTCGTCCGGGGCTTCGCGGACGGCGGCTTCGTCGTCGACGAACGCGTCTACCGGACTGTGCTGCTGACCCCGCTCGGCGTCGCCGAATGGAGCCCGCCGGGGCTCGGCGAGCTGGGCATGCCTGACCTCGAGCCGCTCCTCGCCCTCGATCCCGCGCCCGAATTCCTGCTGCTGGGCACCGGCCCCCGCCTCGCCCATCCGCCGCGCGCCTTGCGCGACGCGCTGGAAGGCCGCGGCATCGGCCTCGAAGTGATGGACAGCCGCGCCGCCGCCCGCATTTGGAGCCTGCTGCGCGGCGAGGAACGGTGGATCGCCGCGGCGCTGATGCCGCTCTAGCGGGCCAGGCCCGCCAGATGCTCGTGCAGCTCGGCGGCATTCCGCTTCCAGCTGAACCGTTCGGCCGTCGCGCGCACGCGCGCCGGATCGGCGGGCGCGGCCAGCATCTCGCGCGCCGCCGCGCCGATCGCACCCGCATCGCGGGCGACCAGCCGGCCCGCTTCCGGCCGGTCGAGCACCTCGCGCGCGCCGCCGACGTCGGCGATCAGGATCGGCGTGCCGCAGGCGAGCGCCTCGATCCAGACATTGGCCAGGCCCTCGCGCTCGGACGGCAGCACCATCAGGTCGGCGGCGGCGAGCAGCTCCGGCATCGCCGCCGGCGGCACGGCACCGAGCAGCCGCGCCCGCCCGCCGAGGCCGCGAGCGCCGATCAGCGCCTCGAGCGCCGCCCGCTCCGGGCCCGCGCCGGCGATCAGCAGGGTCGCTCCGGGCACCTTCGTCAGCGCCTCGACCGCCAGCCTGTGGCCCTTGAGCGGCACGAGGTTGCCCGGCGCGACGATCAGCGGCCCCTCGACTCCAAGCCGCCGCTTCGCCGCCGCCCGGTCGAGCGGGTGGAAGCGCTCGAGGTCGATGCCGGTATGATGGACTCGGATCCTGTCCTCCTTCATCCCCATCGCCGCCATGTCGCGCTTCAGCGCCGCGCTCACCGCGAGCAGGCCGGCGGCGGCGCGGGCCGCCTCCAGCATCTGCGCCGCGACCGCCGGCCGAGCGGCCCAGAAATGGACGTCGCTGCCGCGCGCCTTGACCGAGAAGGGCAATCGCAGCGCCTCGGCCAAATGCATCGCCGCAACGCCGTCGGGCCAGAAGAATTCCGCGTCGATGACGTCGCAGCGCAACGCCCGGGCCAGCGGCAGCGCCGCTGCCGCCAGCGACCGCGCCGACCTCGCCTCGGCCAGCTTCGGCCAGGTCCGGAAGCGCGGGCGGTGGACGGCGAGGCCGTAGCGGCGCTCCTTGGCGGGAAGCCGGGCGCGGGCGCGGTAATGCGGGTGCAGCGCCAGCGGCCAGAGCGGCAGGCCCACCGGCGCGACTACCTCCACCTCGACTCCCGGCCGCGCCGCCAGGGCCAGCGTCTGCCGTTCGACGAACACGCCGAAGGCCGGGCGCCCCGCGTCCGGATAGAGCGTCGAGAGGGTCAGCACGCGCAGCATCGCGCTCCCCTTATAGCGCAGACATTAAACCGCGGTTCATCGGCAACGGTCACTGTGACCATTCCCGACCATCCCCTAGTCCGCGCTTGGCCTTGTCCCAACCCTTCGCTAAGAAGCCCCCATGCTGCGTAACCATGCCCGCTCAGTCGCCGCCGTCCTGATGGTGAGCCTCGTCCTTCCGCTCGCCGCCTGCGCCACCGGAGGCAAGAAGACCCGCGCCGACACCCAATATGTCGCGCGCGACGTCAACACCCTCTACAATCTCGCCAAAAAGCGGCTCGACCAGGGCGACTATCCCGGCGCCGGCGCGGTGTTCGACGAAGTCGAGCGCCAGCATCCCTATTCGGTCTGGGCCCGCCGCGCCCAGCTGATGAGCGCGTTCAGCTATTATGCCGCCAAGGATTATACCAAGTCGGTGGAATCCGCCCGCCGCTTCCTCTCCATCCACCCCGGCAACCGCGACGCGCCTTATGCTTATTATCTGATCGCCCTGAGCTATTACGAGCAGATCGAGGACGTCACCCGCGACCAGAGCACCACCGAGCAGGCGCTGGCCGCCTTGGGCGAGCTCGTCCGCCGCTACCCCGACACGCGCTACGCCGCCGACGCGCGGCTCAAGATCGATCTCGTCCGCGACCATCTCGCCGGCAAGGAGATGGAGATCGGCCGCTTCTATCAGCGCCGCGCCCAATGGCTCGCCTCGGTGATGCGCTTCCGCATCGTCGTCGACCAGTATCAGACCACCAGCCACACCCCCGAGGCGCTGATGCGCCTGACCGAATCCTATCTCGCCCTCGGCATCCCCGAGGAGGCGCGCAAGTCGGCGGCCGTGCTCGGCGCCAATTATCCCAACACCAAATGGTATGAGCGGGCCTATTCGCTGGTCCAGAAGCACGCGCCGGCGGCGCCCGCGGCGTGATGCGGGCGCGCTGAGCCGCGCGTCATGCTCACCGGCCTCTCCATCCGCGACGTCGTCCTGATCGAGAGCCTCGACCTCGAATTCGGCCCGGGTCTCGGCGTGCTCACCGGCGAGACCGGCGCGGGCAAGTCGATCCTGCTCGACGCGCTCGGCCTCGCGCTCGGCGCCCGCGCCGACAGCGCCCTCGTCCGCCAGGGCCAGCCGCAGGCGGTGGTCACCGTCAGCTTCGACCTGCCGGCGGATCATCCGGTGCAGGCGCTGCTGCGCGACAACGGCCTCGACGGCGAGCCGGGCGAGCCGCTGGTCGTCCGCCGCCTCGTCCGCGCCGACGGCGGCAGCCGGGCCCTGGTCAACGACCAGTCCGTCTCGGTCGCCCTGGTTCGCGAGCTCGGCGCCCTGCTCGTCGAAATCCACGGCCAGCACGACGATCGCGGCCTCCTCAACCCGCGCGGCCATCGCGCCCTGCTCGACGCCTTCGGGCGCATCGGCACGGAAGCGGCCGAACGCGCCTTCCACGTCTGGGGCGAAGCGGAGGCGGCGCTGGCCCGAGCCCGCCAGGATCTCGAGGCGGCGGTCCGCGACCGCGACTGGCTCGAACATGCCGTCGCCGAGCTGAGTCGGCTCGCGCCCGAGCCCGGGGAGGAGGAGGCGCTCGCCGCCCTGCGCGCCAACATGCAGAAGGGGGCGCGGCTCGCCGAGGACATCGCCGCCATCGGCCAGTTGCTCGACGGCTCCGAGGGCGGCCTCGCCTTGCTCCGCCAGGCGGCGCGGCGGCTGGAGCGGATCGGCGGGGAGCATGAGCGGCTCGGCGAGGCGCTCGAGGCGCTCGACCGGGCCCTCGCGGAAGCGTCGGAAGCGGAGGAAAGGCTCGCCGGCGCCGCCGAGGCGCTCGCCTACGATCCCGCCCGGCTGGAGGAAGCGGAGACGCGCCTGTTCGAGATTCGCGCTCTCGCCCGCAAGCACCGGGTCGATCCGGATGCGCTGGCCGCCCTCGCGGAGGAGCTGGAAACCAGGCTCGCCGCGCTGGAGGCGGGCGAGCAGAGCCTCGCCGCGCTCGAGCGCCGGGTAAGGGAAGCCCGCGCCGCCTATGAGGAGGAAGCCGCCCGCCTCACCGAAGCGAGAACCGCCGCCGCCGCCCGCCTCGACCTGGCGGTGGCGCGCGAGCTGGTTCCCCTAAAGCTCGACTCCGCCAGCTTCCGCACCCGGATCGAGCCGCTCGGCGAGGCGCAATGGACGGCGCGCGGCCGCGACCGCGTCGAGTTCGAGGTGTCGACCAATCCCGGCGCCTCATTCGCGCCCTTGACGCGCATCGCCAGCGGCGGCGAGCTCGCCCGCTTCATCCTCGCCCTCAAGGTCGCCCTGGCCGAGCGGGGGACAGCGCGCACGATGATCTTCGACGAGATCGACCGCGGCGTCGGCGGCGCCGTCGCCAGCGCCGTCGGCGAACGCCTCCACCGTCTCGCCGTGGGCGCCCAATTGCTCGTCGTCACCCACAGCCCCCAGGTCGCCGCGCGCGGTAACCGTCACCTCCTCATCGAGAAGAGCCACGAAGGCCTGGTCACCCGAACCAGCGTCCAGACGCTGGACGAGGAGCGCCGGCGCGAGGAGATCGCGCGGATGCTGTCGGGTGCGCAGGTGACGGACGAGGCTCGGGCGCAGGCCGTTCGGCTGCTGGAGGCGGCGTGACGACGGCAAGTCTTTGCCTCCCCATGCGGCAGCATGGGGAGGGGGACCGCCCGGAGGGTGGAGGGGTGACAAGGCGAGGAACCCGAGGATCTCTCGTGAACCACGTGCCTCCTGGCCGGTCACCCCTCCGCCATGCTTCGCACGGTCTCCCTCCCCATCTGCGATCGGGAGGCAAGACGTGACCGAAGCCGAAGCCGCGGCCGAGCTCGAGCGCCTCGCGTCTGAAATCGCGCGTCACAACCGCCTCTACCACTCGGAAGACGCGCCGGAGATCTCCGACGCGGACTATGACGTCCTGGTCCGCCGCAACGCCGAGCTTGAGGCGCAATTCCCCAATCTCGTGCGCGAAGACAGCCCGTCCCGCCAGGTCGGCGCCGCCCCCGCCGCGCATCTCTCGAAGGTCCGCCATGCTTTGCCGATGCTGAGCCTGGAGAACGGCTTTTCGGAAGCGGAGGTGGCGGACTTCGTGGCACGCGTCCGCCGCTTCCTAAGCCTGCCGGAGAACGAGGCGGTCGCGCTCACCGCCGAGCCCAAGATCGACGGCCTGTCCTGCTCGCTGCGCTACGAGAAAGGCGAACTGGTCCTCGCCGCCACCCGCGGCGACGGCACCACCGGCGAGGTGGTGACCGACAATGTCCGGACCATCGCCGACATTCCTCCGCGGCTGCAGGGCGCCGCCCCCGCCGTCTTCGAGGTGCGCGGCGAGGTCTACATGTCGAAGGCGGACTTCGCGGCGCTGAACGCGGGCCTGCTGGCCGAGGCGGACGACCCGGCCAGGGCCAGGCAGTTCGCCAATCCGCGCAATGCCGCCGCCGGCTCGCTGCGCCAGAAGGAGGCGGCGGTGACCGCGTCGCGGCCGCTGCGCTTCTACGCTCATGGCTGGGGCGAGGTCTCGGCCCTTCCGGCCGACACCCAGCACGGCGCGATGCTTGCCATCGCCGCCTGGGGCTTGCCGGTCGCGCCGGATCTGGAGCGCTTCGCCGACCTTGACGGGCTGCTCGCCCATTATCGCAAGATCGAGGCGAAAAGGGCGGACCTCGCCTTCGACATAGACGGCGTCGTCTACAAGGTCGACCGGCTCGACTGGCAGCGCCGCCTCGGTCAGGTCGCCCGCGCACCGCGCTGGGCGCTCGCCCACAAATTTCCCGCCGAGAAAGCGGAGACGCTGCTGGAAGCGATCGACATCCAGGTCGGCCGCACCGGCAAGCTGACGCCGGTCGCCCGGCTGCGGCCGGTCAGCGTCGGCGGAGTCACCGTCACCAACGCGACCCTGCACAATGCGGACGAGATCGAGCGGCTCGGCGTCCGCGTCGGCGACCGTGTCCTCATCCAGCGCGCCGGCGACGTCATTCCCCAGGTGCTGGAGAATTTGACCCCGGGCGAGGACCGCCCCGCTTTCGTCTTCCCGACCGCCTGTCCCGAATGCGGCTCCGACGCGGTGCGCGAGGAGGGCGAGGTCGACGTGCGCTGCACCGGCGGCCTGATCTGCCCGGTCCAGCGGGTCGAGCGGCTGCGCCATTTCGTGTCGCGCCACGCCCTCGACATAGAGGGGCTGGGCATCACCCATATCGAGAATTTCTTCCGCGACGGCCTGCTCCAGTCCCCCGCCGACATCTTCCGGCTGACCAAGGAGCAATTGCTGTCGCGGGAGCGCTGGGCGGAGATTTCGGCGGCCAACCTGATCGCCGCGATCGACGCCAAGCGCCGGCCGCCGCTCGACCGCTTCCTCTACGCGCTCGGAATCCGCCATGTCGGCGAGGTCACCGCCCGCGACCTCGCCCGCCGCTATCGCAGCTGGGACAATTTCCTCGCGATGATCGAGGCAGCGCTCAAGGTCCGCGGCGAGATGGCGCCGCTCGACGGCGAGGAGGAGCGCAAGTTCCGCCAGCGTCGCGACAAGGCCGTGGTCGAGGCCGTCGAGACCCCCAAGATCGGTCCGGAAGTGGCCAATGCCCTGCTCGATTTCTTCGAGGAAGAGCATAATCGGGAGGTCCTGGACGACCTTCGCAAAGTCGGCGTCGAGCCGCAGGACGTGGTGTGGCAGACGAAGCAATCCCGCGTCTCGGGCAAGACCCTGGTCTTCACCGGCAGCCTCGAGACGCTCTCGCGCGACGAGGCCAAGGCCCAGGCCGAAGCGCTCGGCGCCAAGGTCGCCGGCTCGGTCTCGGCCAAGACCGACCTGGTCGTCGCCGGCCCCGGCGCCGGCTCCAAGCTCAAGAAGGCCGCCGAGCTCGGCGTCGAGGTGATCGACGAGGCGGAGTGGGCGCGGATCGTCGGCGAAGCGGCGGATAGGTGGGCTTGAAATTCAGCTCGTCGGCAGAGCGGCGCCGACCCCTCTCCCGTCCTTCACGGGAGAGGAGGGGTCCAAGCCGAAGGCTTGGGAGGTGAGGGTTTTGCCGAGTCCGGTGTACAGACCCTCACCCCCCACCGCTGGGCGGCGGGCCCCTCCGCTCCCGCGAAAAAGCGGGAGAGGGAAGATAGCGTCGCTGCTAAACGTCGATAATCCTAGCATCCGGCCCGAATCAGGATGAAATTGATGCGCTTTCTCTTCCTCTCCCTGCTGGTCCTGCTCGCGCCGGCGCCGTTGCGCGCCGATGGGATCGACGACGTCGTCCGCGAGCAGATGGCGGTGAGCCATATTCCCGGAGTCGCCGTCGCGGTCGTCGAACGCGGCAAGACGGTCAAGCTGCGCGGCTACGGCGAGGCCATGCTCGAATGGCCGTCGCCGGTGGATGCGGACACGCGTTTCCAGCTCGCCTCGGCCACCAAGCTCTTCACCGGCGTCCTGCTGATGCGCCTGGTCGAGCGCAAGGCGCTGTCGCTGGACGATCCGATCGCCGCCTTCTTCGACAAGGCTCCGGCCGACTGGCAGCGGATCACGGTCCGCCAGCTCGCCAACCACAGCTCGGGCCTCCCGGACGACCTCGGCACCCCCGGCCCGAAGACGGTCGAAGCGATCGTCGCGGCCGCGATGGCGCGGCCGCTCGCCTATCGGCCCGGGACCGAGGCGCGTTACGGCTTCACCGATTTCGTCGTGCTTCGCGCGATCCTCGAGAAAGTCTCGGGCAAGCCTTTGCCGGTCCTGCTTCGGGACGAGATCGCCGTCCCGCTCGGCCTGCGCTCGACAGGCTTCGCCATGGAGAAGGACGACGGCATGGTCCGGACCGGCGAGGTGCTGCCCCGCCGGGCCTCCATCTACGGCTGGCGCGGCCGCCAGACCACGGACGACTTCTTCTTCGCGCCCGAGGGCTATGGCGCCGGCGGCCTCTATTCCTCGGCCGCCGATCTGGCCAGGTTCTTCGACGCGCTGGACGAGGGGCGCCTCCTGAAACCGCAAAGCGTCGGCATCCTGCAGACGGCAGGCGAGCTTGCGGGCGGCCGCAAGTCGGGCTTCGGCATCGGCTGGACGGTGCGCGATTACCGGGGCGTCCCCGTCGCCGGCCACAGCGGCGGGCCGGCCCTGTCCGACATCCTTCGAGTCGACTCGCGGGGCCTGACGATTATCGTCCTGACCAACCAGCGCATCTTCTATCCGCTGCTCGCCGAGCGGATCGCCGACCTCTATCTGCCCGAGCCGGCGCTTCCCGCGATCGCCGATAAAAGGCCCCGGCTGACGGCGGCGCTCGCCGCCCTGTTCGCCGACGCCGCCGCCGGCCGAAGCGACCCGTCGCGCGGCCCGTCCGGCGCCGATCCCGCGGCGCCCCTGCTGTCGGACTTTGGCCAGGCGCTGCTGACCGGCGTGGGGCCGGTGGAACGCGTCGAGCTCGTCGCCGAGCAGGACGGCGAGCGCACCTACCGGGTGGTCTTCGAGCGCAAGACGATGATGTGGAAGGTCGCGGCGGATGGCGAGGACCGGATCGTCGCGCTGCGGCCGGCATGAGGTCTGCGCGTGACGACCCGGCGAATTCGGGCTTGATTCCCGTTCTATATATGTTCTATCAGGACCATGCGTCTTGCGATCGTCTCGAGGCTTATGTGGGCTCTGCCTGGTGGCCGTTCGACGGCTCTGGGCCAGCCTGACACCTATACTGAAAACAAAGGATTCTACGGCCCGACATGCGGGTCTTTTGTGTCTTTTGGGCGTCGCTCGCCCCGCGCCTTGCCCGTCGCCCGCGGTCGTGCCAGACAGGCGCCGGAAGCGCGAGGGGAAAGGCATGAAGAGAGCGTTGGTGGCGGGCCTCGCGGCCCTTTTTCTGCCCGTCGTCGCCTTGGCGCAGACCCTGCCGAGCCCGCCCGTCGCGGCGCGCAAGCCGCACGAGGTGAAGGCCCCCGACGGACGCGTCCGTGTCGACGAATATTACTGGCTGCGCGACGACAGCCGCAAGAATCCCGAGATGCTCGCCTATCTCAACGCCGAGAATGCCTATGCCGACGCCGTCCTGGCGCCATTGAAGCCGCTGCAGGAGAAGCTCTACGGAGAGTTCATCGGCCGCATCAAGCAGGACGATGCCAGCGTCCCCTACCGGCAGCGCGGCTATCTCTATTACACGCGCTTCGAAACCGGTCAGGATTATCCGATCGTCGCCCGCCGCAAGGGCGCGATGACGGCGCCGGAGGAAGTGTTGCTCGACCAGCCGGCGATGGGCAAGGACAAGGGCTATTTCCAGATCGGCGAATATGGGCCCAGCCCCGACAGCCGCCTGCTTCACTATGCCGAGGACGTGATCGGCCGCCGCCAGTACGTGCTGCGCGTCAAGGACATCGCCACCGGCGCCTTGCTTCCCGACTCGGTCGAGAATGTCGAGCCCAACATCGTCTGGGCCGACGACAACCGCACCCTCTTCTACATCGAGAAGGACCCGATCACCCTGCTCAGCAAGAGGGTCAAGGCGCATGTGCTCGGCACCCCCGCCTCGGCCGACCGGCTGGTCTACGAGGAGAAGGACGACAGCTTCTACATGGGGCTGATGCGGACGACGTCGGACAAATATATCTGCATCCTTCTGCAGAGCACAGTCAGCAACGAGCAGCGCTGCACCAGCGCCGCCTCCCCGGGCGAGTTCGCCTTGCTGGCGCCGCGCGAGCGCGAGTTCCGCTACGATGCCGACCATATCGGCGACGCATGGGTGATCCGCACCAACTGGAACGCCAAGAATTACAAGCTGATGCAGGTCGGTGACGGCGATGCGGCGGGCGGCCGGGCGACGTGGACCGACCTCGTCCCGCACAGCGCCGACGTGTTCATCGAGGATTTCAAGCCGTTCGACGACTTCATCGCGATCGCCGAGCGCTCCGGCGGCAACAAGCGCCTGCGCCTCCTGCCCGGCGCCGGCAAGAGCCGCTTCGTCGCCTCCGACGAGCCGGCTTACGCGATGGCCATCGACATCAACCGCGAGCCGGCGAGCGACTGGCTGCGCTACCGCTACAATTCGCTGACTACGCCGAGCAGCGTCTACGAGGTCAATGCGAGGACCGGGGAGAGGCGGCTGCTCAAGCAGACCCCCGCGCCCGGCTACGATCCAGCCAAATACGTTACCGAACGCCTGTGGGCGACCGCCCGCGACGGCACCAAGATCCCGGTCTCGCTCGTCTACCGGAAGGGGTTCAGGAGGGACGGCAGCGCCGCGATGCTGCAATATGCCTATGGCAGCTACGGCTATTCGACCGATCCGGCCTGGTCGACGACCGTGACCAGCCTGCTCGACCGCGGCATGGTCTATGCGCTCGCCCATATACGCGGCGGCCAGGAGATGGGCCGGGCCTGGTACGATCAGGGGCATTTGCTCAACAAGAAGAACAGCTTCACCGACTTCATCGACGTCACCCGTTTCCTCGTCGCCCAGGGCTATGCGAAGAAGGGCCGAGTGGCGGCGCAGGGCGGCAGCGCCGGCGGGCTGCTGATGGGCGGCGTCATGAACATGGCGCCCGAAGATTATGGCGTGATCGTCGCCCAGGTGCCGTTCGTCGACGTCGTGACCACTATGCTCGACGCCACCATCCCGTTGACCACCAACGAATATGACGAATGGGGCAATCCGGCGAACCGCGAATATTACGACTATTTGCTGTCCTACTCGCCCTACGACAATGTCGCCGCCAGGGCCTATCCGGCGACCTTCGTCGGCACCGGCCTGTGGGACAGCCAGGTCCAATATTACGAGCCCGCCAAGTGGGTCGCGCGCCTCAGGGCGAAGAAGACCGACGCCAATCCTCTGCTGTTCCGGGTCAACATGGAGGCGGGCCATGGCGGCAAGTCCGGCCGCTTCCGCCGCTACCGCGAGATCGCCGAATATTATTCGTTCATGCTGAGCCGGTTGGGCGTGGAATAGCCCCTCCCCACGCGCTCCGCGCGCAGGGACGAAAGTGCACGCCGCTTCCTCATCAGCAAAGTCGGCCATTCGCCGCGGTCGATCCGGCCGGTCAGCATCATTCCCTGGCGCCGGTAGGCGGCGGCCACCGCGCCGGCCTGATGGTCGAGCAGCCCCGCCAGGATCAGCCGTCCGCCCGGGGAGATCGCCCTGGCCACCGAGGGCGCGAGGTCGATCAGCGGGCCGGCGAGGATGTTGGCGATGACGAGGTCGTAGGGCGCGCGCGCCTGCAGCCGGACATGGTCCATCCCCTCCGCCACCACCAGCTCCAGCTGACCGCGCACCCGCCCGAGCCGGACGCCGTTGATCGCCGCATTCTCCTCGCTCACCTCGATCGCGACGGGATCGTTGTCCGACGCGGCGGCGCGCGCCGCCGGCCACAGCCTCATCGCTGCGAAAGCGAGCAGGCCGGTGCCGGTGCCGAGGTCGAGCAAATTGGCGACCGCGCCTCCGCCCGCCTTCACCCGGCTGAGCGCTACCAGGCAGCCGCTGGTCGTCTCGTGCTGGCCGGTGCCGAAGGCTCGGCCGGCGTCGATCTCGAGGGAGATGGCGTCGGCCGGCGCCGAGTCGCTATGCTTCGGCGTGTGGACGAAGAAGCGCCCGGCCCGGATCGGCTCGAGCCCCTGCTGGCTGAGCGTCACCCAGTCGCGGTCCTCGACCGTCTCGACGCTCGGCGACGTCGCCGCGGCTGCGCTCGGCGCCAGCGCCCGAAGCAGGTCGAGCATTTCGGGCGTGGGCTCATCGTCGAAATAGGCGTCGAGCCGCCACGCCTCCGGGGTGGACGGATCCGCTTCGCTGGTCATCAGCACCGGCGGGGATTCGAGCCAGGCGAGCGGGGAGATGTCCTCCTTCAGCGCCTCCGCCTCGGCCCGGGTGCAGGGGAGGGAGACTTTCCAGCTGTCGGCCATCAGTCGACGACGATCGGGCGGTTCTCGACCACCTTGAGCGACGCGATGTCGACGACCCGGTAGTAGAGGCGGAGCCGCTCGCGCACGATCAGCCCGAGGCGGGTCGGGCTGTCCATCCAGGTCGAATCGATTCCGTCGATCCCGGTCATGACGAACGCCTGCTTTGCGTCGGCGATGCGGCCGACGAGGACGTCCTCGAGGTCGCGGTTCCCTTGCTGCCCTACCTGGAGCAGGTAATAAGCCGCCGGCGGGCTTTCGCCGTCCGCATCGGCCGCGCCGAGCAGGAGCTCATCGCCGCCGACCGATGTCTTCGCCTCGACTTCCGCTGGCAGGAAGATGCTTCGGCTCACATGGCGGTTGTTGTCGGGAAGGATCTTGCGGCTCGCGCCGGTGCGCCGGTCGAGCAGCAGGATGTTGCGCACGTCGCGTTCGCCACCGCTGCTGTAGGAGCCGACACTTCCTTCGGAGGCGGCAATTTCCATCTGCACCAGCTCCGTTCCCGGCAGCCGCTGGACGTTGCTGACGGTGAACGTCTCCTCAGCCTTGTTGCCGGCGACCTTTGCCGGCTGGCGCGGCTCGTAGGCGCGTCCGACCATCACGACGAGGAAAATGAAGGCCAGGATTCCCGCCAGGCCGACGAGCGCGAAAAGCCAGACGATCCAATGCACGCGCGACCGGGGCGGCGCGGCTTGCGGCTCAGCGGACATAGCTCGCTCCGTTGACGTCGATCACCGTTCCAGTCGCCGAAGCGGGGGCGTCGACCGCCAGCCAGCGCACCGTCTCGGCCACCTCGGCCGCGCTCGCAACCCGGCCGAGAGGAATGTCGGCGACGATCTGCTGGCCGCCGCGGCTTGCCATATAATCCTCGACCATCTCCGAGGCGGTGAAGCCCGGCGAGACGGCGAAGGCGAGGATGTTGTCGGCCGCATAGCCTCGAGCGATGGTCCTGGTCATCCCGACCATCCCGGCCTTCGAGGCCGAATAATGCCAGTGGGCGGGGCTGTCGCCGCGATGGGCGGCTCGGCTGGCGACGTTGACGATCCGCCCTCCCCCCTCTTCGCGGAAATGGAGCACGGCGAGCCGGCACAGCTCGGCGGCGGCGGTGAGGTTGACCCGCATCGTCCGCTCCCATTGCGCGGTCCAGTCGGCGCCGGGCAGGTCGACCGTCGCGGCCTCGAAGATTCCGGCATTGTTGACCAGAACGTCGATCCGGCCGCCGAGCCGCTCCAGCGCCTGGCGCCAGAGCCCCTCGGCCGCGCCCGGCGCGGCGAGGTCGGCGGAGATCATGCCGGCGCCTCCCCGGCTGGAGTGGCCGATGACGCTGTGGCCGGCAAGCGCGGCGACGATCGCCTTGCCGATGCCGCGGCTGGTGCCGGTGACGAGGATGTTTGCCATGGCCGGGGCGATAGTCGCCGCCGCGGCGGAGGGGAAGCTTATCTCTGCCTCTCGGTCGCGCAGCGACGGCGAGGCAAATCAATCGGCGAACGGATCCCTCACCAGGATCGTATCCTCGCGCTCCGGGCTGGTCGAGACCAATGCCACCGAGATGTGGCACAGCTCCTCGATGCGCTTGATATATTTGATCGCTTGCGCCGGCAGTTCGGCCCAGCTGCGCGCCCCGGCGGTCGATTCGGACCAGCCCTTCATCGTCTCGTAGACGGGCTCGACCGCGGCCTGGTCGGCGGCATGAGCGGGGAGATGGTCGAATGCCGTCCCGCGCAGCCTGTAGCCGGTGCAGATGCGGACCTGGTCGAGGCCGTCGAGCACGTCCAATTTGGTCAGCGCGACTCCGGTCACGCCTCCGACCGCGCAGGCCTGGCGGACGAGCACGGCGTCGAACCAGCCGCAGCGGCGCTTGCGCCCCGTCACCGTGCCGAACTCGCGGCCGCGCTCGCCGAGTCGCTGGCCGGTGGCGTCGTCGAGCTCGGTGGGGAAGGGACCGGCGCCGACGCGGGTGGTATAGGCCTTGACGATGCCGAGCACGAAGCCGGCCGCGCCCGGGCCGAGGCCGCTGCCGGCCGCGGCGGTGCCGGCGACGGTGTTGGACGAGGTGACGAACGGATAGGTGCCGTGGTCGACGTCGAGCAGCACGCCCTGCGCGCCTTCGAACAGGATGCGCTTGCCGCGCGCCTTGGCCGCGTTGAGCGTCTTCCATACCGGCCGGGCGAAGCGTAGCACGAACTCGGCGATCTCGGCCAGGTCCCGCTCGAGCCGGGCGCGGTCGATCGGCGGTTCGCCGAAGCCGGCGCGCAGCGCGTCGTGATGGGCGCAAAGGCGGTCGATCTGCGGGCCGAGATGGCCGAGATGGGCGAGGTCGCAGACCCGGATCGCGCGCCGGCCGACCTTGTCCTCATAAGCGGGGCCGATGCCGCGGCGGGTGGTGCCGATCTTGCCTTGGCCCGACGCATCCTCGCGCAGCGCGTCGAGGTCGCGATGGAAGGGCAGGATCAGGGGGCAGGTGTCGGCGATGTGCAGCGTTTCCGGCGTCACCGCCACGCCCTGCTCGCCCAGCCGCATTATCTCGGCCCTGAGCGCCCACGGGTCGAGCACGACGCCGTTGCCGATTACCGACAGGGTTCCGCGGACGATGCCGGAAGGGAGCAATGACAATTTGTAGGTCTGCTCGCCGACGACGAGCGTGTGGCCGGCATTGTGCCCGCCCTGGAAGCGGGCGACGACGTCGGCCCGGCTCGCCAGCCAGTCGACGATCTTGCCTTTCCCCTCGTCGCCCCACTGGACGCCGATCACGGTGACGTTGGCCAATTGGCGGCTCCTGCTGACGACGGGAGGCTCTAGGGAGAGGCAGGCGTGGCGTCCAGAACCTCATCCTCCCTGCCGCGAAGCGGTGGGGAGGATTAAAAGCGAAGCGGCTCGACCCTCTTGACGCCCGGCAACTCCTGCAGCGCCTTCACCAGCTCCTCGCCGACATGGCTGTCGACCGAGATCAGAGCCACCGCCTCGCCTCCGGCCTCGCGGCGGCCGAGGCTGAAGGTGCCGATATTGACCCCGGCCTCGCCGAGCAGGGTGCCGAGCCGGCCGATGAAGCCGGGCGTGTCCTCGTTGACGATGAAGATCATCTCGCCTTCCAGCTCGGCCTCGACGCGGATGCCGAACATGCCGACGAGGCGCGGCGCGGCGTTGCCGAACAAGGTGCCTTCGACCGCCCGCTGGCCCTGCGGCGTGACGACGCTGACCCGCACGAGCGTGTGGTAGTCGCCCTCGCGGTCGTGGCGCACCTCGCGCACGTCGAGGCCCCGCTCCTTCGCCAGGAAGGGCGCGTTGACCATGTTCACGCTGTCCGAATAGACCTTCATCAGCCCGGCGAGGACGGCGCCGGTGATCGGTTTCTGGTTGAGCTGGGCGGCGGCGCCCTCGACCTCGATCGAGATGCCGGTGGCACGGCGCCCCTCGAGCTGGCCGACCAATGAGCCGAGCTTCTCGGCCAGCGCCATATAGGGTTTCAGCCGCGGCGCTTCCTCGGCAGAGAGCGAGGGCATGTTGAGCGCGTTGGTGACGCCGCCGCGGGTCAGGAACTCCGACATCTGCTCGGCCACCTGGATGGCGACGTTGACTTGCGCCTCGGTGGTCGAGGCGCCGAGATGCGGCGTCGCCACCAGGCCGGGCGTGCCGAACAACGGGCTCGCTTTGGCCGGCTCCTCGATGAACACGTCGAGCGCCGCGCCGGCGACGTGGCCGGCCTCGAGCGCGTCCTTGAGCGCCGCCTCGTCGACCAGCCCGCCGCGGGCGCAATTGATGATTCGCACGCCCTTCTTGGTCTTCGCCAGATTCTCGCGCGAGAGGATGTTGCGGGTCTGCTCGGTCAGCGGCGTGTGGAGGGTGATGAAGTCGGCGCGGGCGAGCAATTCGTCCAGGGAGACCTTCTCGACGCCGAGGTCGAGCGCCCGTTCCGGCGTGAGGAACGGGTCGTAGGCGACGACCTTCATCCTGAGGCCGAGCGCCCGGTCGGCGACGATCGAGCCGATATTGCCGGCGCCGATCAGGCCGAGAATCTTGTTGGTGAGCTCGACCCCCATGAAGCGGTTCTTCTCCCACTTGCCCGCCTGGGTGGAGGTATCGGCAGCCGGCAGGTCGCGGGCCAGCGCGAACATCAAAGCGATGGCATGCTCGGCGGTGGTGATCGAATTGCCGAAAGGGGTGTTCATGACGACGATGCCGCGGGCGGTGGCGGCGGGAATGTCGACATTGTCGACGCCGATCCCGGCGCGGCCGACCACCTTGAGGCCCGGTGCGGCGTCGAGCAGCTCCGCATTGACCCTGGTGGCGGAACGGATGGCGAGGCCGTCATAGCCGCCGATGATCGCCTGCAATTGGTCCGTCGACAGGCCCGGCTTCTCGTCGACCTCGATGCCATGGGCACGAAACACCTCGGCGGCCTTCGGATCCATTTGGTCCGAGATCAGAACTTTCGGCATATCTCGTTCCTCAGCTCGCGCGCGCTTCAGGGAAGGCCCAGTCGAGCCAGGGGAAGAGAGCCTCGAGATCGTCGGTGTCGACCGTCGCGCCGCACCAAAGGCGCAGGCCCGGCGGCGCGTCGCGATAGCTGGCGAGGTCGTAGCCGGCACCTTCGGCTTCGAGCAAGGCCGCCATCTTCCTGACCAGCGCCGCCTGCGCCTCGGCGTCGCCGCCGTCGGCGAATTTGAGGCAGACGCTGGTATTGGACCGGGTCGCCGGATCGCGCGCGAGATGCTCGATCCAGTCGGTCCGCTGTACCCAGGCGTCGACCGAAGCGGCATTGGCGTTGGCGCGCGCGATCAGCCCCGGCAGCCCGCCCACCCCCAGCGCCCATTCCAGCGCGAAAATATAATCCTCGACCGCCAGCATCGACGGCGTGTTGATCGTCTCGCCGTGGAAAATCCCTTCGATCAGCTTCCCGCCTTTCGTCAGCCGGAAGATCTTGGGCAGCGGCCACGACGGCGTGTAGCTCTCCAGCCGCTCGACCGCGCGGGGGCCGAGGATCAGCACGCCATGCCCGGCTTCGCCGCCGAGCACCTTCTGCCAGCTGAAGGTGGCGACATCGAGCTTCCCCCAGGGCAAATCCTGCGCGAAGGCGGCGGAAGTGGCGTCGGCGATGGTCAGCCCCTCGCGCGCCTCGCTGATCCAGTCGCCGTCCGGCACTCTGACCCCGGAGGTGGTGCCGTTCCAGGTGAAGACGACGTCGCTTGCCGGGTCCACGGCCGCCAGATCGGGCAGCTCGCCATAGGCCGCCTTGATCACCATGGCGTCGAGCTTGAGCTGCTTGACGACGTCCGTCACCCAGCCCTCGCCGAAGCTTTCCCAGGCGAGCAGGGTGACCGGCCGCGCGCCGAGCAGCGACCATAAGGCCATCTCGACCGCGCCGGTATCGGAGGCGGGGACGATGGCGATCCGGTGTCCCGGGGGGACCCGCAGCACCCGGCGGGTCAGTTCGATGGCGTGGCCGAGCCGCGCCTTGCCGAGCTTCGATCGGTGCGAGCGGCCGAGCGATCCCAAAGCGAGATGTTCGGGCCCCCAGCCCGGCGGCTTCGCGCACGGTCCCGAGGAAAAAAAGGGACGCGCAGGCCGCACGTCCGGTTTGAAAATATGCACTGTCAAACTCTCCTCGCAGAGAGCACGCGCCGCGTTGGGACGGCGTGGCCCGCCGACGGCGATAGAGGCGTGGGCCCCTGTGTCAACCGGCGCGGCCGCGAAACGGTTCGACTCATCGCGATTGACGATAGCGGCCGTCGCCCGCACCCCGGTTGCATGCGGAGGTGGGGGATCTCGGCGAGTTTGCTGCTGGCGGCCTGCGTCCCGTCGGGCGATCGCAAGCCCGCGCCTGCCGCCCACGCCGGGCAGACGCCCGCTCAGCGGCCTGCCAGGGAAATCCTGCAATGCCAGGCCGACCTCAATCGCGAAGGCGTGCGTTACAAGGCGCTCGAGGACCGCGTGTTCGGCAATGGCTGCACCGCATTGGGCGCCGTCCAGCTCCTCGACATCGGCACGCCGACGGCGAATCTCGGCGCGATGACCTGCCCGCTGGCGCGCCAATTCGCTCGCTGGACGCGCGAGGCGATGCAGCCCGCGGCCAGAGTCTGGCTGGGCAGCCAGGTGGTCAGGGTCGAGAGCTTCGGAACCTATAGCTGCCGGCCGGTCAACAGCCGGCCCGGCGCGCGGCTCAGCGAGCATGGTCGCGCCAATGCGGTGGACATCGCCGCTTTCGTCCTCGCCGACGGACGGCGCATCACCGTCCTCGACGGGTGGCGCGGCGGCGACCAGGACGCTCGCCGCTTTCTGCGCGCGGTCCATGCGGCGGCATGCCGCCGCTTCGGCGTCGTGCTCGGGCCCGACGCCGACGCCTTCCATCGCGATCATCTCCATTTGGACATGGGACAGGGGCCATATTGCCGCTAAACGGGCCCGCATGACCGATCCGATCCCCCCCAACCGCGTCTTTCCGGCCGCCCGCCAGGAAGCCGAGACCGCCAACCAGCCGACGCCCTCCGCGCAAACCGAGCACGACGCCTACCGCCTCGCATTCCAGGATATGGACTTCCTGTTGCGCGAGGATCTGCGCCCGGTCCGCTTCCAGCTCGAATTGCTGAAGCCGGAGCTGCTGCTCGACGAGGCGAAGATCGGCTCGACCTTCGTCTTCTACGGCTCCGCGCGCATCCCCGAGCCGGCCAAGGCCGATGCCTTGATCGCCGCCGCCGCGACCGACGAGCAGCGCCACATCGCCGAGCGGCTCAAGGCCAAGTCGATTTATTATGACGAGGCGCTCAAGCTGGCGCGGCTGACCAGCCGCTGCGAGCCGGACGCCAAAGGCTGGCGGCACTTCGTCGTTTGCTCCGGCGGCGGCCCATCGATCATGGAGGCGGCGAATCGCGGCGCCCACGAGGTCGGCGCGGAGTCGGTCGGGCTCAACATCGTCCTGCCGCACGAGCAGATGCCCAACCCCTTCGTGACCCCGGGCCTCAGCTTCCAGTTCCACTATTTCGCCTTGAGGAAGATGCATTTCCTGCTCCGCGCCCGCGCGGTGGCGATCTTCCCCGGCGGCTTCGGCACATTCGACGAGGCGTTCGAATTGCTCACCCTGATCCAGACCGGCAAGGTCAAGCCGCTGCCGATCCTCTTCTTCGGGCGCGAATTCTGGGAGAAGGTGGTGGATTTCGACGCCCTGGTCGAGGAAGGCGTGGTCGCGCCGGACGATCTCAAATTGTTCACCTTCGTCGACACGGCGGAGGAAGCCTGGGATCACGTCTGCGCTTATTATGCGGCGAACGACGAGTCGGTGGTCTGCGACTGAGCCATGCTGTCGCTGTTCGCGCCGAAGCTTCCGATCGATGCCGACGAGCTCGAATGGCAGCTGGCGACCTTCAAATGGCTCGGCCTCGAGTTCGGCCCGTTCGGCGGGGCGCCGCTGGTTCTGCCGACTCCCCAATGGTTTCCGCCCTCGCCGCGCAATGGCCATGGCCGGACCGAGGATTTGTTCGCGGCAGTGAAAGCCGCCGCGGGCCTCGCGGACTGGCCGTGCGAGCTGCGCGCGGGGGCGGGGGAGCGGCCGGCGCACGTCGGTACCGGGCTGCTGCTCCGGCATCTCGGCGCCGCGCCTCCCTGCGGCACTTTCACGATCGCCGGCGAAGACGGCGGGCAGAGGGTGGTGATCACCTACAATCCATCGCTCGCCGACGACCCGACGGCGATGATCGCGACCTTCGCGCATGAGCTCGGCCATTATCTGATGAGCACCGCCCGCACCGCCCCGCCGGGAGGATGGGAGCTGCACGAACTCCATACCGATCTCACCGCGGTCTATCTCGGCTTCGGCATCTTCCTCGCCAACAGCGCGCGCAGCTTCAGCCAATTCCAGAGCGCCGGCGAAATGGGCTGGTCGTCGCGCACCCAGGGCTATCTCAGCGAACGCGCGCTGGTCACGGCGACCGCGATCTTCCAGAGGCTGGCGGGGCGCGACCCGCTGGCAGCGGCGCCCTATCTGAAGAACTATCTTCAGGCCGATCTGCGCAAGGCGGCAAAGGCGCTCGCCAGGCTTCACCCCGACATGGCGGCGGCCGTCGAGGCGATCGAGCTTGCGGACTTCGCCGGCGGCTGATCAGCGGGCGCGGCCCGCTTCATACTCGGCTATGAAGCGCTCCACCGGGATCGAGCGGATCGCCTCGGCCAGCACGTCCTCCGCCACTTCCTCGGCATGTTTGAAGCGCAGGCAGCTCTTGCCCATGTCGAGCTTGCGGCCGGTCGCCGCCCAGGCCGCGCGCATCCGCTCAGTCCGCTCCTCAGAGGCGTAGACGCAGTTGAGGTAGAGGGCGGTGTGGTTCTTCTGCGCCGCGAGGCCCGCATAGACGAGCGGCTGGCCGTTATAGGTGTTGCGATAGCGGTCGAGCGGCACTTCCCACCCGATCATCCCCCAGCTCATCCGCTCGACATAGCCGTCCGGAAGGTTGGCGTTGATCAGGTCGCGCAGTCGCGAGACCATGGCCGCTCGCTCCGGCGGCAGCTCGGCCAGATAGGCTTCGGGGGTGGGGGCCTTGCTGCTGACCATCCCCGCTCCGTCAGTGATTCTTTTCCTGCGCGGCCGTGCCGGCGACCGAGGGCGCGCCTTCGCCGCCGACCTTGTTCGGCGTCGCCTGCTGCTCGGTCTGCACCGGCTGGTCCTTGGCCTTGCCGTCGGCGGCCGGCTGGTCGGCCGCCTCGGCTGCCGCCTTGGCGGGACTGGGGGGCGCCGCCTGCGGCGTCGGCAGCGGCAGCGGGCTGTCGCCTTGCTTGTTGAGATAGGCGAGCAGATTGGCGCGGTCCTCCGGCTTGGAGAGGCCGGCGAAGGTCATCTTGGTGCCCGGCGCAAAATCGCGGGGCGACTTCACCCACTGGCTCATCGCTTCCCAGTCCCAATTGCCGCCCTTGCCGGACAGCGCCGGCGAATAAGCGAAGCCGGCCGCGTGCTTGCCGATGGAAGCGCCCATCACGCCCCACAAATTGGGTCCGGTTCCGTTGGCGCCGCCCTTGGTGATGGTGTGGCAGGCGGTGCATTTCTTGAACACCTGCTCGCCCTTGGCCGCATCGGCGGCGGCGAGGAGGTTGGCGATCGGCGGCTCGGCCTCGGCGCCGCCGCCCTCGCCCGGCACGACCACGCCCTCGATCGGATAGCCCATCTGCTTGGGCCGCTCGTGATGGAACATCTCGTTGGCGACGATCGAGGCGCCGAGCGCAACGATGCCCGCGCCGAGCACCCAGCCCGCAATCGTGTTGGAGCGGTTGTCCATGCCTTCCAAGACCTCCGGAGGTGGCCCGCGGCCGCGCGCGGGATGAGGGAATTCGGCAGCCCCTTTAGGCGGGGCCGGGGGACGGGGCAAGACGTGGCTGTCCTCCCCGCCACAAGGCGGTGGGGAGGGGGACCACCCGAAGCGTGGAGGAGGATTAGCGGGCGCGCGTCGGCGCGGTTACCCCTCCATCAGGCTCATCTGGTCCCCCTCCCCATCTGGCGATGGGGAGGATTAGACGGCCCAGTGCCTGAGCAGCGTGTGGGCGATGGCGAAGTGCGGCGGGGCCAGAAAGGGGGCGTCCGGTTCGCCGTCCAGCGCGGCCCTCACCCCCGTCCGATCCACCCACATCGCGTCCTCGAGCTCGTTGGTGTCGAGCGTCAGCGCGTCGCTGGCCGCCCGGGCGGTGCAGGCGATCATCAGCTGGCCGGGGAAGGGCCAGGGCTGGCTGGCGACGTAGCGGACGTCGCCGACCTCGATCCCCGCTTCCTCGCCGAGCTCGCGCGCCACCGCCTCCTCGATCGATTCTCCCGGCTCGACGAAGCCGGCGAGAGCGGAGTAGCGGCCTGCGGGATATTGCGGCTGGCGGCCGAGCAGCACCCGTCCCTCATGCTCGGCCAGCATGATCACCACCGGGTCGACGCGGGGGAAATGTTCAAGGCCGCAGCCGCTGCAGCGCCGGCCCCAACCGCCGCGGAACGGCCGCGTCGGCGACCCGCAGGTGCCGCAGAACAGGTGGCGGTTATGCCATTCGATCAGGCTGCGCGCCGTCCCCCAGACCGCCGTGTCCTCCGCCGCCATGCGGTTGAGCAGCCCGAACACGGACCAGCCGCGCTGGCCGGGCTCGGCCCGGACGAGCGGCGCGAACAGCGGCGCCCCCTTGCGCAGGCCGAGGAAGATCAGCTCCTCCGCTTCCGCCATCTCGCCCCAGCCCAGGCGGCCCGCATCGTCAAGCTCGGGATCGAGGCCGGTGAGCCGCAGCAGCCGCGCCTCGAGGCTCGCCGCCAGTTCGGCCATCCGCGTCTCGTCGAGGCGGAAGCGGTCGGCGCGGTCGAGTCCGGCGCCGGTGAAGCCCGGCCTCATGCGGCCTCGCGCCATTCCGCCCCGCGGGCAGCGAGGCGGGCGAACAGCGTCGGCAGGCCGGCCTCGCCGAGCCGGTCGATCGGCCACCAGGTGCCGTCCGGCCTTTGCTCCGCCTCGGCGCAAAGCAGCCGCATGCGCAGGGCGAAATGCGTGAAGACATGGTCGACGCTGCCCGCCTCGCGCCACTCGGCCTGGGCCGGCGCGCCCTCGCTGTCGGTCGGCAAGGCCAGCATGCCGCCGAGCAGCCCCTTGGCGGGGCGGCGCACAAGCAGGACGTGACCCTCATGCTCGAGCCAGTAGGCCGTCCCCTGACGCCGCGGCCGAGGCGCCGTGGCGGCCTTGACGGGATAAAGGTCGGGGCTGCCGGTCGCGCGCGCGGCGCAGCGGAAGGCGAGGGGACAGCGGTCGCAGTCGGGCGAGCGGGGGGTGCAGATCGTCGCGCCCAGGTCCATCATCGCCTGGGCGAAGTCGCCGGCCGCGACGTCCGGGGTGATCGAACCGGTGAGGCGGTAAATCTCCTCGCGCGCCGCGGGCAGCGGCGTCGCCAGCGCAAACAGCCGCGCGACGACGCGCTCGACATTGGCGTCGACCACCACCGCCCTGTGGCCGAATGCGATCGCCGCGATGGCGGCGGCGGTGTAGCGGCCGATGCCGGGCAGCCCGCGCAGGCCTTGCTCGGTGTCGGGGAAGCGGCCGCCATAGCGATCGGCGACGGTGCGGGCGCAGGCGATGAGGTTGCGGGCGCGGGCGTAATAGCCGAGCCCGGCCCACGCGGCCATCACCTCCTCGTCCGGCGCCGCTGCCAAGGCGGCGACGGTCGGCCAGCGGCGGGTGAATGTCTCGAAATAAGGCGAGGCGTGGGCGACGGTGGTCTGCTGGAGCATCACCTCGGAAAGCCAGATGCGATAGGGGTCCGGCCGCCCGTCGCCCTCGACGCGCCAGGGCAATCGCCTTTTATCCACAGCAAACCAGCGCAAAAGGGCTTCCGAAGCATCGACGTACATGCTTCGCCTATGCCATGATCGGACGGATGGCGAAATCGGGTGGGACGTCGAAAAAGCAGGCCGAGGCACCGCGGGCCAACCGGGCCCGTGCGGTCTGCGACATCGTCCCCGATATCGGTCGCGCGGCCTTCCGCCGCTTCGGCTTCGTCCAGTCGTCGATCGTCAGCTGCTGGCGAGAGATTGTCGGCGACCGCTACGCCGCCGTGTCGTCGCCGGAATCGATCCGCTTTCCGCCCGGCAAACGCGCCGAGGGTGTCCTCAACCTCATCGTCGAAGGCGCCCATGCGCCGATGATGCAACATGTCGCGCCGGTGATCATCGAGCGGGTCAACCGCTTCTTCGGCTACCGGGCGGTGGCGCGGGTCGCCTTCAGGCAAGGCGTGGTTCAGGTCGCCCGCGCGAAGCCGCGCGCGGCGCCGGCCTCACTGCGGCCGATTCCGGTGGAGCTCGGCGATTCGCTGCGCGAGGTGGCGGATCCCGAGCTTCGCGCCTGCCTCGAATCGCTGGCGCGGAGCGTCGCCGCGAACGAGACGGCGCTCGGGCCGGCACTCGCCATCCCGGTGCTTGGCAGAATTGGTGGAGAGACGAAAAGATGAAGTCGATGCTCGCATCCGGAGCGGCCGCTCTGGCCCTCTTCCTCGGCGGCTGCGGCGACGGTGGCGGCAATGCCGCCGCCAACCTCGCCGACAACGCCCCGCTGACGCAGATCCCGGCCCCCGAGGGCGACTGGACGCAGGCTGTCGCCAGGACGCCCGAAGGCGGCTTCCGCATGGGCAATCCCGATGCGCCGGTGAAGCTGGTCGAATATGGTTCGCTCGGCTGTCACGTCTGCGCCGACTTCGAGGAACAGGGCGCTCCCGAGCTTCGCGACACTTATGTCAAGAGCGGCCAGGTGAGCTGGGAGTTCCGCCCCTATTTGCTCTTCCCGACTGATCCGGGCGTCTCGATGCTGCTGCAATGCCAGGGGGAGAGCGCCTTCTTCCCGTCGATCGACCAACTCTATGCAGACCAGAAGAACTGGATGGGACGAATCCAGGCGCTGCCCCAGGAGCAGCTCCAGGCGATCCAGACCATGCCCCCGGCCGAGGCGGCCGCGCTCGTCGTCCGCGCCGGCGGGCTCGACGAATTCTTCCGCCAGCGTGGCATGTCCGGCGCCCGCATCCAGGCCTGCCTCGCCGACCCCGCGCGGCTCGAGCAGCTTGCCGCCATCAAGTCCAGGGGAGATGCTGAAGGGGTCAACGGCACTCCCTCCTTCTTCATCAACGGCAATTTCGCCGAGGGGGCGGCGAACTGGGCCGCGCTCGAGCCCGAATTGCGGGCGGCGATCCCGTGATGAAGGCGGCGCTCTCGCTGGCCTTGCTCGGGCTGGTCGCGCTCGCGCCCACGGCGGATGCCGCCCCGGCGCCCCGGGCGCCGGCGGCTGACTGGGCCCGCACCGTCGTCGTCACGCCCGAAGGCGGCTTTCGCATGGGCAATCCGAACGCGAAGGTGAAGCTGGTCGAATATGGCTCGCTCACCTGCGGCCATTGCGCCGCTTTCGCCCAGGCGGGGATGGCGCCGCTGGTCGCCACTTATGTGAAGACCGGCAAGGTCAGCTACGAATATCGCAACTTCATCCTCAATGGTCTCGACGTCGCCGCCACCCTCGTCGCGCGCTGCGGCGGCCCGGGCCGCTTCTTCCCGGTGGCCGACAAGCTCTACGCCACCCGGGACCAGTGGATGGGCCGCGCCTCCGCCCTCAGCCAGGCCCAGAAGGACCAGCTCAGCGCCGCGCCGGAATCGCAGCGGCTGGTGCGCTATGCCGATGCGGTCGGGCTGACCGGGCTCGCCGCGCAGCAGGGGATCGCGCCGGCCCAGGCCAGGCGCTGCCTCGCCGACCAGGCGGCGCTCGACCGCCTCGGCAAGATGGCCGAGGCGGCGGGCGCGCAGGGCGTGGACGGCACCCCCACTTTCTTCCTCAACGGCGCCAATATCGGCGTCCACACCTGGGCGACGCTGGAGCCGATCCTGCGCGAATCGGCGGGCTAGAATGAGCGCGCGGGGGCAGCCATGCAGGTAAAGCGGCTGAAGCTTTCCGGCTTCAAGAGCTTCGTCGAGCCGGCCGAGCTGCGCATCGAGCCCGGCCTCACCGGAGTCGTCGGCCCCAATGGCTGCGGCAAATCCAACGTGCTCGAGGCGATACGCTGGGTGATGGGCGAATCCTCGCCCAAGTCGATGCGCGGCGCGGGCATGGACGACGTCATCTTCGCCGGCACCGCCGCCCGTCCCGCCCGCGATTTCGCCGAAGTCTCGCTGCTCGTCGAGCGCGAGCCCGAGGACATGCCGGGCGACGTCACCCTCGCCCCGGTCGGCGACGTCGAGGTCGCCCGCCGGATCGAGCGCGGCGCCGGCTCGGCCTACCGGATCAACGGCCGCGACGTCCGCGCCAAGGACGTCGCCCTGCTGTTCGCCGACGCCGCCACCGGCGCCCATTCGCCAGCCCTGGTCAGCCAGGGGAAGATCAGCGCCGTCATCGCCGCCAAGCCGGTCGAGCGGCGGCTGATGCTGGAGGAAGCGGCGGGCATTTCCGGCCTGCACGTGCGCCGCAAGGACGCGGAGCAGAAATTGCGGGCGGCGGAAGCCAACCTCACCCGGCTCGACGAGGTTCTCGCCGACATGGAGATGCGCGCCTCGGCGCTGCGCCGCCAGGCCAAGGCGGCCGAGCGCTACCGCAAGCTCTCCGAGCAGATCCGTATCGCCGAAGGGCGGATGATCTTCGCCCGCTGGCGCGAGGCCGCCGCGGCCGCCGACGCGGCGAAGCAGGAAGCCGAAGCGGCGAGCGCCGCGGTCGGAAGATCGTCCGAAGCCCAGCGCGCCGCGGCGGCCTGGCAGACCCAGGCGGCGCAGACGCTCAGCGATCGGCGCGCCGCGGCGCAGGCCGCGCGCGACCGGGCGACGTCGCTCGGCCACCAGCTGGCGACCCTGAGGGCCGAGCGCGACGGCATCGCCCGCCGCCTGCACGAGCTTGCGGAGCGCCGGACCACATTGCTGGGCGACCGCGAACGGGAGGCGGCGCTGGGCGCGGATGCCAGGGCGGCGCTGGCCCGGCTCGAGCAGGAAGGGCGGGACATCGCCGCGCGGCTCGCCGCCGCCGAAGCCGCGCGCGGCACGATCGACGTCCGGACCGTCGCGCTCGAGGATGCGGCGCGCGAGGCCGAGGCCGAGCTCGGCAAGGCCCGCGCCGTCCAGGCGGCCGAGCAGGCGGAGGCGCGGGTCGCCCGGGCGGCGGTCGAGGCGGCACAGGCCAGGCTCGGCCGCGCCGAAGTGGAGCGCCGCCGTCTGGACGAGCAAATGTCCGGCCTCGGCGAGGAAGCGCCGCTGGTCGAGACTTTGCGCGCCGCGCGCCGCCGACGCGAGGAAGCGGAAGCCCGGCTCGATGCCGCCGGCGAGGCGATCGGCGCGGCCGAAGCGCGGCGCCAGCAGGCCGCGGCCGCGCGCGACGACGCCGAAAGCGACGGATCCGCCGCCCGGGCCGCGCTCGCCGCGCTCGAATCGGAAGCCACGGCGCTGATCAAGGCGGTCGAGGGCAGCAGCGGCGATCGCGCGATCAACCATGTCAAGGCCGAGCCGGGCTACGAGCGCGCGCTCGCCGCCGCCCTCGGCGACGATCTCGAAGCGGCGCTGGAGGGCGAGGCGCCGAGGCGCTGGCTCGGCGCCGACAGCCGGCAAGACGATCCGGCGCTGCCGGCCGGCTGCGAGCCGCTGGCCGCCCGCGTCCAGGCCCCGGCGGCCTTGCGTCGCCGCCTCGAGCAGGTCGGGGTCGTCGACCGCGACGAGGGCATCGCGCTCGCCGTCGGCCAGCGGCTGGTGACGCGGGACGGCCGCCTGCGCCGCTGGGACGGCTTCGTCGCAACCGGCCTCGGCGCCGCCGCCGCGGAGCGGCTGATCCGGGTCAACCGCCTTGCCGAGATCGAGCAGGCGCTGCCGGCGGCGGCTGCCGCCGTCGACGCCGCCCAGGCGCGCATCGCCGCCGCGCTCGCCGCGATGACCGCCGCTCGCGACGCCGCGGACGCCGCCCGGCGCGGCGAGGCCGAAGCCGCCGCAGCGAGCCGCGACGCCGGCCGGGCCGAGGATTCCGCCCGGGTGGAGATCGAACGGCTCGATCTGCGCCGCACCGGACTTGCCGAGCGGATCGAGCAAGCGGCGCAGGATCTGGCCGAGGCGCAACGCGCCGACGAGGAAGCCCGCACCGCCGCCGCCGCATTGCCCGACGCCACCGCCACCGAGGCGCGGGTGGCGCAATTGCGCGGCGTCGCCGAGGCCGCGCAGCAGGCGCTGGCGGAAGTGCGCGCCGAGGCGGCGACCCACGCTCGCGCCGTCAGCGCCGACAGGCAGAGGGCCGAGGCCGCGCTGAAGGAAGGCGCCGACTGGCGCGTCCGCGCCGCCGAAGCCGGCAAGCGCCACGCCGACATGGGCGCGCGAATCGCCGAAGCCGAAGCCGAAGCGGCACGGCTCGCCGACGCGCCCGACGAGATTGCGCGCCGCATCGAAGCGCTCGAGGCCGAGGCCGCCGAGGCCGCCGAGGCGGCGGCGGCGGCGGCGCAGGCGGAGCGGCAAGGCGAAGCGGCGCTGCGCGAGGCGGAGGCCCGGCTCGCCGAGGTCGGCGAGGCGCTGGCCACCGCCCGCGAGGCGCGGGCCGGCGCCGCGGCGCGCCACGAGAATCAGGAGGCGCGGCGCATCGAGATGGGCCGCATCTCGGGCGAGCGCTTCGAATGCCCGCCGCCATTGCTGCCCGAAACGCTCGGATTCGACGAGAAGACGATCGTCCCCGCCGCCGATGAATCGAGCCGCCACGAGCGGCTCGCCGCCGAGCGGGAGCGGATCGGCCCGGTCAATCTCATCGCCGAACGCGAGCTGGCCGAGCTCGACGAGGGCCGCGCCGCCTCGCAGACGGAGCGCGAGGAACTGGGTCTGGCGATCAACCGCCTGCGCGGCTCGATCGGCAGCCTCAACCGCGAGGGCCGCGCCCGCCTGCTCACCGCCTTCGAAACGGTCGACCGCCATTTCCGCAGCCTGTTCACGACCCTGTTCGAAGGCGGCCAGGCGCATCTCGAGCTGGTCGAATCGGACGATCCGCTGGAAGCCGGGCTCGAGATCATGGCCCAGCCGCCCGGCAAGCGTCTCTCCACCTTGACCCTCCTCTCCGGTGGCGAGCAGGCGCTGACCGCCATCGCCCTCATTTTCGCTTTGTTCCTCACCAACCCGGCGCCGATCTGCGTCCTGGACGAGGTCGACGCACCGCTCGACGACGCCAATATCGAGCGTTTCTGCGACCTGCTCGACCGGATGGTGAACGAGACCGACACCCGCTATCTGATCGTCACCCACAATGCGGTGACGATGAGCCGCATGCACCGCCTGTTCGGCGTCACTATGGTCGAGAAGGGCGTTAGCCGTCTGGTCAGCGTCGATCTGGGCGGCGCCGAAAGGCTGCTGGCGGCGGAATAGGCGGTTCCGTCCAAATTGGGCACAATTTGCCTTGGGGACAGCGACGTTGATGTTAGGCAGTCGTAATGAGACAGCTTCATTCCGCACTTTTCATCGATTACGACAACGTACGCACCGAACTGGAACGGTACGATCCGGCCGTGGCCGCGCGTTTCTCCAATAAGACGCTGGTATGGTTGGAGGCGCTGGAAAAAAGCATGCCCCTCCCAAGTGGAGTTGAGGCGGACGGGCGGCGGATCGTCTCTCGCCGTTGCTACGCGTCGCCGCACAAGGTCAACAATCATCGGCGCAACTTTACACAAACAGGCTTCGAAGTGATAGACTGCCCGCCCTTAACCGCTCACCTGAAGAACAGCGCCGACATTTATATCGTAATGGACATCATCGATTATCTGCAGCGTTACCCCAACATCGAGGAATATATCATCCTTTCCGCCGATGCCGACTTCGTGCCGGTGCTGAACCGGTTGCGCAAGGAGTTGAAGAAGTCTGTTATCTTCACCTCCTACAACACCACCGCCGCCTACCGGAATTGCAGCGACCGAACGATCGAAGCCGACTTCTTCGCCAAATACCTCGCTGTCGAGACCACCGCCCCGCGCGCCTCCCAGGACATTGCCGGCAAAGCCGCCCGTCAGGCTCCCCCGGCCGCCGTCTCTCCGGCGTCTGCCCCACCGGCCGGCAACAGCGACGTGGATCCACAACTGGCAGCCGCCATTGCCATGTGTCTCACGCGCGCGGCGGACGCCCGCCTCGGCAGCGTGACCTTCGCCATAGCCGCTCAAGCCTTGCGTGAGGAGCTGGCAGCCGAGCTCGGCAGCAACTGGGCGGGTCACCGAACCTTTGCCGCATTGCTCGACCATACCAATTTGCCCGGCCTGGAGGTCGACTCGAAAGGACAGGTGATCAGGAATCCGGCCTTCGAAGTCGACCTCGCCGGCTGGGACGAGGAGGAGCGTGAGCAATTGGGTGAGTTCGTCGGCGACGTGCTCTGGTGCGGAAGGGCCGCCAAGCACGTGCCGCTCCTCCCGCCGGCTCTTTATTGCATGATATTCGACGAGCTAGCCAAGCACTACCGGCAAAATGAGCCGGGCACCCTCGCCCACGCCATCAATACGGTCTCGGAAGCATGCCGGAGCCGCGGCGCCGAGGTTTCGGCCCAGGCCGTTCGATCCGTCGCTACGGGCATCACGATGCAACAATATAGATTCAGCGCCGCGAGCGACGCGAACGAGCTTGCCGCCCTCTGGCGTGCGCAGGTCTTCGATCTTTGCGAGGAGCCCGACTGGATGCGTGAAACCGAGGAAGCCGATCGGCTCGCCGGCTGGTTCCACGCCACGGGTGAACCGTTGGAAGCGGCGCGGGACGACTTCCTCGCGCGCACGGCCGGTGAAAAGGATGTTGGCGCCGGCACGGCGGAGGAAGCGGCATGACTTGACGGGGCAGAAGCTTGTGCCCAGCCTTTCGTTCGCCATGCCGCTCGTAGATCCTCTCCTGCCGCCGGCCGAACCGCGCTCGCCCGCCGACTCGCCCTTCATCCCAACCCACCCGCCGCGCAGCGCCGGGCCGGTGGCCAGCTGGCGCGGCTTCTTCGGCGAGCGGGCGCGCACCGCCGTCTACGGCTGGTCGGAGCAGGCCTTCCGCCTCCCCTACATGCGGCGCAACATCCTCGGCTTCCGGGTCCATATCCCGCTGACTCCCGATGCGGTGCAGCGAGTGCTGCTCGACAATGCCGGCAATTACGCCAAGCCCGACGTCGTCAAGTCCCTGCTCGCGCCGGCGATCGGCCAGGGGCTTCTCACCTCGGACGGCGGGCTGTGGCGCGAGCAGAGGCGGATCGTCGCCGCCAATTTCGCCCCGGCGGCGGTGGACGCTCTGATGCCCCGGTTCGGCGACGTGGGGAGGGCCGCCCTGGCGCGGTGGCAGCCCGGTTCCCGCAACATGGCCGTCGAGGCGACGCAGGCGACGATGCGGGTGATCTCGAACACATTGTTCGGCGGGGATACGCGCCTGACCAGCGACGCTGCGATGGCGCATATCGCGGCGGCGCTCGAAGGGGTGAGCGAGGCCCGGCTGCAGGCGATGCTCGGGCTCCCGCGCATGCCCTGGAGCCGCAAGGGCTGGGCCGCGGGGCGCGGCCAGGCCTATCTGCGCGGCACGCTCGAGGCGGTGGTCCGCGAGCGGCTGCCGGAAGGCGGGCCCGACGACTTTCTCGGCCGTCTCATCCGCGGCCTCAACGACCGCTTCGATCCGGATCAGGCGGCTTCGCTGGCCGTGGACAATGCGATGACCTTCTACCTCGCCGGCCACGAGACCACCGCCAATGCGGTCAGCTGGACGCTCTACCTCCTCTCCGAGCAGCCGGCGCTGCAGGACGAGGCCGCGGCCGAGGCTCAGGCGGCGCTGGACGTGGGCGGCGACGATCCCGACCTCCCCGACCGGCTGCCGCGGCTGCGCGCCATCCTCGACGAGACGCTTCGTCTCTATCCGCCCGCGCCGCGCTTCGACCGGCAGGCGCTCGGCCCGGACGATCTGGGCGATGAGGCGGTGCGCCCCGGCGACATCGTCTCGATCTGGCCGTGGCTGCTCCACCGCCACAAGGCGCTGTGGGACGATCCCGACGCCTTCGATCCGAACCGCTTCGCCAATGGCCACAAGCGCCACCGCTTCCAGTACATACCCTTCGGCGGCGGCCCGCGGCTGTGCGTCGGCGCCCGCTTCGCCACCGCGGAGGCGCTCACCATCCTCGGCCATTGGCTGAGCGCGTGGCGGTTCGCGCCGCTTGCGGGCCACAATGTCCGGGCGCACGGCATGGTGACGCTGCGGCCGGCGGGCGGCCTGCCGCTGACCTTGTCGCGGCGCGGCTAGGACATATCGACAATTCAGGTGTCCGACGCCGCCTGGTGGCTCTTTCGCCCGGCCTCGGCACCGGCGAGCTTCCGCCCCGCGGCCGAATCCTCGATCAGGATGGCCAGCCGCCGGGCGCGGGTCTCCGGCTTCTTCGCGCTGGTGACGTAGAACAGGGCCATCTTGCGGTATGAGGGCGGCCGCCCCTCGAAATCGTTCCAGGCCGCCGCGTGCGCCCGGAATTGCGCTTCCTCCCCCGGCGTCAGCGACCGCAACTCGTTCTCGTAGGAATAATGGTCGGTCCGCTCCGTGCCCTCCTCGAATGCCCGCTCCCCGGCCGGAGTCATCAGCCCCGCCGCCTGCAGCGCCTCGAAGCGGCCGATATTGACCCGGCTCCAAAGGCTGTCTTTACGGCGCGGCGTGAAGCGGATCGTATAGGCGTCCGGGCCCAGCGAGCGCCGCAGGCCGTCGATCCAGCCGAAGCACAAAGCCTGGTCGCGCGCCTGCGGCCAGTCGATCGACGCCAGGCCGGTCGACTTCTTGTGGAAGCCGACCAGCAACTCTGCCGCATCGGCGTGATGCGCTTCGAGCCAGGCCCGGAAGTCGGCGGCCGTCTCGAAATAGGTCGGCTCCATCGCGGCACCCTGTCCCCGTCCGGTCTGTTGAGCAACGTTTTAAAATGCTATTGCGAATAATTCTCAAGAGCGATAGGGCGTGGCCTGCGACGCAAAACTGCGCGCTTGCAAGGGGTCCCAATGTTTCTCCGTACCGTCTCCGTCCTCGCTCTCGCCGCAGCGCTCGTCTCGCCGGCTCTCGCCGAAGAGATTGACGATATCGCGCTCGACGCCGATCCGACCATCGTCGTCACCGGCCAGCGCAGCGAATATGGCGCGCCGGAGACCTGCACGGCGACCAAGACCTGTACCGACGTGAAGGACGTGCCGCAGTCCGTTTCGATCGTCTCCGAAAGCCAGATCGAGGACCAGGCGATGCGCTCGATCGCGGACCTGCTGATGTACGTCCCCGGCGCCACTCCGGGCACCGGCGAGGGCAATCGCGACCAGATCACGTTGCGCGGTAACAACACGACCGCCGATTTCTTTGTCAACGGCGTCCGCGACGACGTCCAATATTTCCGCGACCTCTACAATGCCGAGCGGATCGAGGTGCTGCGCGGGCCCAATGCGATGATTTTCGGACGGGGCGGCGGCGGCGGGGTCGTCAACCGCGTGATCAAGCGCTCAAGCTTCAAGCCCTATCGCGAGCTCGCCCTCCAGGGGGACAGCGAAGGAGGTTTCCGGCTCACCGGCGATCTCGACCAGCCGCTCGGCGACTCGATCGGCCTTCGCCTGAACGGGATCTACGAAAATGGCGAGAGCTTCCGCCGCGGCGTCGAGCTCGAGCGCTACGGCGTCAATCCGGTGGTCGGCGCCAGTTTCGGCGACACGCGCATCGACCTGTCCTATGAATATTTCCACGACCGCCGTACCGCCGACCGCGGCGTTCCGGCCGCCGCCGGCCGTCCGCTGCGCGGCGCCGACCGCATCTTCTTCGGCGACCCGGATTTGAGTTTCGCCGAGGTGGACGGGCATGTCGCCAGCCTCGCGCTCGAGCATGTTTTCTCCGACGCGCTGACGCTGCGCAGCCGCGTCAGCTACGGCGACTTCGATAAATTCTACCAGAACATCTTCCCCTCCGCTCTGAACGTCACGACGGGGATGGTGACGCTGCAGGCCTATAATGACAGCCTCGACCGGCAGAACCTGTTCAACCAGACCGACCTCGTTTGGAAGGGGGATCTCGCCGGCCTCTCGCACACTTTGCTGTTCGGCTTCGAGATCGGGCGGCAGGAGACGCTCAGCCGCCGCCGCAACGGCTTTTTCCAGCCGAGCGATGCCGCCACCCTGGCCGTGCCGGTCGGCGCTCCGACGATCGCCGCGAACGTTATCTTCCGGCCGACCAACACCAATGCGCAGCGCACCCCGGCCGCGTTCAACGAGGGCGAGGCGAGCATCCTGGCCGTTTATGCGCAGGAGCAACTGCTCATTACGGAGCAAGTGGAGCTGGTCGCCGGGCTGCGGTTCGACCGGTTCGAGCTCGACATCCTCAACCGCAATAACGGCCAGACCTTCAGCCGCACCGACAATCTCCTCTCGCCCCGCCTCGGGCTGGTCGTGAAGCCGGTGCCGAAGCTGTCGCTCTATGCCAGCTACAGCCGGTCGTACCTGCCCAGCGGAGGAGACCAGTTCACCTCGCTCGACGTGACCTCCGAAGCGCTGAAGCCGGAGCGGTTCGACAATTACGAAATCGGCCTGAAATGGGAGCCGATCGAGGGCCTGCTCGCCACTGCGGCGCTGTACCAGCTCGACCGCACCAACACCCGCGCCAACGAGCCGGGCACCAACCGGGTGGTGCTGACCGGCGCGCAGCGCAGCCGCGGCCTCGAGATCGGGCTGGAGCGCAACGTCACCGATCGCTGGCAGATTTCGGCCGGCTATGCGCTGCAGGAAGCCGAAGTCACCCGCGCGACCGCCGCCTGCCCCAGCGGGCGCTGCAAGGTGCCGCTCGTTCCGCGTCACCAATTCTCGATGTGGAACCGCTACAATGTGAGCGGCGCGCTCGGTTTCGGCCTCGGCGTTATCGCGGCGTCCAAGTCCTACGCCTCGATCGGCAATGCGGTGACCCTGCCCGGCTATGCCCGCGTCGATGCGGCCGTCTTCTACGAATTTGCCGAAGGCGTCGAGGCGCAGGTCAACGTCGAGAATCTGCTGGGCGCCAACTATTTCCCGACCGCGCACAACGACAGCAATATCGCGCCGGGCGCCCCGACGACCGCGCGGGCGACGCTCCGCTTCCGCTTCTAGCCCGGCCTCAGGGCTCGCGTTCCAGCTTCTGCATCGCCTTCTCCCAGTCGCCGAGGCTCGAGCGCGCGTCCTGGACGAAGCGGGAGTGGCGGACGCCGGCGAGGAACAGGCTGCCCACCAGCCGGCCGAGCAGGCCGGCCGGCCGGCGGAACTGGACGAGCAGGATGACCCGGTGCTCGTCCGTGTCGTTCCATACCTCGTGATAATAAGTGTCGTCGAACACCAGGATCCGGCCCTCGTCCCAGCAAAGCATCTGCTCGTGTACCTGCATCCGGCATGTTTCGCGGCGACGGGGAACGATCAGGCCGAGATGGGCGGTCAGGATCGCCTTGGTGACGCCGCGGTGGCGCGGGATATGCGCTCCCGGCGCCAGGATCGAGAAAAAGGCGCTGTTGAGGCCCGGAATGGCGCCGACGGCCGCGGCGGTCTTCGGGCAGCGCCGGCAATTATCCGGGTTGCGATAGCCATAGCCCCACAGGAAAAAGGACCGCCATTTCCCCGGCGGCGCGATGCGGCGATGGTCGGGCGAGATCGCGGCAAGCGGCGGAATGCCTTCCTCGTGGGCGAGCAGCCCGTCCACCTCGGCGCGTATCTCGGGCCAGCGCGCCTCGAGCGGGGCGATCCACGGGAACAGCTTGGTCGAGAAGACCGGGGTGTCGCCGACCTTGGACGAGCGCGCGATGACGGCGCCGATTCGATGGCGCAGCTTCTTGCCCATGCGGAACAGCGGCGGCAGCGGCGGCACCACTCGCTCGGCTTCCACGGCCGGCGCCGGATAATTCATCGTATCCATGTGCCCAAGGCAGCCCCACGCTTCCATCACACAGGGCGAGCTTGACAGCCTTTTGTGGCGGAAATCGGGTCGCTTCAGCCGGTAATCTTGGCGCCCAGGGGTTGCGTCGCGGGACCGTGGATGACGCCGCCGTCGAGCTCGAAACGCGAACCGTGGCAGGGACAGTCCCAGGTACGGTCGGTCCGGTTCCAGCCGACCAGGCAGCCCATATGGGTGCAGACCGCGGAAACCGCATGGATCGCGCCGCCCTCGTCCCGATAGGCGGCGACATTGTCGCCGTCGATCTTGAGGATCGCCGCCTCGCCGGGCTCGAGCTGGTCATAGGATTTGGCCTTGCCGGCGAGATAGCCTCCGACCAGGTGCGCGGCGACCGACACATTCTCCTTGACGAATTCCGGCGCGCCGGCGACCGGCCTGATCCGGGTCGCGTCGAACGCCTCCAGCCAGCGATTCTCCTTCCCCGTCGCCAGGTCGGCGATGATCTCGGCGGCCACCGTGCCGTTGCTGATCCCCCAGGCGTCGAACCCGGTCGCGACGAGATAGCCGTCCGATCGGGACGACCAGCCGATGAAAGGCGCGCCGTCCATCGGCGTGTAATCCTCGTTGATCCAGCGATATTCGATCGGCCCCGCGTCGAACGTCCCGGTCAGCCAGCCCTCGATATCGGCGAGCCAGCGTTGCTCCTCGTCGGCATGGCCGGGTTTGAAATGGGTTCCGGCGACGATGCCGTAGACCTGCCCGTTGCCGTTGCGGTGGGTGCGGATCGAATGCCCCGGCGACTCGGCATTCTTGTACATGCCGGGCGGGACGCGGCGGATCGGGGCGGCGATCACCGGCTCGGCCTTGGGATAGTTCATCGCATAATACATGCCGACCTGGCCGAGCGGCAGGTGGGTCGCCATGACGACATGGCGCGCGGAGACGGTGCCGCCCTCGGTGACGACGCGGGTCGGCTCATAGTCGATCGCCCGGCTGTTCTCGAAGACGTGGCAGCCGTCGCCCGGCAGGGTCGCGGCGAGGCCGGCAACATATTTGACGGGGTGGAACTGGGCCTGGCCGTCCCAGCGCATCGCCGCCAGCACGTCGAACGGGAGGCCGGTGTCGCGGGTCAGGCTGGCGGGAAGCCCGAGCCGTTGCGCGACCTCGACCTCCTTCTCGATCTGCGACACGTAGCTTTCTTCCCGCGTATAGACGAAAGCGGGCATCGGCTCGATGTCGGCGTCGATGCCATGCTCGGCGGCGAGCTCGGAGATGCGACGGATGCCCGTCTCCTGCGCGTCGGCATAGAGCCGCGCCCGGTCCTCGCCGAACTTGCTCTCGAGGGTCTGGTAGCGCGTGCTGCCGTGCTGCGAGCTGATCTTGGCGGTCGACTTGCCGGTTACCTGCCGCCCGACGCGACGCGCCTCGACCAAAGCGACGCTCAGCCCGCGATCCTTGAGCAGTCGGGCCGAGGTGACGCCGACGATGCCGCCGCCGATGATCGCCACGTCCACGCTCAAATCCCCGGTCAGTGCGGGGAAGGCGGGAGCGTCGGCCGTCGCGTTCCAATAGCTCCGATCGTCGTGGCCGGCCATGCCTACCTCCTTTTATCCGCGGAATGCGCCCGGTGCTCCAACGGCGCTTCGGAAGCCCTGTTCCTTGGCGGCCGGACGCGGGCTTGTCATTGCGCCGGCCAGGGCTAGGCTGCGCGCCTCGGACGATCCGAAGCCAAGGGGGAAATCAGATGGAATGGGCAACTTTGCCGCTTAAGAGATTCGCCGAATTCACCGGCCGTTCGCGCCGCAAGGAATATTGGATGTTCGTCCTGCTCGCCGTCGCGGTGGCGCTCGTCCTTTACCTGGTCGAGGGCCTGCTCGGGCTCAGGGGATGGATCGGCCCCTACGGACCGCTGGTGCTTCTGTTCGAGCTCGCCATCCTGATTCCCAGCATCGCCGTCGGCATACGCCGCCTGCACGACACCAACCGCTCGGGGTGGTGGCTGATGATCGGCTATGGACCGGCCTTGGTCTCGATGCTTCTCCCGCTTGTCGGGATCGGCCATCTCGGCCTGATCATGATTCTGACTCTGGTCTCGCTCGTCGGCTTCGTCGCGCTGCTCGTGCTGATGGTGCTCGAAGGCACCAAGGGACCGAACCAGTACGGGCCCGACCCGAAGGGTGCGGAGGGCACGGCCACCCCCGCCTGAGCCAGGCGAAGCCCGCGGCCGGACGCGGTCGCGGGCCTTCGCTCTCCGCGCCATCTTCCTTATTCGATTAAACAATCCCGTTTGGCGTGCCCCGACGCTTGATGTAGGCTGGCCGCCACGAGTCGTCTTTGGGGAGAGGCCGCTCGCTTCCTTCCCCATCAGGCACAGGGAAAGCAATAGCCGCGCCGCCGCGCGCGTAGGGGGAAGACATGGCAATCATCAACGGCACTTCGGGCGACGATTCTCTGAACGGGACGCCCAACGACGACACGATCACCGGCTTTGAAGGCAACGATTCGATCCGCGGCTTGCAGGGCGACGACACGATCGACGGCGGCGACGATCATGATTTCATGCGCGGCAACGAAGGCAATGACATCATTCTCGGCGGCAGCGGCGACGATTATCTCGACGGCGGCGAGGGCGACGATTTGCTCGACGGCGGCTCCGGCTGGGACCGGGTCACCTACGCGCCCAGCGCCACCGGCGGCGTCTATGTAGATCTCAACATCCAGGGCGTCGCCCAGAATACCGGCCAGGGCAACGACACCTTGATCGGCATCGAGCATCTCTCCGGCACGCCATTCAACGACACCTTGATCGGCACCGACGGCGACAATTGGCTGTGGGGCGGATCGGACGGCCTCGGCAATAGCGGCAGCGATGCCATCTTCGCCAATGGCGGCAACGATCTGGTCGAGGTCGGCGCCGGCAACAACATCGTCGACGGCGGCTCGGGCATCGACACGCTCTCCTTGTTCGGCAACGCGACCGACATCGGCCCCGCCGGCGTCACCGTCTTCCTCAACATGGACTTTTCCTATCAGGACACCGAGCAGGGCATGATGATCCTGAGCGGCTTCGAGAATCTGTCGGGCTCGATCTACGACGACTTCCTCGTCGGCAACGGCGATGCCAACGTGCTGGCCGGCGACCAGGGCAATGACGAGCTTCACGGCGGCCTCGGCAGCGACACGCTCTACGGCGACGGCCGTATCCTCGTCGACAGCCACGGCACCGGCGGCTCGGGCCCGATAACCACCTATCCCGACGTCAGCCTGATCGATCCGCTGCTGGTCGGCGGCGACGACGTGCTCGAGGGCGGCGAGGGCGACGACCAATTGTTCGGCGGCGGCGGTTCCGACACGGCGGCCTACCGGGCCGCGAGCGGCCCGGTCTTCGTCAACCTCGCCACCGGCTTCGCCAGCGGCGCCGACGGCGTGGACACGCTGAGCAGCATCGAGAATGTCATTGGCTCGGTCTACGACGACGCGCTGCGCGGCGATAGCGGAGACAACGTCCTCGACGGCTTCGGCGGGGCGGACAACATCCGCGGCGAGGAGGGCAACGACACGATCGTCGGCGGCACCGGCCACGACTTCATCCGCGGCGGCGACGGCGACGACACCATCTCCGGCGGCGACGACGACGACTATATGGACGGTGGCCTCGGCGACGACGCGTTCGACGGCGGCGCCGGCTGGGACCGGGTCTCCTACGCGGTCGGCGCGCTCAACGGGGTCTCCGTCAGCCTTGCCGTCGTCGGCTCGCAGTCGACCGGCGCTGGCGAGGATACGCTGATCAACATCGAACATCTCTCGGGCACCCGGTTCAGCGACATCCTCACCGGCAATGGCGGCGACAACTGGATCTGGGGCGGCTCCGACAATAGCGGAGTTACCGGCGACGACATCATCCTGGCCGGCCTCGGCAATGACCTCGTCTGGCTCGGTAGCGGCAACCATGTCGCCAATGGCGATGTCGGCATCGACACGCTCGGCACCGGCAACGACGCGGATATCGCCGTCACCGGCGTCACCCTGTCGCTCGCGCTCCAGGGCGCCCCGCAGGCCACCGGCAACGGCATGTGGAACTTCAGTGGGTTCGAGAATCTGTCGGGCTCCGGCTATAACGACCGCCTGACCGGCGATTCCGCCGACAACGTCCTCGCTGGCGCCCTCGGCGACGACGTGCTGAGCGGCGGCGCCGGAACGGACACGCTCTACGGCGATGGCGCGATCACCGTCGACACCCACGGCATCGGTGGCTCCGGTCCGATCGTCACCTATAGCGACGTCACCACGCTGGATCCGCTCGCTATTGCCGGCGACGACGTGCTCGAGGGCGGCCTCGGCGACGACATCCTCGACGGCGGAGGCGGCTCCGACACGGCGAGTTACGCGCATGCCACCGGCGCCATGGAGATCGACCTCGGCTCCGGCTTCGTGGCGGGGCCGGACGGATCGGACACCTTGATCAGCATCGAGAACGTGACCGGTTCCGAACATGACGACCTCATCTTCGGCGACGGCGGGCCGAACACGCTCGCCGGCCTGGGCGGTAACGACTCCCTGTTCGGCTTCGGCGGCGACGACACGCTCGACGGCGGCGACGACCATGACTTCATGCGCGGCGGCCTCGGCGCCGACACCCTGCTCGGCGGCAATGGCGACGACTTCCTGAACGGCCAGGCCGGCGACGACGTCATGGACGGCGGCGCCGGCTTCGACCGCGCCTCCTTTGCCTCCGGCGCGACCGCGGCGGTGACCGTCGACCTCAACATCCAGGGCGTCGCGCAGGATACCGGCCAGGGCAACGACACTTTGATCGGCATTGAGCATGCGTCGGGCACCGCCTTCAACGACACGCTGACCGGCAATGGCGGCGATAATTGGCTGTGGGGCATTGGCGGCAACGACATCATCTCCGCCGGCGGCGGCAACGACCTCGTCCAGGTCGGCAACGGCAACTCGACCGCCGACGGCGGCCTCGGCACCGACACTTTGGGCTTCCCCAACGGCGCCAATATCACTGGCGGCGTCACCGTCTCTCTGCTGCTCCAGGGCGCGGCGCAGAATACCGGCCAGGGCATGATGACGCTGTCCGGCTTCGAGAATCTCTCCGGCTCGATCTTCGACGACAGCCTGACCGGCGACGGCAACGACAATCTCCTCGCCGGCGATGTCGGCAACGACAGCCTGAGCGGCGGCGCCGGCAACGACACCCTCTACGGCGACGGCCGGGTCGCGCCCGACACCCACGGCACCGGCGGCTCGGGCCCGATCGTCACCGACGCGGACGTCAGCCTGCTTCCCGACGACGGGCCGGCCGGCGACGACCTCCTCGAGGGCGGCGACGGCGACGACACGATCCACGGCGGCGGCGGCACCGACACGGCGAGCTATGCTTCCGCTTCGGGCGCCGTGCAGATCTTCCTCACCGCCGGCGGCGGCGGCGCCGAAGGCGCGGCCGGCACCGACACCTTGTTCAGCATCGAGAACGTGACCGCTTCGGCGTTCGACGACTTCGTCAACGGCAACGCACTCGACAATGTCATCGATGGCGGCGACGGCCACGACTTGCTGCGCGGCCAGGCGGGCAACGACACCCTGCTGGGCGGCAATGGCGATGATTTCCTCAACGGCGGCCTCGGCGACGACGTTCTGACCGGCGGGGCGGGCTGGGACCGCGCCGCCTACAGCACCGGCGCCACCGCCGGCGTCACCGTCGACCTCAACATCGTCGGCGTCGCCCAGAATGTCGGCGTCCAGGGCTTCGATACGCTGAGCGGCATCGAGCACGTCTCCGGCACCCGGTTCGACGACGTCCTCACCGGCGACGGCGGCGACAATTGGCTCTGGGGCGGTTCGGACGGCTCGGGCGTCACCGGCAACGACGTCATCTCGGCCGGCGGCGGTAACGACCTCGTTCAGGTCGGCACCGGCGCCCACGTCCTCGCCGGCGGCCTCGGCAACGACACCTGGTCGCTGTACGGCAACGAGACCGACATCACCGCGGCCGGCGTGACCGTTTCGCTCGCGCTCCAGGGCGCCGCGCAGGACACCGAGCAGGGGATGATGAACGCCTCGGGCTTCGAGAATCTGTCCGGCTCGATCTACGACGACGCGCTGACCGGCGACAATGGTGCCAACATCCTCCTCGGCGACCGCGGCAACGACACGCTGAGCGGCGGCGACGGTGACGACACGCTTTACGGCGACGGCCGGGCGACGGTCGACGATCACGGCACCGGCGGCTCGGGGCCGATCGTCACCATCGGCGACGTCAGCACTGCCTTCGCCGAAGTCGCCGGCAACGACACGCTGATCGGCGGCAAGGGCAATGACACCCTCGTCGGCGGCGGCGGCGACGATTTGCTGACCGGCAGCCAGGGCGAGGATACGTTCGTCTTCGGTCCCGCCTCGGGCGACGATCACATCACCGATTTCGCCAAGAAGGACGTGATCGCCATCAACGGCGTCGCGGGGGTCGACGATTTCTCCGACCTCACCATCGTCAATGTCGGCGGCAGCGCGGTGATCAGCTGGGGCACCGGCGATTCGATCACGCTCGATGGCTATAAGGCGAGCAAGCTGTCGGCGGCGGATTTCAGCTTCGGCGCAACGGCGCCGCTGACCGCCTTCGCGGCGATGGACGGTGGATCGCACGGCCATCACGGCGTCGAGGCGCCGCCGGCGGATGCCTGGATGCCGTGACGCAAGCCCGCCCGCTCCCCGGCGAAGGCCGGGGTCCGGCGGCGCTGGCCCGTGAAACTGGGCCCTGGCCTTGGCCGGGGCACATTTTTCGTCCGATTCCAAGGCATTAGAAGCTGAATATTAGCCGACAGGCCGGTTCAGCACGCGCTCACGACGCCTGCTGTAGACAGGGACCATTGCCCACGCATTTGTTCGGGGCCCACGTCTACAGGAAGGATCTCGCCATGAAGGCCATTTCGAAAACCATGCTGGGCGCGGGCGTTGCGGCCCTCGCGGCTGTCAGCTTCGCCGCCCCTGCCGAGGCGCGCCACCGCGACCGTCATGACGGCATCGACGCGGGCGACATCATCACCGGCGTCGCCATCATCGGCGGCATCGCCGCCGTCGCTTCGGCGCTCGGCCGCGATGGCAATCGCTACGGCTACGGTTATCGCGACCGTTACCGCAGCGGCTACAATTACGCCGTCCAGTCCTGCGCGCAGGAAGCGCAGCGCATGGGTCGCGGCCGCGTCCATATCACCGACGTCGACCGCACCGGCAACGACCGCTACCGCGTCCGCGGCATCGTCGAAGCCGGCTATGGCGGCGGCTACGGCTACGACCGCCGCGACCGCGATTACGGCGGCTACGACCGCGGCTACGGCCGCGGCTACGGCCGCGACGGGCGCGACGATTTCACCTGCGTCGCCCGCGGCAACGGCCGGATCACCGACTTCCGCCTGTAACCAGCGGTTGAATGCGTAAGGGATGCGCGCGGGCGAAAGTCCGCGCGCATTTCCTTTGGGTTCAGCCTGCCGACAGGATCGCTGCCGTAACGACTTCCCGTCTTGAGGGAGGGATCATGCGCATTATCATCACCGGCCTCGCGGCTTCCGCCCTGCTCGCCTCGCTCGCCGCGCCCGCCGACGCGCGCGGCCGCCGTCATCACCGCCACCATAACGATGTCGACGCCGGCGACGTGGTCGCGGGCGCGGTGGTGATCGGCGGCATCGCCGCTTTGGTCTCGGCGATCGGCGAGGCGAAGCGCGAGAAGCAGGATGCGGCGGTGGACCGCTGCTCGGCCGAGGCCGAGGGGCGCACCGGCGGCCGCGTCGCCGAGATTTTCAGCGTCGGCAAGCGCAAGGGCTATTATACGGTGGAGGGCGCGCTCGACGGCGGGCCCGACGACAGATTCACCTGCACCGTCCGCCGCGGCACGATCTACAGCTTCCGGACCGGGCCCGGCGAAGGCTAGTCAGCGACTCCCGCCGCCACGGCGCCGAGCTGCTCGGCGACCGTGCCCCAGCCGTCGTGGAACCCCATTTTCTCGTGCGTGTCGCGATCCGCCTCGCTGGCGTGCAGGGCGACCGCGCGATAGCGGGTCCTGCCGTCGCCGGCGTCTTCGAACGTGACGATGGCGGTGAAGACGAAGTCGCCGCAGCCGAGATGGACCGGGACCGTCGGGCGGTAGCCGGGCAGGAGCGCGTTGGTCCACACCACCTTCTCGCCCTCGACCACCTCCAGGAAGCAGCCGGTGCCGGCCGCTTCGAACCCGTCCGGCCCGGTCATCCGCGTGTAGAAGATGCCGCCGGGCCGCAGGTCCATCTCGACTTCCGGAGTCTCGTACGGCTTGGGTGCCCACCAGCGCTTGAGATGCTCGGGGGTCGACCACGCTTCCCACACCCGCGCCCGCGGCGCATCGAGCAGCCGCTCGACCACCAGGTCGGTTTCATCGGCCATTCTCTTCTCCCTTCATGGTATCGAGATAGTCTGCGAACCGGTCCGCCCGGCTCTCCCAGAGGGCCCGCTGCTCGGCGATCCAGCCGCCGGCGGCGGCGAGCGCCTGCGGCTCGACCCGGCAGGTGCGGACGCGGCCGTTTTTCTCGGACGTCACCAGCCCGCTCGCCTCGAGCAGCTGCAGATGCTGCATCACCGCCGGCAGCGACATGCTGAACGGCCGGGCAAGCTCGCTGACCGAGGCCGGCGAGCGGCTGAGCCGCGCCAGCATCCCCCGCCTCGTCGGGTCGGCGAGCGCGTGATAGGCGAGATCCAGCCGGCGCGATTCGTTAAGCATGTGCTTAACTAACAGCGCGCTTTACAGTCGGCAAGCCTCGCGCCTATCGGCTCGCATGACCGTCCAGCCTGCCGAGACCATCCTGATCGTCGATTTCGGAAGCCAGGTGACGCAGCTCATCGCCCGGCGGGTGCGCGAGGCCGGGGTCTATAGCGAGATCGCGCCGTTCAGCCGCGCCGAAGAAGCGCTCGAGCGCCTCCAGCCGCGCGGCATCATCCTTTCCGGCGGCCCGGCCTCGGTGACCCTGGCCGAGAGCCCCCGCGCCCCCGCCGCCTTGTTCGAGGCGGGCGTGCCGATGCTCGGCATTTGCTACGGCCAGCAGCTGATGGCCGAACAACTTGGAGGCAAGGTCGTCACCGGCGACCACAGCGAATTCGGCCGCGCCTTCATCCATATCGAGGACGGCTGCGCCCTGTTCGACGGCCTCTGGCATGCCGGCGAGAAGCATCAGGTGTGGATGAGTCACGGCGACAAGGTCGAGCGTCTGCCCGACGGCTTCCGCATCGTCGCCCAGTCCGACGGCGCGCCCTTCGCCGCCAGCGCCGACGACGCGCGCCGCTTCTACGGCGTCCAGTTCCACCCCGAGGTCGTCCACACGCCCGACGGCGGCCGCCTGATCGCCAATTTCGTCCGCCACGTCTGCGGCCTCGCCGGCGACTGGACGATGGCCGAGTTCCGCGCCACCAAGGTCGCCGAGATCCGCGCCCAGGTCGGCAGGGGCCGCGTCATTTGCGGCCTCTCCGGCGGCGTCGACAGCGCCGTCGCCGCCGTCCTCATCCACGAGGCGATCGGCCACCAGCTCACCTGCGTCTTCGTCGACCATGGCCTGATGCGGCAAAGCGAGGCGGAGCAGGTGGTGAGCCTGTTTCGCAACCACTACAATATCCCGCTCGTCCAGGTGGAGGCCGAAGAGTTGTTCCTCGCCGGCCTCGCCGGGCTCGCCGACCCCGAGGAGAAGCGCAAGTTCATCGGCAGGACCTTCATCGACGTCTTCGAAGCCGAGGCGAAGAAGCTGGGCGGTGCCGATTTCCTCGCCCAGGGCACGCTCTATCCCGACGTCATCGAGAGCGTCAGCTTCACCGGCGGGCCGTCGGTGACGATCAAGAGCCATCACAATGTCGGCGGCCTGCCCGAGCGGATGGACATGAAGCTGGTCGAGCCCTTGCGCGAATTGTTCAAGGACGAGGTGCGCGCTTTGGGCCGCGAGCTCGGCCTGCCCAAGGCCTTCGTCGCCCGCCACCCCTTCCCCGGTCCCGGCCTCGCCATCCGCATCCCGGGCGAGGTGACCAAGGAGCGCTGCGACATATTGCGCAGGGCCGACGCCGTCTACCTCGAGGAAATCCGCAATGCGGGTCTCTACGACGCCATCTGGCAGGCCTTCGCGGTGCTGCTGCCGGTGCGAACCGTGGGGGTGATGGGCGACGGCCGTACCTACGACTATGTCTGCGGCCTGCGCGCCGTCACCTCGACCGACGGCATGACCGCCGACATCTATCCGTTCGACGCCGCCTTCCTCAGCCGCGTCGCCACCCGCATCATCAACGAAGTCAGGGGGATCAATCGGGTTGTCTACGATTATACGTCGAAGCCGCCGGGGACGATCGAGTGGGAGTGAGGGCCGGGCGCGCCCTCACTGATGTATTCGGCAATTGAATTAGTTGAAATAAGTATCATAAGTTGGCCTCGGCCCTTTGGGGCCGAGAGTGTTTTCGCATAGGCGTTGTGGTGATCTTCGGAATGCCGCGTCTTCGTTTGCGCTCCGTCGTCACGACTCGCTTTGGGGGCAGCTTTGGATCGTCGCCCCGACGATCGCAATGCGAAGAGGAGACGTGGCAATGCATCGCAAGATGGTGATTTCGGGCGCGGCCGCCGCCGCATTTCTCGCCGGCACCTGTGCCTGGGCGCTCAGCCCGCCCCTGCCTTGGGGCCAATCTCCGGACATGGTCGGCTGGGAGACCTTCGTCCAGGTCGTGGCGCCGTCGGGCAACGCCAATAACGACGTGGAGTTCGAGACCTGGGCTTCGGACGAGGATATCTACACCACGAACCCGCAATGGCCGACGGTAAACGCGCCGAAGAAGCTGCAGCACAGCCTGCTCGGCGCCGCCGGGTTGCGGCATGGCCAGACGACTCTCACCGTACCGAGCCCGTCGGACTGCAACCCGCCCCACGGCAAGGCGGCCGCGGCCGCCGCCAAATTCCCGGCCGGCGCGTGCATCGGCGAGGAAGTGCGGCGCAACTGGGCCACCTATCAGTATGTCGTCGGCCGTGGGCTCAATACCATTGCCGGCCTCAAGGCCTATTATGCGACCGGCAAGAAAGTCGACCTTCCGGCCGATGCTGTGGAGGTCAAAGCCGACTGGGTCGCCATCGACGTCCTCAGAAAGTGGCTGGCCGCCAACAACATAAACCTGTCCCAGCAGCAGGTGCGCCAGAGATACTATGTCAACCAGGCGAGCGACGGCACGTCCTACGCCCTGGTCGCCTTCCACTTCTTCACGAAGCAGCAGAAAAACTGGGTGTGGGCGGATTTCGAGCACGAGCTGAATCCGGGCCGCTGCGACCTGATCGGCTGCCATGATAATTACGGCGCGGTCGTGCCCAACGTGAATTCGAAGGCCCAGCCCTGGCAGCAATATGGGACCTGCGCCAAGAGCCCGAAGGTCAAGCTGATGTTCGCCAATGCCGGCATCAGCCCGGTGTGGAGCCACTATTGCATGAAGGGCACGCAGATAAATTACACCAATCCGCGCCTGCTCGGAAACAGCGTGATCGAAGCGATCAACGCCGACGTGCCCATCGCCAACTCGTCTTGCATAGGCTGCCATTATTATGCGTCGTTCGACCAGAACGGCCAGCCCAACTTCCCCGCTCTCGGCACGTCGCCGGTCGGCCCGCCCGATCCGAACAAGATCAAGGGCTATCGTCCCAACGACTTCATCTGGGGCATCGTGGCCGCCAAATGAGCGCGGGCGGGCCGGGACGATTTCCGGTCCGCGCGCCGCGCGCCGTCACCTTGACCGACGGCATGACCGCCGACCGTTCGACGCCGCTTTCCCCGGCCGCGTCGCATCGGACGCCGACCTTGTAGAGCGACGGTCCGCCCGCCTAACGGGGGCGCTCGGCGACGGGCGGTAATGCTATGACACGAGAATCGAAAAGGGGGAGCGGGCGGCCCACATTCAAGACGTTGCGAGCGGCTATGGCGATGCCGTGGCGACCATCTTGATCGAGATGGCGGAAGCGCTGGAAGACGAGGCCGACGCAGAGGAAGAAAGGCCCGGCTCGAACAAGGGCCCGGTAGCCGAGTAGGACGCCCGGCGCTTGGCCCACGGGGCGCCGGGCGTCCGGAGCCTTCCCAGTATGGGGCCGTGGCTCCAGGGGCCGACCCGTCGTGGTGGAGGCGGGCCGGCGGCGGGAGGGTAGCCGATCCCTGACAGTCGGCAAGGGTGGCGTTGGGGCCGAAGGAGGCCTTGACCCCGCAGCAAACGATTCCTCGGAAAAAAGGGAAGGGCACAGGAATGCGCAAGAAGGCGAAGATTGAGTTGGCTCGCGAGCCAGGCTATTGTAAGGGAGTCTGGCTATTACGCTATGGCAACCGAAGGGGCTAGCCAATGTACGAGCAAAACAAGACGGTTGAGACTCACATCGAGCCGGCCGAGCGGGCCGAGTGGGCGAAGCCCGAGCTGCGCAAGCTGGAAGCCGGCGCGGCGGAAGGTGCGGGTGGTACCGGTACCGACAACACCGTCTTTTCATAAGCGGCCCGCTGGCCCTGTGAGGTGAGCGGAACTCCAAGATCCGAGCGATGGGGTAACGGCTCCCCAGCCTGATGGAGCGATGCGGCTAGACCGTCGTCGCGTAGCCCAGCCGCGCCATCGTCGGGCCATGTAGGCCCTCGATCCGTGCGACCTGGTCTTTGGAAAGCGCGGCCCGCCAGCCCCCTGCCTCGCCGCGGCGAAAGAATCGCCGGCCGACCCTCGCCTCAGCGAAACCCTTGGCTTCCTCCTGGCGGCGCAGCGCTTCGAAGGCGGAGAGTCGAACCGCTCTTGCCACCTGTTCCGCCGTCGTAGGGCATCCGGCGAAGGCCATCGCGCGAGTGAGCATCCCCGCCGCGTCGGCGAGCATCGATTCGTATCGAACGGGGCATACGGGAATATCGTTCTGGTCGAGCCAACTGGAGACATGGCTGCTCCAGTCAAGAAGGCGTTGCCGCAATTGACGATTCTGTCCGCGCGAGGATCGGGCCTGGGCAGCCTCGGGATCCGACATGAGGTCGATCGCCTCGTCGATCGAGCATCCGCGATGGTCGGCCAGGGAAGGCGCGATGTCGCGCGGGTCGCGGACGATGACGATTGCGCCGCGGGCGGCCTCGGCGCCGCCTAGAAGCGGCCTGTCGTCACTGAGCCGGGTATAGGCGTCGTGGCTCTTGATGAAATGGCGGGGCGGCAGCGGTTGCGCCCGCTGCCTGGCTCCCCCGTCCCGGCCGGCAATTTCGGCGGCCCATGCGCAATAGACCGCCGGCCGCAACAGGTCGACTTCCTCATCCGTCAGCAGACCGGATTCCAGAAGAGTCAGCTCGTCAAGCAATTCGCGGCTGCTGGCGATGCCCCTGCGCTTGCTGAGGGCGTTGATATCGGTGGGGGCTTCCGCTTCGCCGTCAAGATTGGCGATGAGCAGCCGCATCCAAGTGTTGCCGGACTTGGGATAGGAGGCCAGCCAGACGATCCCGGTCATTGTACGTCCTCAATCAGCCCCAAGGCCGCCCAATGACTTGCAAGCGCTTCGACCCCCTCCGCCAGCGTCGAAAGATCGTGCCCGCGCGTAAGGGCGAACGCTCCGGCGCCGCGCAACAGCGCGGCGGCACCCTCGAAATAGAGTGCGGACTGCCCCATCGCCGCCACGAGAGAGGGACGATAAGCACTGTCGCTTACCATGCGTATGGCCGGCATCCCACGTAGCGCGTCGACTCCCCAGCCGCGACAATGCCTCGCTTCGCGCAATTGGTAGATCGCCGCCACCGGCAAGGCGCGGCCAGGCGGCTCGCCGCGTGGATCGACATGATATTTTTCTACGCCCCTCCGCACGGCGCGCCCTGCCAGGGTGTCCCGGCCCAACGCGTCCAGCGCCTCCGCCCATAGTTTCAGGCGGCCGCCATCGGGGTGGGCAAGCGCGGGAGGCGAGCCGCACACCTCGATCGCGCACAGATCGTCGCAGAGCAGCGCATATCCCGCTTGGTCCAGCGCCGCCGCCAGGGTTGATTTGCCGGCGCCCGATGGTCCGCAGAATAAAACCGCCCGCCCTGCGGCGGCGACGGCGCTGGCGCGCAGCACGACGCGTCCGCGCTGGTGCATCAGGATACCGAGAACGGTTTCGGTGATGAAGATAGCCGTTTCGCCGGGAGGCGTGCCCGGCGCCGGCTCGACGGCGACGTCGCGCCCGTCGGTAAGAAGGAAGCGGGCGACGCCCGGTATCGTGAGGAGAAGCTCCGTCTCGTTCATCGCCCAATTGGGTCCGAGGCGATTGGCGCCGGCTAGAGCGTCCGGCACCGGTGCGAGCCGAACGTTCACCGCAATGCTGCTCTCCGAGCCGTGCTCAGCTTCGAGCAGACCGGCAAGGGGGATTTCGCTGCCAACGACGAGGCCGGTAATAACGTAGAGGTGCACGCAGCCTACCCCCGATCGAATCGGGTCAAGCTATCGCCCGCAGGTCTGCATGGCTAGCGCCGGGGACAAGACGGCCTTGCCCGCCCAACTCGCTTGGCGCGGTCTTGCGGCCCGGACGCGGCTCGAAAGGAGACAGGGCAGGATCGGTCCGATCCTGCCCTGTTGGATGCCCTCAGTTCTGAGGCTGGATCGCCCCGGAGAAGCTGCCGTTATTGGCCGCGCCGACGGTCGGGTTGCCGAAATTGCGGTTGGTGCCGAAGCTGGTGATGGTCGAGCCGCCGGCGGCGTTGACGCCGGTCCCATTGCCGGTGATGGTGGTGCCACCGACACGGATCGTCACTCCTGAGCCGTTGCCGATCACGCCGGTGCCGACATTATTGGCGATCACCGAATCGACCAGCATGACCGCGATCGGGTTGGTCCCGGCCGCTTGCACCACCGCGATGCCGCCGCCGCCGCTGCCGCCCACTTCGCTGTCCTGAATGGACACGCTGATGCCGGTGGCATTGGTGTTGCCGGTGCTGTCTATCCGGATGCCGGTATTGGCGTTGTTGAGCACGCGGACGTTCCGCATTTCGACCTTGGCGGAGCCGCCGGCCCCGGTCGGCTGGATGAGGATGCCGCCGCCGGTCGCGGCATTGCCGTTGTCCGCAATCGTCGTGTTGCTGATATACAGCTTCGAAGCGCCGCTCGGCTGGTACGAGACGCCGAGGCTGTTGGCCGCGTTGAAGCGCCGGATCGTGCAATCCTCGATGTGGAGCGAGCCGTTGTTGACGAAGCGGACGCCGTTGGTCGGCGGGTTTACGCCGAAGATGTCGAGGCCGCGGATGAAGCCGACGTCGGTCGTGGCCGGCATGTTGAAGACGATGCCGTTGCCGCCGGCGAGGGCGCCGCCCTCGGTATATTGACACGCGATCGTCATCGACTTGACGATCGTCACCGCGCCGAAGCCGCCGGGATCGAGGCAGTTGATCTCGCCGCCCGCCGCGGTCTTCGAGATGGCGCCGGCGAAGGTCTTGCACGGCGCGGTGCGGCTGCACGGATTGACGTCGTCGCCGACGCCCGAAACCCAGGTGCGAGTCGCTTGCGCCGCCGCCGGCGTCGCATAGCCCATCGTCGCCGCGACAACGAACGCGGCGCCCACTGCAATGTGCTTTCTCATCCCTGTCATGATTGATTCCCCATCGGTCTTTGCTGACGCCTAACTGTTACCACAGATCACCCGGTCGCGCTGCAACTATCGTATCCGAAAAACTCGTTTCGGACGAGATATATGCCGCTTGGCGCGGGCGATCCGGCTTCGTATCGAGAGGTGGGGAGCCCGGTATGATCGACCATGAAAGCAAGTCTGGCCGGGGTGTGCCGGCTTGAGCGATTCGCTCTTCGCCATTTGTCTGGGCCTGTTCTCGGCGATCACCCTCGCCGCCGCCAACATGTCCGTGAAGATGGGCAGCGACATCCTCGTCGGCCGCGCCGTGCTCTCGGCCAGCGCGGCGGCGATGGTGGCGCCGGCGGCGCTGTTCGTGCCGCTGCCCGACGCCTGGACCTGGGGCGCGCTGCTGATCGCGGTCCCGACACATTACGGCTACCAGCTGTGCCTCATCCGTGCGCTGCAGCTGGGCGAACTCTCCCTGGTCTTCCCGGTGATGCGGGGCGCCGCGCCGCTGCTCACCGCGGCCGCCGCCTTCTTTTTCCTGCACGAGACGCTGCCGCCGCTCGCTTTGGCCGGGCTGGTGGTGGCGACGGCGGCGGTGTTCGTCTTCGCCGCGCCGCCGAGCGGGACCCTGATGCGCCACCATCCCGATCTGGCCGTGCTGGGATGGGCACTGGCCACCGCCGTCGGCGTCGCGCTCTACAACGTCGCCGACGCGCGCGGCGTGCGCGGCGCGCCGGAGCCGTTCACTTACATAATCTGGATCTTCATCCTGGATGCGATCGGCATCACCCTCACGGCCCTGTTTCGGCGCCGGCGCGAGCTAGGCCGCGTAATTGCCGCGAAATGGCGATTCGGAGTCGCCGCCGGCTGCCTATCGACCCTCTCCTACGGCTCCGCCGTCTACGCCTTCAGCCTGATCGAGACCGCGAAGGTCTCGGCGCTGCGCGAGACGTCGGTGGTCTTTGCAGCGCTGTTGGGCACGCTTTTCCTTGGCGAGGGCTTCGGCCGCCGGCGGGTGGCCGCGGCGACCGCCTTGGCCGCGGGGCTGGTGGCGATGCAGTTCGGCGGCTAAGAGGCGGGCATGTCCGTCACCCATTCGCTGGATACCGCGACGAGCCGGGCCAATCCGGTGCCCAGCCCGATGAAGCGGCTGACCGTGCCCAAGTTGAAGGCAATGAAGGGCGGCGAGCCGATCGTCATGCTCACCGCTTACACGGCGCGCTGGGCGCAGCTGCTGGATCCGCATTGCGACATCCTGCTGGTCGGGGACAGCCTCGGGCAGGTCATTTACGGACTGCCTTCGACGGTGGGCGTCACGCTCGACATGATGTGCTTGCACGGAGCCGCCGTGGTGCGCGGATCGTGGCATGCGGTGGTCGCGGTCGACATGCCGTTCGGGGCCTATGAGGCGAGCCCGCAGGCCGCCTTCGCCAGCGCCTCCCGAATCCTCAAGGAGACCGGCGCGGCGGCGGTCAAGCTCGAGGGCGGCGAGGCGATGGCGGAAACGATCGCCTTCCTGACCCAGCGCGGCATCCCGGCGATCGGCCATGTCGGCCTCACCCCGCAGGCGGTCAATGCGCTCGGGGGCTACGGCACCCGCGGCCGCAGCGAGGCGGAGGCGAAGAAGATCGTCGCCGACGCCGTGGCGGTCGACGCGGCGGGCTGCTTCCTGCTGGTGCTCGAAGGGGTGATGGAGGAAGTCGCCGCCGAGATCACCCGATTGGTGTCGTGCCCGACCATCGGCATCGGCGCCTCGCCGGCCTGCGACGGCCAGGTGCTCGTCACCGAGGACATGCTCGGCCTGTTCGAGCGGACGCCCCGCTTCGTCAAGCGATTCGACGATCTCGCCGGCCGCATCGAGGCGGCGGCGGCGGCCTATGCCGGCGAGGTGCGCAGCCGCGCCTTCCCCGGCGAAGGACAAATCCAGCGCGCGAAAACGTGAAGGCTTCCGTTGAGCGCCGCCCGCCGGTAGAGAGCCGGGGGCAATAGCCGGCGCCATACCCTCCGTTCATCCTCGGTTTCGCTTGTCTGGGCGAAGAGGCATGGCGGAGCGGGGACGTCCGGCGAGGAATTGGAGGTATTTCTTGGCGCTGAGGCCTGTCGACAATGAATCCTTCTACCGCGAGGTCGATGAGGAGCTACGCCGCGACCAGCTGAAGACCTACTGGGAGCGCTTCGGCAAGCTCGCCATCGCCGGCTTCGTGCTGGTGCTGGCGCTGATCGGCGGCTTCATCTGGTGGCAGAATCAGAAGCAGGTGAAGGCGGGGGAGCGCAGCGAGACGCTGATCGCCGCGTTCGACGACATCGTCGCGCGCCGCAAGGCGGCCGCGACCGTCAAGCTCGACGGGCTGGTCGAGTCCGGCTCTCCGGGCCACCGCGCCGCCGCTCTGCTCACCAAGGCCGATCTCGCCATCGAGGCCAATGACCTCAAGGGCGCGGCGGCGCTCTACAAGCGGGTCGCCGACGACGCGCAGCTCGCCCAGGTCTATCGCGACGCCGCCCTGGTCAGGATGACCGCGGTCGAGCTGGACACGTTGCCGCCGCAGGCGGTGGTCGACCGGCTCAGGGGCCTCGCCGTCGCCGGCAATCCCTGGTTCGGCAGCGCCGGCGAGATGGTTGCCATCTCCTATCTCAAGCTCGACAAGCCGCAGCAGGCGGCGGCCCTGTTCGCCGCCATGGCCAAGGACAAGAAACTCCCCGACACCCTGCGCTCCCGCGCCACCCAGATGGCCGGCTCGCTCGGCGTCGACGCCGTCCAGGAGGCGGCGGACGCAACACAGGAAGGTAGTCAATGAAGCGTATCCTACTCGTGCTCGCGGCGGCGAGCCTTGTCGGCGGCTGCGGTGTTCTCGGCGGCAAAGGCAAGAAGAACGTGACGCCGACGGTCGGCGAACGCATTTCCGTCCTCTCGCAGGAAAGGGTGCTCGAGGTCGACCCGGCCCTCGCCGGCATCGCCGTCACCCTGCCGCCGGCCATGCCGAACGCGGAATGGGCGCAGTCGGGCGGCAATGCGGCCAAGTCGATGGTGCATGTCGCGCTCGGCTCGTCGCTCGGTCTGGCCTGGCGCACCGGCATCGGCGAAGGCAGCAGCAACCGGGGTCAGCTCGCCGCCTCGCCCGTCGTCGGCGACGGCAAGATCTTCACCATCGACACCCGCGCCGTCGTCCGCGCGATCAATCCGGAAAATGGCGCCACTCTCTGGCAGAGCCAGGTACGCGGCCCGAACGCGCCGGAAGGCGCGCTGTTCGGCGGCGGCGTCGCCTACGACAATGGCCGTATCTATGCGACCAACGGCGCCGGCGACGCGGCGGCGCTCGACGCCAAGACCGGCGGCGTAATCTGGACCGTGCGGCCCGGCGCCCCGTTGCGGGGCGCGCCGACCGTCGCCAACGACAATGTCTACGTCGTCACCCAGGACAATCAGCTGTTCGCCCTCAACCCGGCCGACGGCGCCATCCGCTGGACCGGTTCGGGCGCTGTCGAGATTGCCGGCGTGCTCGGCGCCGCCTCTCCGGCCGCCGCCCAGGGCACCGTCGTCGCCGGCTTCTCGTCGGGCGAGCTCAACGCCTATCGCTACGAGAACGGCCAGAATCTCTGGCAGGACGCGCTCGCCCGCACCAGCATGTCGACCAGCGTCACCGCGCTCTCCGACATCGACGCGGATCCGGTAATCGACGGCGGCCGAGTCTACGCGGTCGGCCAGGGCGGGCGCATGGTCGCGATTGAATTGATCACCGGCCAGCGCGTCTGGGAGATCAACGTCGCCGGCATCGCCACCCCGTGGGTGGCGGGCGACTGGATCTTCGTCGTCACCGACCAGGCGCAATTGCTGGCGCTGTCGCGGACCAACGGCCACATACGCTGGATGACCCAGCTGCCCTTGTTCCGCGACGCCAAGGACAAGAAGGGGCGGATCGACTGGGTCGGCCCGATCCTCGCCGGCGACCGCCTGATCCTCGCCAATTCGGGCGGACAGATCCTCAGCGTCTCGCCCTATGACGGCAGCGTCCAGTCGACTCAGGAAACGAAGATGCCGGTGACGCTGTCGCCTTTGGTCGCCAACAACACCCTTTACGTCCTCCACGACAACGGCCAGCTGACCGCCTGGCGGTAAGACGGCGGCGGCAAGGGCGCTGCATTATCAGGAGGGTGAGCGCGCCGGCGCTGTTGTTTCACCCAAAGCACCAAAGCACCAAAGAGGCTGCGGCGCGTGGGTTGGCCGGGACTGGATGATGGACCTTTGACTGAGCGACGTAGTCGCTCCTCCATCCCTGCGCCTGGCAGAAGGAGCACGGTGGTCGCGCCGCTCATGCCTCTTTGGTTCTTTGGTGCTTCGGGTGAAACCCAGCAAGGCCGTGTCCGACGGGGCGCGCGGTTCCTTGCAACAGGGCGATCACCGCCCCTGGCTGCGCCACCTCTTGACGACGCGTGCGACCATCGCTTCCTCGTCGCCGGTCTGGCGCCAGAGCTCGGAGAAGAGCGGGTCGGACGAGGCGGGGCGGCGGTCGCGTTCGAGGTCGTCGAACGAGACCCGGATCGGGATCGAGACGCCCTCGCCGCAGACGATGCATTCGCGATTCCTGAGCGCCGGGATGACGTCGAGAAAGCCGCGCGCGCCCTCGGGCATGGCGGATTTTACGAACTGCTGGTCGCGCTCGTTGTTCAGCCGCATCGCGATGATCGTGCCGCATTGCGACAGCACGCCCTCGGCGAGATCGGACGGACGCTGGGTGATCAGGCCGAGCGAGACGCCATATTTGCGGCCTTCCTTGGCGATCCGCTCGAGGATCTTCCTGACCGACTGGCCGCCGCCGGTCTTGTCGGCAGGAATGTAGCGATGCGCCTCCTCGCAGACGAGCAGGACCGGCCGCGGCACCTCGTTGCGCGACCAGATCGCATAATCGAAGATCAGGCGGGAGAGCACCGCCACCACTACCGAGACGATATCGGAGGGGACTCCGGAGACGTCGACGATCGAGATCGGCTTGCCCTTGGCGGGGAGGCGGAAGATCTTGCCGATGAAGTTGGTCATCGAATCGGCGATCAGCATTCCCGAGAACATGAAATGGTAGCGCGGATCGGCCTTGAGCTCGTCGATCTTGGTCTTGAGTCGCATGTAGGGCGCGGTGTCGGTCGCCTTGTTGAGCAGCCCCATCTCGGTGTTGATGGCGGCGGCGAGGTCGGACAGCGCGTAGGGGATGGGCGAATCGACGGTGAGCTTGGTCATGCCTTCCGCCGCCCGGTTCCTGGCGCGGGCGAGCAGCAGGCATTTGGCGAAGATGTCCATGTCGCGCTGCCGCTCGGCCCCCGAGGAGGTGACGAAGACCTCGCAATGCTCCTCGAAGTTCATCAACCAATAGGGCATGGCGAGGTTCTCGACGTTGAACAGTTCGCCGACGCCCTTGAAGGCCGCCGAATATTCGCCGTGCGGGTCGATCATGACGATATGACCCTCGGGCGACTGGTCGCAGATGCGGTGCATGATCAGCGCCGCCGAGGTCGACTTGCCGGTGCCGGTCGAGCCGAGCAGGGCGAAATGCTTGCCGAGCAAGGCGTCGACATAGAGCGCGCCGCGCACGTCCTTAGTCGGATAGACGGTGCCGATCTCGATATGGGCGCGCTCGTCGGCGGCGAACATCTGCTTCATGTCGTCGCCGGAGACCGGAAAGACCTTGGCGCCCGGCGGCGGATAGCCGGTGATGCCGCGGCGGAAGTTGATCAGCTTGCCGGACTGTTCATGCTCCTCGCCCTCGCCGAGGAAGTCGATGTCGGCCGAGACCATGCCGGCTTCGCCGTCGTGCAGCTTGAGGCTGCGGACGTTGGCGAGCAGCCAGCGGCTGCCCGCCTCGAGCTTGACGTGGCCGCCGACCTGTCCGGACAACGCGATGCTGGGATCGGGATCGCGGGCGATGTCGGCGACGCGCGACGATTCGAGCTCGAGGCGGCCGCCGCCGCCGCCCACTTCGACCACCCGGCCGATCGCCGCGTGGCGTACCGCCTCGGGGATGCGTGGGCGGATGGTCGGGGCGAATTCCTCCGCCCCCTCGGCAATGGTGACGGTCCTGAAATTCATCATGTCGGTCATGCGGCGATCCGAGCCCCCGGCTGTTTTGGTGGCCCGTCCTAGCAGCGAGGGGTAAACAACTGCTTTTCCTTCCTTCGATACGCCATTTCGCAAGGCTCAACGGCTACTCAGGATGGGCGGAAGGACCATTTTTACCCGCTCATCCTGAGTAGGGACCGAGCCTGGCGAGGGCCCGTATCGAAGGACGGATCAGCCCCGCCGGAACACCACACTCCCGCCCCAGCCGAGCAGCAGCGACATCGCCACCGCGGCGACGCCGTAGGCGAAGGACCAGCGGTCGGCGGCGTCGGCGACGTCGCGCTCGAAGCCGAGCTTCTCGATGCGGATCTCGCGCACCGCGCCGGCAATCACCCGGCCGTCCTTGATCAGGAAGGTCTCGGCCGTATAGTCGCCGACCGGCACCTGCGCCGGGATGCTGACGCGGCCGCGATAAAGGACGTGGTCGGTGATCTTCACGCCTTTCGGATCTTCGATATAGAGCTGGCGGCGCTGCATCAGGTCGATCAGGCCGGCCTCGAAGCGGCGCTGCACCTCAGGCGACTTGCCGCCGCCCGGCGACAGCGAGAGATTCTGCAGGCCGAGCTCGTAGATCGCCGCCGTCCGCTCGTCGACCAGCTTCGTCAGCGGCCGCGACGAGGCGACCGCGTAGAAAGCCGGCGCCGAGCGGAAGCGCGCGGCCTCGACGTTCATCCAGATGCCGGCGACCTTCTGCTTCTCGCGCACCACCAGCGGCTGGACCGGCCCCTTCACCACCACCGCGATGTCGGCATGCTCGGTCGGCGTCCGTCCGCCGGGATAGAGGATGGCGCCGAACAGCAGGAGCTCGGCGCCGGTGAAGCTGTAGCGTATCTCGACGCGGTTCTGCGACACGTCCGGCACCAGCCGCGGCTTGGCGGCGCCGATCGCGAGCGGCGCCGCGCACAGCAGGAGAAAGGCACGGCCCCGCTTCACTCACAGCACCTGCAAAGTATAGATTTCCTCGGGCCGCCAGCCGAGGCCGATCGCCATGCGGAGCGCGACGGCGAGGATGATGATGGCGAGGAACATGCGCAGCAGCTCGGGCTTGGCCTTCTGCGCCAGCCGCGCGCCGAACTGGGCACCGATCACCGAGCCGAGCAGCAGCAGGCCGGCCAGCACGATGTCGACCGACTTGGTGGTGGTGGCGTGGATGAGCGTGGTCGCCGCGGTGACGAACAGGATCTGCAGCAGCGAGGTGCCGACCACCACCTGCGCCGACATGCCGAGCAGATAGATCATCGCCGGAACGACGATGAAGCCGCCGCCGACGCCGAGCAGCACGGTCAGCATGCCGGCGCCGACGCCGAGCAGGAACGGCGCCAGCGGCGAGATGTAGAGGCCTGACTGGTAGAAGCGCCAGCGCATTGGCAGCGCCGCGATCAGCGGATTGTGGCGCTTGGGCTTCCTCGCGCTCTCCTTCGGCCGGATGATGTCGAGCGCGGTCGCCGCCTCCTTGCCCATCATGATGCCGATCGTGCCGAGCAGGATGACGTAGAGCAAGGAGATGACCGTATCGATCTGGCCGGCGTCCTGGAGCAGGCGGAATAGCCCGCCCCCGATCAGCGCGCCGAGGAAGCCGCCGGCGATGATCACCGTCCCCATCCGGTAGTCGACGCCCTTGCGGCGGCGGTGGGCGAGCACGCCGGAGACGCTGGTGCCGGTGATCTGGGTGGTCGCCGAGGCGACGGCGACGGGCGGCGGAATGCCGTAGAAGATCAGGATCGGCGTGGTCAGGAAGCCGCCGCCCACCCCGACCATGCCGGTCAGCAGGCCGACCACGCCGCCCAGGAGGACGATCGCCAGCGCGTTGACCGACAGGCCGGCGATGGGAAGGTAGATGTCCACGCGTCATGGTTAGCCGCTGCCGCCGCTCGGCGGAAGGCGACAGGCTCAGAAATCCGTCGCCACGGTCAGGACGGGGCCCGAGCCGGGGCGGGCGTTGCCGGCGACGCGGACGCGCCAGTCGGCGGCGACGGTGACGGCGCGGCCGGCGAGCGGGAGGCGCAGCGAGGCCTGGGGGCCGAGATCGAGGCGGGCGACGCCGGGCTGGGCGGCGGCCCAGGCGCCGGCACCGAGACGGGCGCGGCCGCCCGCAGGCAGCGAGACGCGCAGCGCGCCGTCGCCGAACAGGTCGCGCGAGCGGACGCCGACCAGGCCGGCCTGGGCATGAGCGTCGATCCGCAAGCGTCCGAGCGCCGCCTCGCCGACGCCGCCATGAACGGTCAGCCCGAAGGCGGAGCGGCCGCCCGCCGCCAGCCTCTGGCGCCGCTCGGCGAGGAGGCGCAGCGGCAGCCGCCGCGACGGCTGCCACTCGATCCCCAGCGCCGCTTCCGCTGCGGCCCGGCCGCCGATCGGCGAGGAGAGCCGCGCCGCCAGCGCCAGCGGCCGCGCCGGATCGCGGTTGAGCCGCCAGCCGGCCCTCAGCCCGGCCTGAGCGCCGCCGAGAGTCCCGCCCGCCGCGAGGCCCGGTCCGCCGCCCGGCCGCAGCAAGGCCCAGCCGTGGAGCGACCAGCGGCGGTCGCCGGCCGCTTTGCCAAGGGCGGCAAGGTCGGGCGGCGGCGCGGGCGGAAGGGGCTCCGCGGCCTCGGCCCCCGCCGCCGGCCGGTCGGCGGGACCGGCGCTGAGCGGGTCGACAGCCAGCGTCGCGGGCGCGGGCGGCGTCCCGGCGAAAGCGGCCGCCACCGGTCGCCGCCGCAGCGGCGCGGGGCCCGGCGGCGCGACGAGGCCCGGCGTGCGGAGCGGACCGATCGAGGCGCGGGCCGGCGCGGGGGCGGCCGCGCCGGTCGCTGCCGGCGCGACCGACCACCAGGCCGGCCCGAGCAAGGCTGCCCGCATCGCCGCCCAGCCGCCCAGCACCGCCACCAGGAAGCGCAGCGGCGGCGAGCGGCTCATTGGCAGGCCGGCCCGGCGGGGAAGGCGTGCGCGGTCTTGCCCCAGCGCGGGCGGCCGCCGCGCCGAAGCGTCCGGTAGCGGGACAGAGCGGACGCCGCGGCCAGCATCATCACGACATTGCCGATCGCCATCCGCGGCATCGCCCGCAGGCCCTCGCGCCAACCGTAGGCCGCCGTCGTGAAGCCGGCCCGCACCGCCAGCCGCCAGCCGAGCAGGGCGAGGTTGACTCCGATCAGCGCCGACAGCGCCGCCGGCAAGGGCTTGGGGCCGTCGCCGCCGGCGCCCTGCCACGCCTTCAGCGCCAGCCACAGCGCCATGGCGAGATAGCCGGCGAAGAGCAGCACGGCGGCGAGCAGCGACTGGCGATCGCGCAGCCGCATCCATCGTTCCGCCGCGCCGCCGGTCCAGCCGAGCCGGTCCCAGCCGGCCAGGGCGATCCCGGTCATCCACCGCGCCTTCTGGGCCACCGCGGCGCGCAGCGTGCCGGGAAAATATTCCCGGGTCGCGACGAGCCCGCCGTCCCGGGCCGCGACCCGAAGGAAGATCGATCGGCCGCCGGCGTCGGCGATCCGAAGGCCGAGCTCGTAATCCTCGGCGAGGCTGTCGGCGTCGAAGGGCAGGCCGCCTCTTTCGCGGGCCAGGCGGCCGAGCGCATCGCGAGAAAAGGCGCACCCGACGCCGGCCGAGGGGAGGCCGGCGCCGAGCGCGCCACGCACGACCAGCTCCTTGCCGTGCGATTCCGAAAACTCGTCGGCATAATGACCGCCGAGCCATCGCGAATGGGAGTCGATCAGCGGCAGGACCGGCAGCTGGACGAGGTCGAACCGCTCGACGAGGGCGTCGAACAGGCGCAGCTCGTCGGGATGGACGACGTCCTCTGCATCGTGAAGGAGGATCGCCTTGGCGCGACGGCCCTCATTCGCCTCATCGACGCGCAAGGCCTCCCACAGCCGGTTCAGGCAATCCGCCTTGGTGGTCGGCCCCGGCATGGGCCCGATCACGACCCGTATCCGCAAATCCGCCAGCGCCGCCGCGGCCTCGGCCGTCGCCGCATCGTTGGGGTAGGTGCCGACATAAAGGCGCCAGTCGCCGTCACCCCAGGCGGAGACGGCCGTGCGCAGCATGTCGCCGATCACCGCCGCCTCGTCCCATGCCGGCACGAAGACGGCGAGCGGCCCCGGCCGCGCCGGCGGCGGCACGTCGGCGACCGCGCGCCGCGGCCGCCCTCGGCCGCGAAGCCGCACGCCGATCCAGATCAGGTCGACGGCGAGGTCGCTCAGGCCCAGGATCAGGAATCCCGTCGCCGCGAACAGCGCCGCCTCGCGCATGATGAAGTCCAAGCCGCCGAATAGCGGCCCCGCCCCGCCCATTCTATCCGCCCCCTGATCGGGAGCGCCTATCATCTATTTTCGTAGAATGAATCGCAAGCTTTTTTCAAAAACGCCAAATCTCAGGGAACGAGCCAGGAAACCAGGGAAAGCGGCGCCGCGCGACTTGGGCCGTTTCGGAGCAAACATCTGAATTCGATCCAAGGGGCGAGCGCCCCGGCCAAATGACCCGGCGTCCGACGCCGCGGCGCGGCTGTGCCAGACCGTTATCGCATTCCCCAATATCCTTAATCCGGATATAAGGCCCGGCGGCGCCCCCGCCCGCGGGGCGCGGCAACCGGTCTGGGGGACTCGGCTCATGCGCTGGATCATCGCGGCGGCAATCGCATCCTTTTTCTTCTTCGCGCCGACGGCGGCGCAGGCCTGGGGGCAGGGCGGCCATTATACGGTCTGCGAGATCGGCTATCTGAACCTGACGCCGGCCGCCAAGGCGGAGGTCGACCGTCTGGTCGCGCTCGACGGCCGCTTCGCCAGCTTCACCGAAACCTGCACATTCCCGGACAATCCGGTCTCGCGCGCGTCCGAGCATTACGCCAATTACCTGCGCACCGACCGGCGGATCCCGCCCGGCTGCCCAGGCGGCCGGCCCTGCGTCATCGGCGCGCTCGAAAGCGACCTCGCCATCCTCCGCTCAGCCTCGTCGACCGACGCCGAGAAGGCGACGGCGATCCTCTATATCGGTCACTGGTTCGGCGATCTCCACCAGCCGCTCCACATCTCCTTCGCCGACGATCGCGGCGGCAACAGCATCAAGGCGGACGGCCCCTGCTCGGGCCGCTTCGCTTCCAGCCTCCACTCGGTTTGGGATACGTGCGTCATCGAGCGCCGGATCTTCGGCCCCGGCACCGACCGCGTGGCGCGGGCGCGCGCCGCGGCGGCGGTCCTCAACGGTCCGATCACCGACGGCCAACGGCGCAACTGGATACGCTCCCGGCCTTGGCAGTGGTCGGGCGAATCGTTCAAGGTCACGACGGCGGCGCCGACCGGCTATTGCATCCGTAAATCCGGCGCCTGCTGGTACTCGGCCGCGAAGCGCGACTTTGCGAACGGCGACCCGCAGCGCACGCAACTCGTCGACGACGCCTATCTCGACCGCGCCAAGCCGATCGTCGAAACCCGCCTTCGCCGCGCCGGCATTCGCTTGGCCGACGCCCTCAACCGAAGCTTCGATCCCGGTTTCGACGGGTGGCGGTCGTGAAGGCGCTCTTCCTCGCGCTCGCCGCCGCGGCGACGACCGCGAGCGCACCGGCCCTTGCGCAGCCTGCGCCCGCGCCTGCGATCGTGGCACCGGCCCCCGATGCTCCGGCTCCAGGCACCTTTCGAGTCCACACGATTGACGTCGGAACCGGCCTTGCCGTGCTGGTCGAAGGCGCTGACTTTACGCTTCTTTACGATGCCGGCAGCAACGACGACGCCGGTACCAAGGAGAAGAACCGAGTTGCCGCCTACATTCGAGCCGTACGGCCGCATCTCGCCCGAATCGACCACGTCATCCTGAGCCACCCGCACAAGGACCATCACGAGATGATGGACGACGTCTTCGCGCAGTACGACGTCGATCACGTCTGGGATTCGGGATCGCTGCACACCAGCTGCGGCTACCGTGTCTTCCTCGAATCAGTCGTCGACGAGGCGGGCGTCTCCTATCACAACGCCGCCGCCAGCGGCGGCGTCCACCAGGCGCCGTTCAAGAAGATGTCGTGCCGCGGCCAGCAATTCCCTGCCGCGACGGTCAACGTGCCGCGAAGCACCAAGATCTCGAACGCACCGGTCGCGCTCGGCGTCAACGCCACGATGACCATTCTCCATGCCGACGCCAATATGCCGAAAAAGGATCTCAACGACGCCAGCGTGGTGGCGCGGCTGGATCTTGGGTCGAGGCGAATCTTGCTGCCGGGCGACTCGGAGGCAGCGCACGGAAAGCGTAGTCCGCCGTCGGTTCCGCCGACCGCGGATTCCGTCGAAGGAAAGCTGCTCGCTTGCTGCGCAGCCGACCTCCGCGCCGACGTTTTCGTCGCTGCCCATCACGGCAGCACGACCTCGAACCGCAGCACCTACCTCGATGCCATTGGGGCGAGCCATTACATCATCTCGTCCGGGCCGAAGAAATATTCCGGGACGTCGCTGCCCGACCAGGCGGTGGTGGACGAACTCGGCCGCCGCGGCACCCTCTGGCGCACCGATACCGATGACGCGGCCTGTAAGATCAAGCCCGCCAAGGTCGGGCCCGACGCGGACAACAAGCCGGGCGGCTGCGACAATGTTCTCATCATTATCGATTCCGCCGGCGCTCTGACCGCCGATTATCATCGTCCTGCGGACTGAGGGCGATCAGGTTCATTGGACCGGCCGGGGCAATCGCCTGCAATTACCAACCGTCGCCGACTGAAGTAGCGCCGAGAGGAGCTTTCCTCGGCCACCGCCCTTCGCCCCTGCCAGTCACTGCACTCGCGGCATCCGAAACTCGTATATCGGTATCTCCTTTCGGGATATAACCCTCGCCTGCGCTGCGTCCGGCCGAGCGCACGACTCGGTCGGGGGGGACGGCAGTCAGGGAAGCAGAGGGGGCCTGTCATGAAGATTCCGTCGCTGCTGTTCGCCGTAGCCGCGCTCGCCGCGCCGGCGCCGCTGATCGCCGACGACGCGGAAATCCACACCTACCATTGCCTGCACGGCTGCCCGATGGGCGCGGCCGAGACCAACGACCTCGTCGTCCGGGAAATCTACACGCTATCGTCAAATGACCTCACCAAGTTCGCGGACTGGGTCGCCTACCGGGTGACGAAGGCGTCGATCGGCTCCTCCGGGGCCCGCGCCTGGAAGGCGGATCCCTGGCTCGCCGACCCGGAGACGCTCGAGCCGAACGATTATGACGGCGCGCCCGCCCAGCTCAAGATCGACCGCGGCCATCAGGCGCCGCTGGCCAGTTTCTCGGGCACGCCGCAGCCCGCCGACACCAACTTCCTCTCCAACATCACGCCCCAGAAAGCCGACCTCAACCAGGGCAGCTGGGTGCGCCTCGAAACGGCCGAGCGGGCGCTCGCGCAGAGCGTCGGCAACCCCGCCGTCTACGTGCTGACCGGCCCGCTCTACGAGCGCGAGATGCCGGGCATGGCGAAGGCGAACGAGCCGCACCGCGTGCCCTCCGGCTATTGGAAGATCGTCGCGATCGAAAGCGGCAGCTCGATCAAGGCGTCGAGCTTCATCTTCGACCAGATGACGCCCAAGGCCGCCAACCATTGCACGATGCGCGAGACGATCGAGGAGATCGAGCGGCGCGCGACCCTGCGGCTGTTCCCCCGGCTCAAGCAGCGCAACTTCCAGAAGCTGGACGCCCAGCTCGGCTGCCCGTGACGCGCGGTCTCGCCTTCCTCGCCGCCGCGGCGTCGCTCGCGCTCGGCCCCGCCTCGCTCAGCCCCTGCCTGTCGAGCCCGGCTGCGGCCCAGGCCTATGGCTGCTGCAAAATCTGCTCGAAGGGCAAGGCCTGCGGCAACAGCTGCATCGCCCGCTGGAAGACCTGCCACAAGGGCAAGGGCTGCGCCTGCAACGGCTGAGGCCTGCAAGGTCTGGTTCGCCTTGCCCGGCGCGGTCGCAAGCGGCCGCATGTCCAGGTGCGGGCGCGATGCCGGACATTTTTCTCGCGCCCGGTTGAACCGATCGACGCGATCGGCCCACCTATATCCGTAACGAACGGGGATGAGGCGCGATGGCCCGTGCGGCGGTCCGGATCTTCGAGGAATATCTGGTCGCTTCGGCCCGGGCCGGAGACCGCCGGGCGTTGGAGCGGCTTGCCGGACTATGGCAGAACAAGCTCGTCGCTCACGCCTGGCGCCTCACCGGCAGCATCGAGGATGCCCGGGATGCGGCGCAGGCCGGCTGGATCGAGATCATGCGCGGGCTCGATCGGCTGCAGGATGAGCGGGCCTTCCCGGCCTGGGCGTACCGGATCGTCTCACGGGTCTGCGCGAGGCAGCTCGGCGGCACGGCGCGTCGGCGGCGAATAGCGGAGTCGCTTGCGGCGCAGCCCGATCCCGAGCCGCCGAAGACGGAAGGATCGTCCGAGGCCGGCCGCCTTCGTGCTGCAATACGCGGCCTGCCGCCGGAGCAGCGGGCCGCGATCGGCCTGTTCCATTTCGAGGACATGAGCGTCGCCGAGGTGGCGGTCGCTCTCAACGTACCGGTGGGCACGGTGAAGACCCGCCTGATGCATGCCCGGCGCAAATTGCGCGCGGCGCTCGAAGGAGAAGAATGATGCGGAACGTGGACCAGATGATCGACGAGGCGCTCGATGCCGAGGAAGAAGAATTGCTCCGCAGCATCGGCGAAGAGCCGGGCTTCATCGAGCAGACGCTCGGCATGCTGGACCGGCGGGTTCTCTGGGTAGTCGGCCTGATGATGGTGATCCAGTCGATCGTCTTCATCGCCGGCGCATGGGCGACCTGGATGTTCTTCGAGGCGAGCGATCCGGTGACTCAGCTGCGATGGGGTTTGCCCGCGGCGGTCCTGTTACTGATGGCGCTAATGATCAAGCTATCGGTTCCGCCCGCGATTCACGCGAAGCGTCTGATGCGCGAACTGAAGCGCATTGAGCTGCAGATGGCCCGCGGCGCCCGCCGCTGAAGGCCCGAAGGAGCCGCAGCTCGGCCGGGGCCGGGCCGCGGCGCGCTTTCCATGGACCGGAGGCGGCGGGACGCTTGCCCGACAGGCGTCAGGCGCTAGAGCGTCTCGAGAACCGGAAGGCAACCATGTCCAGAAATGCTCCGAGCCCGCGGTCGGCATTGCGCAGATTTCTCGTCAGCGAGGCAGCGGGCGGCATCGTCCTGATCGCGGCCGCTCTACTGGCGATGATCGCGGCCAACGGACCGTTATCCGAAACCTATCACCATGCGCTCGAGCTGCCGTTCGGCCCGCCTATCCCCTTTACCGACATAAGAATTACGCCTCATTTCCTGATCAACGACGGGCTGATGGCGATCTTCTTTCTGCTCGTGGGCCTGGAGATAAAGCGAGAGTTCGTCGATGGCCGCCTCGCCACCTGGGAGCAACGCCGGCTGCCGATTATCGCAGCCGCCATCGGAATGGCGGTCCCCGCTTTATTCTACCTCGTCCTAACCGCGGGAGAGCCTGAGCTGGCCGACGGCTGGGCGATACCCGCCGCGACCGACATAGCCTTCGCGCTCGGCGTACTTGCCTTGCTCGGGCGCCGCGCCCCGGCGTCGCTCAAATTGTTCCTCACGACGGTCGCCATCGCGGACGATCTCGGAGCCGTCGCGATCATTGCCCTCGCCTACACGGAAAGCCTGAATACGCTCGCTCTGGGCGCGGCCGGCTTCATCCTGCTGGTGCTCTATGCAATGGGGAAATATCGGATCGTGCGCCTCTGGCCCTATCTGATCGGCTCGGCCGCGCTCTGGTACGTGGTGCTGTTGTCCGGCGTGCATCCGACCGTCGCCGGCGTGCTTGCCGCGTCGGCCATCCCGCTGATCAAGTCACCGGGGGCTCCGGACAGCGCCGTTTCCCCGCTCCACCGGCTCGAACATGGGATCGCGCCATGGGTCGCCTTCGGAATCGTTCCGTTGTTCGGATTCGCGAATGCCGGCGTGCCGCTCGGAGGCCTGGGCATGAAGGAGCTGCTCGCGCCGCTGCCGCTCGGAATCGCCGCCGGCCTGTTCCTGGGGAAGCAGGCGGGGATATTCGGCGCCGTGCGCCTCGCGGTACGCTTCGGCCTCGCCTCGCCGTTGCGCGGCGCGACTTGGCTGCAGGTCTATGGCGTTGCCATGCTTTGCGGCATCGGCTTCACGATGAGCCTGTTCATCGGCTCGCTGGCCTTTGCCGGTGATCCGGCGCGCATAGAGGAAGCGAAACTGGGCATTCTCGCGGGCTCACTGCTCTCCGCAATAGCCGGCTTCCTGGTGCTGCGCCTTGCCCCCGGGCATGTGCGCCACGGGGAAGAGGGCCTCCGCCAGAAGGAGGAGATCGACGCCCTCGGCGACGTTGAGAGAATGGAGGAGAAAAGAGGATGAAGCTGCTCCTCGCGCTGCTCGCACTGCTGCTTGCCGGCTGCGTCTCGGCCGGCCCGGCGCGCGAGAGCCTCGACTCCGTCGCCCGCGACTATGTCAGGCTCCAGCTCGCCATCGGCGAGAAGGAGGCGGGCTATATCGACGCTTATCACGGCCCGCCCGAATGGCAGGCCGAGGCGAAGATGAAGCCGCAGGCGCTGCCGCAGCTGGCGGCGCGCGCCGCGGTCCTCGCCGTTCGGCTGCGCAGCCTGGACGACGCGCGGCTCGAGCCGATCGAGCGCCGCCGCCGCGACTTCCTGCTCGCCCAGCTCAAGGCGGCTTCGACGCGCGTGGCGATGATGCAGGACGATAAGCTCTCCTTCGCCGACGAGGCGGAGGGGCTGTTCGGCGTTCGGCCGGAGCTCAAGCCGCTCGCCGTTTTCGATCCGGTGCTCGCCCGGATCGAGCGGCTGGTGCCGGGCAGGGGCGCGCTCGCCGACCGGGTCGACGCTTTCCAGGAGCGCTTCACCATTCCGCGCGACCGGCTCGAGCCGGTGATGCGCGCCGCCATCGCCGAATGCCGCCGCCGCACGCTGGCGTCGATCGCGCTGCCGGAACATGAGCGCTTCACCCTGGAGTTCGTCACAGGCAAGAGCTGGGGCGGCTATAATTGGTACCAAGGCGACGCCAACAGCCTCATCCAGATCAACACCGATCTGCCGATCCGCATCGGCCGTGCCGTCGATCTCGGCTGCCACGAAGGCTATCCCGGTCACCACGTCCACAACGTCCTGCTCGAGACCAGGCTGGCGAAAGGCCGCGGCTGGGTCGAGTTCAGCCTCTATCCGCTCTACTCGCCGCAAAGCTTCATCGCCGAGGGCTCCGCCAATTACGGCATCGAGCTCGCCTTTCCGGGCGACCAGCAGCTCGCCTTCGAGACCGGCACCCTCTACCCGCTGGCCGGCCTGCCGACCGCCGGCGCCGCCCAATATCTCGCCTTGCAGGAGGCGATGCGGGACCTGGCCGGCGCCCGCTTCACCATCGCCGCCGACTATCTCGACGGCCGCATCGACCGGGCCAGAGCGGTCGAGCTCACCCGCAAATACCAATTGGTCTCGCCCGCTCGGGCCGAGAAATCGGTCGCCTTCATCGACCAATACCGCTCCTACGTGATCAATTACGGCCTCGGCCTCGACTATGTCCGCACCTATGTCGAGAGCTTCGGTGAGGACCCGCGGCGGCGCTGGCAGGCGATGGAATCCCTGCTCTCCGGGCCCACGCTGCCGAGCGATCTGGTCGTCCCGTGACCCGCATCTTCTGGGACGAGCGCCAGCGCCGGCACGCGCCGGTGCAGGAACTGCACAATGGCGGCTTCGTCCCCTATGCCGAGCATTGCGGGCGGATCGATTCGATGCTGGCGGCGCTCGGCGCCACCGAGCCCGCCGCCGACCATGGCGAGGCGCCTTTGCTTCGGGTCCATTCGCGCGCCTATCTGGATTTCCTCGCAACCGCTTTCGCCGACTGGAAGGCGGCGGGGCGGTCCGGCGACGCCTCGGGCTATGTCTGGCCGGTGGTGGGCCGCCGCCCGCTCGACCTCGACCGCATCGACGCCCGCCTCGGCCAGTACAGTATCGACGCCTCCACCCCGGTCGCCGAAGGCACCTGGGAGAGCGCCTATTGGTCCGCGCAGACAGCGCTGTCGGCGCTCGACGCGGTGCTGGCGGGGGAGCGCGCCGCCTTCGCCTTGTGCCGCCCGCCTGGCCACCATGCCGGCGCCGATTATATGGGCGGCTATTGCTACCTCAACAGCGCCGCCGTCGCCGCCGACGCGGCGCGTGCGGCGGGCAAGGACCGCGTCGCTATCCTCGACATCGACTATCATCACGGCAACGGCACCCAGGACGTCTTCCTCGAGCGCGGCGACGTCTTCTTCGCCTCGATCCACGCCGACCCGCGCACCGATTACCCCTTCTTCTGGGGCCATGCCGACGAGACCGGGGCCGGGACGGGAGAGGGCACCACGCTCAACCTGCCGCTGCCGCGCGGCACCGGAATCAGTGGCTATGAGGCGGCGCTGGACCGAGCGCTGGAGGCGATCGTCCGCCACGGCGCCGACCTGCTCGTCTGCTCGTTCGGCGCCGATACGTTTAGCGGCGATCCGATCAGCTTCTTCGCGCTGGAGACGGCCGATTACGGCCCGATCGCCCGCCGCATCGCCTCGCTCGGCCTGCCGACGCTCGTCGTCATGGAAGGGGGCTATGCCACCGAGGCGCTCGGCGCCAACGTCGCGGCCTTTCTTGGCGGCTTCGCCTGATTGCGTTACATCGGCGCCATGAAGACACGCTTTCTCCTCGCCTGCCTGCTCGCCGTCGCCTGCTCCCAGCAGGGCGATGCCGCCGGCAAGCCGGTGGTCCTCGCCATCGACCGTCCCGAGACCCAGGCCTCCGCCACCTTCACCCTCACCTCGCGCGATTTCATGCAGGGCGGGGCGATCCCGGTCCGCTTCAGCGATTATGGCGACAGCCTCTCGCCTTCGCTTTCCTGGCGGGGCCTGCCGCCCGGCACGAAGACGCTCGCGATCATGATGGAGGATCCGGACGCAGCGTCTGGCAGGCCTTTCGTCCACTGGCTCGCCTGGAACCTCGATCCGGCCGCCGGCGGCCTGTCGCGCGGCTCGGTCACCTTCGGCGCCAGGATGGGGCGCAACGGCCGCGGCAACCCGTCCTATTTCGGCCCGCGTCCGTCGGGCAGGAGCGCGCACCATTACCATTTCCAGGCCTTCGCGCTGGATTCGGAGCTGGCGCTCAAGGCGGGAGCGAGCCGCGAGCAGCTGCTCTCCGCGATGAAAGGGCACGTCCTCGCCAAGGCCGATCTGATGGGGACGTTCGCCCAGCCGAAGGGACGTTAGCGGATCTCCGCGCCGGCCAGCGGCGACAACAGCTGGCAGCGCAGGCTGGCGGCGCCTTCATCCGCTTCGTCCCCCAGGCCCAGCCTGGCCGCCGCCAGCGAGCCCGCGTCGCTCGGCCGATAGGTGCCGAACAGCCGGTCCCAGACGCTGAGCAGCTCGCCATAATTGCTGTCGGTCTCGCGTTGCAGTGCGCTGTGATGGACGTGGTGCATGGCGGGGGTGACCACCAGCCAGCGCAGGGCGCGGTCGGCGGGGGCGGAAATGCTGAGATTGGCATGGCTCCACATCACCGCGGCGAACGCCGCCGCCTCATAGGCGATCAGCCCGGGCACGGAGAGGCCGAGCGCGGCTGCGAGGCAGGCACGGACGAGGGCGACCGCCACCACCTCGCCGGGATGGTTGCGGAAGCCGGTGGAGAGATCGACGGCGGTATCGGCATGATGGACTCGGTGGAACCGCCACAGCCAGGGCCAGTGGTGGAAGGCGCGGTGCAGCCAGTAATTGACCAGGCTCCAGGCGAGGATGGTGATGGCGATGCCCGCCAGCGCCGGCACCGGCACTGCGTTGAGCAGGCCCAGGTCCTCGCGTCGCGCCCATTCCGCCGCCGCCACCGAGGTCAGCGGCAGCAGGGTGTAGAGCAAGGCCCCGATCAGTCCCATGCCGAAATTGGCGAGCAGGCGCCCGCGCCCCTCGACCGGATCGCGGTGGAGCGGGCGCAGCATCTCGGCGGCGGCGAGCGCGAAAAGCAGCAGCCAGAAGCCGCCGAACAGCAGCCAGGCGGCGCTGTCGCCCGCCTTGAACAGGTCGATCATCGCCGCCCCTCCCGGCGGCGGGCTCTGCGGATGTTGACAGGCGCCCGATGCGATCTCATAGCCGCAGAATAGGAACAGCCGCTCCGACGGGCAACGGGAGGAAAAACATGAAATATGTCGCTTATGCCGCCACCGTGACGCTGACCGCCCTCGCCGCCGCCTCTCCGGCGGTCGCCGGCATCACCCCGGTCCCCGCGCCGCTGCTCGGCGCCGGCATCCCGGCCCTTGCGGTGTTCGCCGGCGGCTACATGCTGATCCGCCGTCGCCGCCGGAAGTAATCCGCCGTCCAGCGCGGCGGGAGGCGGTTCCGTGGCCGGCGTGATCCCCTCCGCATCCTCTGCCTCCGCTTTCCGGCTCGACCGGGCGCGTCTCTTCTTCTGGCTGTACCTGATCGCGGCGCTGAACAGCTTCGCCGGCCTCGCTTTATCCGCCGTCGCCGCGACCGGGTGGCTCGCCGCCGGGCTTAACCTGATGGGGATCAGCGCCATTCTCTGGGTGGCGCTCGCCGCGGGCCTTCAGCTGCTGCGCGCCGCGCCCGCGGACGATCCGCCGACGACCGCGGACATCTGGGTGGCCGCCCTCGGCCTTGCCGCCGTCACCCTTCCTTCGGCGACGATCAGCTCCGGCGCGCTCACCCTGCTCGCTTTGTACGGGCTGGCGACAAGTGCGCCCAGCTCGCCGCTCCGCCGGTCGGCGATCATCTTCCTGACCGTGGCGGGGGCGACGTTGTGGGGCCGGCTCCTGCTCGCCTTGTTCACCCATCCCCTGCTCGATCTTGACGCCTTCCTGGTCGCCCGCTTCGTCGGCGTCGCGCAGGAGGGCAACGTGATCGCCTTCGCAGACGGCAGCGGCGCGATGGCGGTCGCGCCGGGCTGCTCCTCGCTCCAGGGAATCTCGCTCGCTTTGGTTTTCTGGGCGACGGTCAACCAGTGGTTCGAAGTGCGGTTGAGCGGCCGCGCTCTGGCCTGGCTGGGCGCGGCGGTGGCGGCGACGGTGGCCGTCAACGTGCTGCGGATCGCCGCGCTCGCCCATTTCCCGGAGCATTTCGACAGCATTCACGGCGGGCTCGGCTGGCATGTCGCGGCGTGGGTGACGATGATCCTCGTCGCCGCTTTGTGCGTCTACGGAGCGCGGCGTGAGATATTCGATTAGCCTCGGCTTCGCCGCGCTGCTCGCGGCGACCCTGGCCGGCAAGCTGCTGGCCGCCGATGCCGCGCCGCCGCGCGACGATCGCCTGTTCCTGCGCACGGCGGCGGGGATCGCGGCCAAAGCCGGGCTGGAATCGCGGGTGGCCCGCTCGAAGCTCGACTTCTTCCTCCACGCCCGCGCGCCCGGCTGCACGCTGATGGTCCGCGAGGCGACAGAAGGCTCCACCTTCGCCCCCGCCTACAGCCGCCTCGCGCGCGGGGTCGGCCCGGTCACTTATTTCTATCGGGGCCGGGCCTCCGCGGAAGCGCCGAACCTGCTCGCCACCGCCGACCACCAGCTCTGGCGCGGACTCCACCGCGTCGGCATCGCCACGAGACGCCATCCGGTGGTCGCCGTCGCCGCGTCGCCCGGGTGCGAGGGACGCGATTTCGACTGGTCGCCGCTGACGTCGCTGCCGGGCTGAGCCTCAGAGCTTCTCGGTCAGCTCCGGAACGATCTTGAACAGGTCGCCGACCAGGCCGAGATCGGCGACCTGGAAGATCGGCGCGTCCTCGTCCTTGTTGATGGCGACGATCAGCTTCGAATCCTTCATCCCCGCGAGGTGCTGGATCGCGCCCGATATGCCGACCGCTATATAGACTTCGGGCGCGACGATCTTGCCGGTCTGGCCGACCTGATAATCGTTGGGCGCATAGCCGGCGTCGACCGCGGCGCGGCTGGCGCCGACGGCGGCGCCGAGCTTGTCGGCGAGCGGGTCGATCAGGGCGTGGAACTGCTCCGACGAGCCGAGCGCGCGGCCGCCCGAGACGATGATCTTGGCGCTGGTCAGCTCGGGCCGCTCGCTCGCCGCGATCTCGGCGCCGACGAAGCTGGACAGGCCCGCATCCTCGCCGTCGGACACGGCCTCGATCTGCCCGCTGCCGCCCTCGGCCGCCGCCTTCTCGAAGGCGGTGCCGCGCACCGTCAGGACCTTTCTCGCGTCGGCCGATTTCACCGTCGCGATCGCGTTGCCGGCATAGATTGGCCGCTGGAACGTGTCCTCGCCCTCGATCCCGATCACGTCGGAAATCTGCATCACGTCGAGCAGGGCGGCGACGCGCGGCGCGACGTTCTTGCCGGTCGTGGTCGAGGCGGCGACGAAGGCGTCATGGCCCTGCATCAGGCCGGCCGCGAGCGGCGCCACATTCTCCGCCAGCTGGTGGGCGTATGCCGGGCCGTCGGCGACGTGGACCTTGCCGACCCCGACGATCTTCGCCGCCGCCTGGGCGACGCCGCCGACGCCCTCGCCGGCGACGAGCAGGTGGACCTCGCCCAGCTTTGCGGCGGCGGTCACCGCGGAGAGAGTGGCGTCCTTCACCTGGCCGCCCTCATGCTCGACGAGCACCAAAGTCTTCATCCGATCACTCCCACGGTCCGGAGGCGGTCGATCAGCTCGTCCACCGATTGCACCTTGATGCCCGCCTCGCGCTTGGACGGCTCGCGCACGGAGAGCGTCTGCAGCCGCGGCGCGGTGTCGACGCCGTAATCGGCCGGAACCTTCTGGGCGAGCGGCTTCGACTTGGCCTTCATGATGTTGGGCAGGCTGGCGTAGCGCGGCTCGTTGAGGCGCAGGTCCGTGGTGACGATCGCCGGCAGCTTCAGCCGCAAGGTCTCGAGCCCGCCGTCGACCTCGCGGGTAACGTTGACATGGTTGCCGTCGACCTCGACCTTGGACGCGAACGTGCCCTGCGCCCAGCCGAGCAAGGCGGCGAGCATCTGGCCGGTTTGGTTCGAATCGTCGTCGATCGCCTGCTTGCCGAGGATGACCATGCCGGGCTTCTCCTCCTCGGCGATCTTGGCCAGGATCTTGGCGACGGCGAGCGGCTCGACCTCGTCGTCGGTCTGGACCAGGATCGCCCGGTCGGCGCCCATCGCCAGCGCCGTGCGCAGCGTCTCCTGCGCCTTGGCCGGGCCGATCGAGACGGCGACGATCTCGGTCGCCACGCCTTTCTCCTTGAGCCTGATCGCTTCCTCGACGGCGATTTCGTCGAACGGGTTCATGCTCATCTTGACGTTGGCGAGGTCGACGCCGGTCCCGTCCGCCTTGACCCGCGGCTTGACGTTGAAATCGATCACCCGCTTCACGGGCACGAGAAGTTTCATTCCTTCACCCTTCTCTTCTCGTCATGCCAGCGAAGGCTGGCATCCCGGCGGGTGAAAAGCACCTGCGCCCTTCACCCCCCGGCCCCCAGCCTTCGCTGGGGCGACGGTTGAACTCACGCCGCCTCCCGCACCGCCGCGACGATCTTCTTCGCCGCGTCGCCGAGATCGTTGGCGGGCGTGATGGCGAGGCCGGAATCGGCGAGGATGCGCTTGCCTTCCTCGACGTTGGTGCCCTCCAGCCGCACCACCAAAGGCACCTTCAGATCCACTTCCCTGGCCGCGGCGATGATGCCGTCGGCGATGATGTCGCAGCGCATGATGCCGCCGAATATGTTGACCAGGATGCCCTTCACGGCCGGGTCGGAAAGGATGATCTTGAACGCCGCCGTCACCTTCTCTTTCGAAGCGCCGCCGCCGACGTCGCAGAAATTGGCGGGCTCGGCCCCGTTCAGCTTGATGATGTCCATCGTCGCCATGGCGAGCCCGGCGCCGTTGACCATGCAGCCGATATTGCCGTCCAGCTTGATGTAGGCGAGGTCGTGCTTCGACGCCTCCACCTCCATCGGGTCCTCCTCGGTCTCGTCGCGCAGGGCCTCGATATCCTCGTGGCGGAACATGGCGTTGGAATCGAAGCTCATCTTGGCGTCCAGCACCAGCAGCCTGCCGTCCTCGGTGGCGACCAGCGGATTGATCTCGAGCATCGAACAATCGAGCGCGACGAAGGCATCGTAGAGTTGCCGCGCCAGCTTCTGGCCCTGCTTGTTGAGCTCGCCGTCGAGCTCGAGCGCGTAGGCCAAAGCGCGCCCATGATGGGGCTGGAAGCCCTGGGCCGGATCGATGGCGATGGTAGTGATCTTCTCCGGCGTGTCGTGCGCGACCTGCTCGATATCCACCCCGCCCTCGGTCGACGCGACCATCGCGATCCGCCCCGAACCGCGATCGACGAGCAGGGCCAGATAATATTCCTTGGCGATATCGACCCCGTCGGTCACGTAGAGGCGGTTGACCTGCTTGCCCTCCGGCCCGGTCTGGACGGTGACGAGGGTCCTGCCGAGCATCTCTTCGGCGTTGGCGCGGACCTCGCCGATCGAGCGGGCCAGCCGGACGCCGCCCTTCGCATCCTCCGCGAGTTCCTTGAACCGGCCCTTGCCGCGCCCGCCGGCGTGAATCTGCGCCTTGACGATCCAGAGTGGGCCGGGGAGCTTCTCTGCCGCCGCCGCGGCTTCCGCGACGGACAGCGCGGCATGGCCGGCGGGCACCGGAATGCCCTGCCTGGCGAGCAATTCCTTGGCCTGATATTCGTGCACGTTCATGGCCGCGCCCTAAAGCACAGGGGCGGGGGGATTCCAAGCGCAGCGCTCAGCCGCCCGCCGCCGCCAGGATCTTGCGCCGGTCGAACAGGCCTGTTTGCTCGGCGAGGAAGCGTTCGAGCACGGCGGCGTCGAGGTCGTACAGCCCGGCCAGCGCGTCGCCGCCGCGGTCGAGCAGCAGCCGGTTGACGGCCCGGTGGAATTCGCGGCTCTTCCACAAGGCGGCCGCCTCGGTCTCGAACAGATCGTGCAGCGCGGATCCGGCCAGGTCGCTTTGCCGGGCGAGGGCGAGGGCGGTGCGCAGCGCGTCCGGCAAGGCGGAGCCGGTAAAAGGGTGGCAAAAACCGCCCCGCGCGCCCAGCTTGGCAACCCGCGCCCCGCCGATCCGCCAGAAGGCGGCGAAGTCGCCGCCGAGCGGAATCGGCCGCGAGCTGGATTCGGCCTTGCGGGGCTCGCCGTTGCGCCAGCCGCGTTGGCGGACATAGTCGTCGATACGCTCCACCGCGTCCGACGGCGGCTCGGAGGTGCGCGCATAGTCGACCCGTTCGATCCTGAGCGTCCGCTCGTCGATCGGCACGCAGGTGAAATGGCCGCAGCCGTTCGTCTCCAGCGTCAGATCGGCGAGCACCGGCAGGTCGACCCGATGCGGATCCTGGAAGCGGCAGGTGCGGGCGGTGAGGTGGCGCCAGCCGATTTCGAGCGTGGTCTGCTGCGCCCAGCCGCGCGCGTCGAGCGTCCCGTCGCCGGCCAGCGACACGCCGCCCGGCAGCAGCAGGCTGTCGTCGCGTATCGCCACCACCTTGGCGGTGCGCAGCCGTCCTTCCGGCAGGGCGTCGCCGAGGGCGAGATGGATCGCTTCGGCGGTAACCAGGTGGCAGGCGAGCTTGAGCTTGCGGCTGCGCGAGGGCAAAGCGACGTAACAGGCGTTCCAGCGCCTCGTCGCGACCGGACCGAGCAGGGCCCGCGCCTCGGCGGAGAGCCCGGCGTCGAGGACGAGCATGGCGCTGCCGCCGCCGAACCTCACTTCCTCGCCGACCAGCGCCATCGCCGCTTCGGGCCTGAGCCGCGCCATGGCGAGCGCCGCGAAGCTCCCCGCCACGCCGCCGCCCGCGATCAGCAGCCCGTGATTCTTGCCCCTGCGCATCGTGCGCAGCTTACCGTCCGAGCGGGTCCGAGGCCAACCCCGCCCGTGCCGCACCTCGCGAAAGGCCCATAACGGCACGTCTTTTTCCGTAACGCTGCCGGAACTCTTTGCCATGCCCGGGCTTGTTGGCGGCAACAGGAGGGACGCCCATGACGCTGAAGACCTTTGGCCGGGCCGCCATATTCGCGCTGCCGCTGTTCGCCGCCGCGCCCGCTTACGCGCAGGACGAGGAGGAGCCCTGGCCCGACGACCCCAACAGCCTGACGATCGGCCTCGGCGGCGCCTACGTCCCTTCCTACGAAGGCTCGGACGATTATGAGTTCACGCCGATCGGCATCGCCTTCGGCAAAGTCGCCGGCTTCAGCTACGCCACCCGCGGCAGCGGCCTCGCCATCGACCTGATCCGCGACAAGCCCGACGCGCCGGTCTCGTTCGAGCTGGGCCCGGTCGTCCATGTCCGCCTCGACCGCACCGGCGGCATCAAGGACCCGCGGGTCCGCGCGCTGGGCGAGCTCGACGCGGCGATCGAGCTCGGCGTCTCGGTCGGCGTCAAGAAGAACGGCCTCCTCCACAAATATGACAGCCTCGGCTTCCGCCTCACCTGGCAGAAGGACGTCAGCGACACCCACGACAGCACCATCCTCACCCCGGCGATCGAATATTCGAGCCCGCTCAGCACGCGTACCTACGCCCAGCTCGGGCTGCAGATGGAACGGGTCGGCGACGGCTATGCCCGCACCTATTTCGGCGTCACCGGGGCGGGCGCGGTCGCCAGCGGCCTTCCCACCTATACGCCCGACGGCGGCTGGAAGAGCTGGCGGGCAAGCCTGCTCGTCGGCCACACCCTGACCGGCGATCTCCGCCACCCCGGCCTCGCCGTGTTCGGCGGCCTGGCCTATTCGCGCCTCAAGGGCGATTTCGCGCGCAGCCCGATCGTCGCCATCGCCGGCGACCGCGACCAATATTACGCCTTGGGCGGGCTCGCCTACACATTCTGAACCCGGGCCGGGCGAACGCGCGCGTGACAGCCGGGGAACTGTAGCCCATAGTCGCGCGCTGTAGGGGCAACAGCAAGATCGGAGCCCGCGATGAGAGGATGTGCCGGGCTCGCCGTAATGGGGACGATTCTGGTCCTGGCTTCGCCGGCGACGGCGCGGGACCGGTCTGAGGTGGGCGGCGAGGCGAAGAGCTTCGGAACGGCGCCGGCCGTCAGCCGGCTTCGCGCCCTGGTCCCGCAAGACGTCGCGCTCGACGCGAGAGGAGTCGCCCCGGCGCCGGATCCGAATGCGCCGCGGATGTTCGGCACCCTGCCGGTCGCCGACAATCTCGATTTCGGCGTCGGACTGTTCTCCGTCGTCGGCACGACCGAGAAGGAGCAGATGCGCCGCCGGATTGACCCGGCCCGCGAGTTCCTCCGGTCCGACACCCGCGTCGCCGCCGTCGGCATGAGCCTGCGCTTCTGAGCTTCGCGCCGCGGCGAAAGGCGGGACCTTCCCCGCGACACGCGCTTTGCCCTTTTCCCGCCGCTCCGCCTGCGCTAGGAACATGGCGTGAACGACGCGCCCGCCGCAGCGGCGATCCGCAAGATCATCCATGTCGACATGGACGCCTTCTACGCGTCGGTCGAACAGCGCGACCATCCCGAGCTCAGGGGCAGGCCGCTGGCGGTCGGCGGCGGCGTCCGCGGGGTCGTCGCGGCGGCGAGCTACGAGGCGCGCAAATACGGCGTCCGCTCGGCCATGCCGGCCGTCACCGCGAAACGCCGCTGTCCCGACCTCATCTTCGTCAAGCCGCGCTTCGACGCCTATCGCGCCGTTTCCGAGCAGATCCGCGCCATCTTCCTCGACTATACGCCCCACGTCGAGCCGCTCTCGCTCGACGAAGCCTATCTCGACGTCACCGAGGATTTGAAGGGTATCGGCATCGCCACCGTGATCGCCGAGGAGATACGGAGCCGCATCCGGGCCGAGACCGGCCTCACCGCCTCGGCCGGGGTCTCCTACAACAAGTTCCTCGCCAAGCTCGCTTCCGACCAGAACAAGCCCGACGGCCTGTGCGTCGTCACGCCCGCCCGCGGCCCCGCCTTCGTCGAGGGCCTGCCGGTCAAGCGCTTCCACGGCGTCGGGCCGAAGACGGCCGCGAGGATGGCGCGGCTCGGCATCGAGACCGGCGCCGATCTGAAGGCGAGGAGTCTCGATTTCCTCGCCGCCCATTTCGGCAGCTCGGCCCGCTATTATCATGATCTCGCCCGCGGCATCTGCCACCGCCAGGTCCGGGCCGACCGTCCCTACAAATCGGTCAGCGCCGAGGACACCTTCCTCGAGGACCTGCGCGATCCCGAAGCCCTGCTCGCCGAACTGGACCGCATCGGCCGCCACGTCTGGACGAAGCGCGTCGAGGGGAAGGGGCTGAGCGGGCGCACGGTCAATCTCAAGGTCAAATATGGCGACTTCCAGATCGTCACCCGCGCCCGCTCGCTCGACCGGCCGGTGAGCGGCGAGGCCGAGTTCCTCGAGATCGGCGCCGGCCTGCTGCGCTCGCTGCTCCCGCCCGGCAAGCCGATCCGCCTCCTCGGCCTCGGCCTCTCCGGCCTCGCCGACGGGCAATCGCCCCCCGACCGCACCCGCGAGCTCGAGCTTCCGCTCTAGGTCGGCTCCGTCAGCGGCATATCGACGCTGCTCCTTCCCCTTCCGCGCTTTTCCGCACAAGGCGGGAGAGGGGTCAGGCGGCCTCGATGCCGGCAACGCTAGAGCCGCTCCATCTCCCACGCCCGGATCACGATCTCGACCTGCCGGAAGCGATGCTCAAGGGAGACGCGATAGGCCCGCCACCAGCTGCGGTCGATCCAGTCGGCCATCACTTCGAAGATGATTATCTCGTCGCGGTCGCATTCTCCTTCCGCCGACTCCCACAGCCCCTCCGCCGGGCTGCGGGTGAAGGCGGTGAGGCCGCCGAAATGCTCGAGCAGCTCTTCGCGCACTTTCGCGAAAGACGCCGGCCCGAACCGGTTTCCCGCATTGTCGCGCACCGGCAGCAGGATCTCGATGATGTTCATGGCAGCCGCATCATGCGCTCTCCCTTGCCGCCGCTCCAGAGAAAGCGGGGCCGGCCGGGACGGGATTATTCCGCCATGCGCCGGCGATGGTGGCGAAGCCGCAGGATGATGCCGGTGAGCAGCAGCACCCAGCCGGCGCCCAGCGCCATCAATGCGGCGCGCAGGCCCAGCTCCGGCAACCGCTCATATTGCGCGTAGACCAGAGCGGCCGCGCCGGCGCAGACCAGGATGAAGCCGGCGAGGCGCCAGCGCGACGCGACCGCGCGCAGCTCCTGCTGGTATGCCGCCCGCTGCTGCGGATCCGACAAATCGGGTCTCATCGGTCGGCCATAGGGCATTTCCGCCGCCGGGGGAACGGCCGCGCCCGGCCGTTACAGCCCGGTTCGCTGCAGGATCGAGGCGTTGACGGCGTCGACGTCGAACCGGTCGCGGACCAGGCGCAGCGACGCCGCGCCCATCGTCCGCGCCAGCGCCGGCGCCTCGACGAAGCGGCGCATCGCCCGATAGAGCGCGTCGGCGTCGCGCGGCGGCACGAGGAAGCCGTTCTTCCCGTCGACGACGGTGCCGCGGCAGCCGGGCGCGTCGGTGGTGACGATGGCGCGGCCGATCGCCATCGCCTCCAGCACCGTGCGCGGCGTGCCTTCGCGATAGGAAGGGAGCACGTAGACGCTGCAACCGGCGATCGCCGGCCGCACGTCGGCGAGCTGGCCGAGCGGCTCGACGCCGCTCGCGACCATCGCCTCGAGCTCGTCGGGACGGATCGAATCGGGCGATTCGTCGAGCCAGCCGGCGAGCCGGATCCGGACCTGCGGGAATTCCGCTTTCAGCCGCGCCGCGGCGGCGCCGAACTCCAGGATTCCCTTGTCGCGCAGGAACCGCGCGATCATCAGGAAGGACAGCTCCGCGGGCAGGGGCTGCGGGGCAAAATATTCGAGATCGACGCCGGAGCCGGCGACCAGCAAGGTCGGCGTGGCGCGCGGCAGCAGCCGCAGGCGGCGGAAATCGCCGCGGTCGTCCTCATTCTGGAAGATGACGAGCTGCGAGGCGGCCAGCGCTCGCCGGTAGAGGAACATCGCGGCCAGCCGGATGGCGACCCGTTTCGGATGCAGCCCGCCGAGAAACGGATAGCCCATGCCGGTGATCATCGCCACGAAGCAGGGCACGCCTGCCGCCTTCGCCGCCGCCGCGCCGAGCACGACCGGCTTGATCGTGTAGGCGATCATCACGTCGGGGGCGATGCGGCGCACCAGCGCGCGCAGCTCGCGGCCGCTGCGCCAGGTGGCGAGCGGATCGAGGCTGGTCCTGCCGAGCACGACCGGGACCGGCGTGGCGCCGAGCGCGCGGACCTTCGCCGCCGTCGCCTCGTCGATGTCCGGAGCCGCCGCGAACACCTCGTGCCCGCGCGCCGCCATCGCTGCGATCAGCCGGCCGCGGAAGTTGATCAGCGAGGGGGCGTAGGAGCCGAGCAGCAGCACCTTGCGCCGCTTCTGGCCGCGCCCCATCGGCTTGGAACTCATACATTTTCCTCTTGCCGTGCTATTTGACGCCCCATACGTAAAGCGCCGCCGGAGTCCAGCCGGCCGGATCGGGCTCCGGCCGGCGCCGTCAGGACCGCCGCCGTCGCCGAATCCGCGGCGCGGGCGCTTGTGGCACGAGAGGAAGCATATGCGCCAGCACTGGCTCCCGGCAGGCAAGCAGGCCGCCTTGTGCTTCTCGATCGACGACGTCCATCCGGCCCGCTCGAGCGACCTCTACGAAGCCGGCGGCGATCTCGGCGAAGGCGCGCTCGGCCACGTCCAGTGGCTGATCCGCCGCCATCCCAAGCTGCGCGCCACCTTGTTCACCACCGCCGACTGGCGCGAGATCAGGCCGACCTCGGCGCGGCCCCTGCTCGACCGCCTCCCCGGCGTCGGCCGCTACAGCTACCGCGCCCAGATCCGGCCCAAGGGCGCGATGGCGCTCGACCGGCATCCCGGCTTCGTCGACTATCTGCGCTCCGAGCCCGGCTTCGAGATCGGCCTCCACGGCCTCCACCACATCCATCCGCGGCGGATCAGCCCGGTCGAGTTCGTCGAGCAGGACCGGGCGGCGTGCCGGGCCGCGCTCGCCGAGGCGATCGCCATCTTCCGCAGGGCCGGGCTGCCGTTCGCGCCGGGAATGACCCCGCCCGGGTGGAACGCGCCCCCCGCTCTGCTCGACGCGATGGCCGATGTCGGCCTGCTGTTCGTCGCCTCTGCCCGCGACATCCTGACCCCGGTCGCCGCCGACGCCCGGGCCAATATGAGCGGCCTCAAGGGCGTGCCCCTGTTCCGCCCGGAGCGCATAGCCGGCGGCCGGCTCGTCCACATCCCCGCCAATTTCCAGGCGACCAGCCCGATCGACCGGGCGTTCCAGATCGTCGAGGCGGGCGGGCTGCTGTCGATCAAGGGCCATATCATCAAGGATTGCTGCGGCCATATCGCGCTCGACGGCATCGACCGCCTCTATTGCAACTATCTCGACACCCTGCTGACCGCGCTCGACCAGCGCTACGGCGGCGCGCTGTGGTGGACCAGCATGGGCGAGATCGCCGAGCGGGTCGGCGTCGCCGAGCTCGCCCCGGCCGGATCCGCCGCTTGAGGATCGAGCCCGCTCGTCCGGACGAGGACGCGCGCTACCTCGCGGCGCTGACCAGCTGCTTCGACGGCTGGGGCGGCGAGACCGAGTTCGACTGGTATTTCCGCCGCCCGTTCGCCGGGCGGACCGCCGACCGCTTCGTGGTGATCGACGAGGGGGAATGGATCGCCGGCTCGGCGGTGAGCTGGCGGCGGCTGGCCGACTCGGACGGGAAGGAAAGGCGGGTCGGGATCATGACCGGCTCCTGGACCCTGCCGGCGGCGCGGGGGCGCGGCTGCTTCAAGGCGATCATCGACCATAGCCGGCAGCTGTGCGTCGAGCGCGGCGCCGACTGGCTGCTCGCCTTCGTCACCCGCGACAATCCCAGCCGGCGCCAGCTGGAGCGGGCCGGATCGCTGATGATCCCGACCGACTATCTGTGGAGCGAGGAAGGCGCCGAGGCGCCGGAGGCGGGCCCGGAGCCGCGGCGGATCGAGCCGGAGCCGGCGCTGCTGCAGACGCTGTGGCGGCGACATGCGGCGCAAGGCGGCGGTACGGTCCGCTTCCTCTACGAGGACCCGGCGGCCTGGGCCGGCCAGCTCGTGGAGCGCCCGCTGCCGACCGACCTGCTGGGCGTGGAGGGGCTGGGCGAGGTGCTTGTCGAGCGCCATCCGGTGTTCGACCGGATCCTGGCGACCGTGCCGCTCTCGCCGGACCGGAGGCTCGAGCTTGCCCGTTCAACATGGGCTCGGGCGCTGCGGGGCGGCCGCCGCTTCTTCGCCTTCACCAGCCGCCCCGATGAGGCCGAGGCCTTGCGCGAGACGTGCGGCCTCGGCGGCATTCCGGGCTTCATCACCCTGCTGCCGGCCGCCGCGCCCGTGCCCGAAGCGGACCTGCCCTGGTCGGTCGAAAGCGGAGACCGAGTCTGAATCCCCCGCCCGCAGGACGGGAGAGGGCGAGACGATCACGGCAAGTCTACCCCGCCTGGGGCCGCTTTGGAATGGCGCAAATGCGGTCGATATCAAGGCCTTGCCCACCGGGCCGACTCGCCGTCATAATCGTCGGCGCCGCGTTGGGAGCTGCCTATGAATCTCTCCCGCCGAACTCTGCTTGTCGCCGCCTGCGCTCTCATCGCGGCCTGCGGCGGCGGCTCCTCGTCTCCGCCGCCGCCGCCTCCGCCTCCGCCGCCCCCTCCTCCTCCTCCTCCTCCGCCGCCGCCGCCCCCGCCGGCCACCGAGGTCCGAGTGCCGTTCAGCTTCGCCGCGGGCATTGACGGCTTCACCGCGGACTTCGCCGACTATTCGCCGGGTCAGGAGATCGGGCCCAACGGCATCCTCTTCAACTCGGAGTTCCGCCGGCTCCCGGCGCCGCTCGACAACCGCTTCGGGCTGCTCGTCGCCGGCACCAACCGCTCGGACGACCTGTTCATGTTTATCTGGCGCGAAGTGTCGGGCCTCGTGCCGGGCCGGAGCTACCGGGTCGCGACGGAAGTCACCATTGCCACCAACGTGCCGGCCGGCTGCGCCGGAATCGGCGGCGCGCCGGGCGAATCGGTCGTGATCAAGGCCGGCGCCAGCCCGGTGCGGCCCGCGAAGGCGATCAACGCCGCCGGCAACGTCGGAGTCAATTTCGACAAGGATGCGGGGCCGCTGACGGTGGGCGGGAACCAGGTGTTCACGATCGGCGATTTCTCCGGCGGCGGCGGCACCTGCGGCCAGGGCGTCTACGCTCCGAAGACGCTGCGCTCCCCCGACGATCGGATCCCCACCCTCACCGCCGACTCGGGCGGTCGACTCTGGATCGTGATCGGCACCGATTCCGGCTTCGAAGACCGGACCGAAATCTACTATCTGGAAGGCGCCGTGACTTTCACTCCGACCTGATTGCCACCGCCGCCGCTTGCGCCTAGACCGGGGCTTCCCCGGGGGACTCTGTGCACAGGGTTGAGAGGCGGCTCGGTAGCCGCGACCCGCCGAACCTGATCCCGTTCACACGGGCGTAGGGAGGGAGAGGCGGCCCGCCCCTACTCCCTCCACTGGAGAGAGACGAAATGGCCGACGCCCCCGCCCGAACCGAACTCAAGGTCACCACCGGCCCGATCCGCGGCAGCCGCAAGATCCATGTCGGCGAGCGCCGGGTGGCGATGCGCGAGATCGACCTCGAGCCGAGCTCCGGCGAGCCGCCGCTCAGGGTCTACGACTGCTCCGGCCCCTATACCGATCCGGCCGCGACGATCGACATCATGCGCGGCCTGCCCGAATTGCGGCGCGACTGGATCCGCGGCCGCGGCGACGTCGAGGAGGTGCTGCAGCGCGAGGTCCGGCCCGAGGATAACGGCCAGCTCGGCCCGGACCGCTCGGGCGGCGTCCAGTCCTTCCCCAACGTGCGCCGGAAGGTGCTGCGCGCGAAGCCCGGCGCCAATGTGTCGCAGATGCACTATGCCCGGAAGGGCATCATCACTCCGGAAATGGAATATGTGGCGGTGCGCGAAAATCTTGGCCGCGAATTCATTCGCGGACAAATCCGCGACGGCCAGGATTTCGGCGCCTCGATCCCCGATTACGTCACTCCCGAATTCGTCCGCGACGAGGTCGCCCGCGGCCGCGCCATCATCCCGTCCAACATCAACCATCCGGAAAGCGAGCCGATGGCGATCGGCCGCAACTTCCTGGTCAAGATCAACGCCAATATCGGCAACAGCGCCGTCGCCTCCGACGTCGCCGCCGAGGTCGACAAGATGGTCTGGTCGATCAGGTGGGGCGCCGACACGGTGATGGACCTCTCGACCGGCCGCAACATCCACGACACCCGCGAATGGATCGTCCGCAACAGCCCCGTGCCGATCGGCACCGTCCCGATCTACCAGGCGCTGGAGAAGGTCGGCGGGGTCGCCGAGGAGCTGAGCTGGGAGATCTACCGCGACACCCTGATCGAGCAGGCCGAGCAGGGCGTCGACTATTTCACCATCCACGCCGGAGTCCGCCTGCCCTACATCCCGATGACGGCGAACCGGGTCACCGGCATCGTCAGCCGCGGCGGCTCGATCATGGCGAAATGGTGCCTGTCGCACCACAAGGAGAGCTTCCTCTACACCCGCTTCGAGGAGATATGCGAGATCATGAAGGCGTACGACATCGCCTTCAGCCTCGGCGACGGCCTCAGGCCCGGCTGCATCGCCGACGCCAACGACGAGGCCCAGTTCGCCGAGCTCGCCACCCTGGGCGAGCTGACCCAGATCGCCTGGAAGCACGACGTCCAGGTGATGATCGAAGGCCCCGGCCACGTGCCGATGCACAAGATCAAGGCGAACATGGACAAGCAGCTCGAGGCGTGCGGCGAGGCCCCCTTCTACACGCTCGGGCCGCTGACCACCGACATCGCCCCCGGCTACGACCACATCACCAGCGCGATCGGCGCGGCGATGATCGGCTGGTTCGGCACCGCCATGCTCTGCTACGTGACGCCGAAGGAGCATCTCGGCCTCCCCGACCGCGACGACGTCAAGGTGGGGGTGGTCACCTACAAGCTCGCCGCCCATGCCGCCGACCTGGCCAAGGGCCATCCGGCCGCGAAGATGCGCGACGACGCGCTAAGCCGCGCCCGCTTCGAATTCCGCTGGCGCGACCAGTTCAACCTGTCGTTGGATCCGGATACCGCCGAACAATATCACGACCAGACCCTCCCGGCGGAGGGCGCCAAGACCGCCCACTTCTGCTCGATGTGCGGGCCTAAGTTCTGCAGCATGAAGATCACGCAGGAGGTGAGGGATTTTGCGGCGCGTCAGAACGCTGCCGCGGATACTTTCCTCGCTGCCGAGGAGGCTGAACAGGGCATGGCGGCGATGAGCGACCGTTTCCGGGAAACAGGGGGCGAAATCTATATTCCAGCCGCGTGATTGGGCTGTTCGGCCGTTGCTGACCGACTTAAGCTTGCGAGCAGAAAGGTGTTTACACCGGGAGATGCAGTATGTCGGCGAATTGCGCACCCATCTATAATTTCTACAATTGCTGCTGCGAGGACAAGGGAGGCTCCGGGCAACCCGGCAAGATATCCGGTTTCTTCGTCTGGCCGGTGGACAACGCCCTTCATCCCGAACCGAAGGCCGCTCTCGATCCGGTCTATTCCGCCGGCATCCCGATATTTATCGACGCGGACAAGAAAGGTTTCGTCGGTCTGCAACCGATGCATCGCAAGGTCCGGTTGGTCGAGATTTCCGTCATGAGGGTGCACCTGCTCAACAGGATTGACATTCCGGCCGGCTATGGCGGGACCGTTCTCCTCGACCTGCTGGTGATGGACCTGTTCGGGGCCGTCCTGCGAACGCTGACCCCGGCGCCGCTGGACTATAAGGCGCTGGCCGAAAAGGTCTGGGCGCCGATCCCGCTGACGACGGTGGTTGCCGACCTCGAAATCGGGGCAAGCGAGATCGTCATCGCCCGAGTCACTTTCAGCGCGCCCGACCTTTCGCCGCCCAACAACATCCGATTGCAACCGGCCCTGAACGCCATCGGCGAATTCATTTGAGGCGATGCTGCCCGGGCAGCACTGCAAAAGAGGGCGCGAAGTGCGCGACGACGCCCTGTCACGCGCGCGCTTCGAATTCCGCTGGCGCGACCCGTTCCACCTCAGCCTCGATTCCGACACGGCCGAGCCATATCTCGATTTGATCCTCCCCGCCGAAGGCGCCAAGACCGCCCACTTCTGCTCGATGTGCGGCCCGAAATTCTGCTCGATGAAGATCACCCAGGAGGCGCGGTGCTTTCGCGGCGAAGCAGAATGCGGGTGCGGATACTTTCCTGGCCGCCGAGGAAGTTGACAAAGGCATGGCTGAGATGAGCGGCAAGTTTCGCGAGAACGGCGGGGAAATCTACCTGCCGGCCGCGAACTGAGGGCGCCCCTCCGCACCGTTGCGCTGGGCGTTACGCTGGCTGCTCTGGCGGTGGCGGGATCCCGCCCCGGCCTGACATATCTATGTACAACTAGCGAATGAGCCCAACGTCAGCTCTTAGCGGGGCCTTTCTTGGAAGGCGCAGGTAATGCAAGTGGCTGTGCGCAAGCGGCTATCTGCTTCACGTCAGTCTGACTTTCCAGCATCCAGCCATAGTAAGCTTCCGCCGCGTCGGAAGCCTCCTTAGGCATTATGAATGCTACAAACACGACATTTACAATTGTTGCCACTCTGACCATGAATTTTCGGTGCTCCGGCGTCGCTACCGAGAATAACCTCGCTAGAATAGTCGAGTGTGCATCCTGCACCAGCCTGTGAGCGACGAATGGAAGCTTTTCCACAGCAAGCAATGTAAGTTGTATTGCTTCTGTAAAATCTCGCTCAATCCACGGAGGAAGCTTTACTCCTTCGAGCTCAGCGAGAACGTCTCTAAGCTGAGTTTCATATGACCGCAAGTCTTCAACATCGGGTATAAAGATAGGTTGCTGCAAAACAAGAACATCGTTCAATAAATCAAAATAAGACTGATTTGTAGAAGACATAGCCGAAGCATACCAATTTCCAACAGCTACGGCTGTGAAGGGCGGGAGAAACGGCTCAAATAGAGCATGCAGACTTGCCTTTGCTGTGTCTCGGTTCCGATCTGCTAATGAAGCCTTATCCAACGTCGACCGTGCGTCATAATAGAAAGCAATTAGCCAAGTTAGGAGACGAGTAAATTGATAGCTTTGCGCATGAAGCCCAACGAACGCTGAAAGCGCAGAAATGGGCTTCTCGCTGCTACGGCGATTTTGTGCGATTGAATCGTGAAGCGCATTCGCGAACTCGGTAAGCGCTTGGATGTGTGTAACCCTTCTCACCGGTTGAGGTTACAGGGCTTGGCATCCTGAGCACAAGGCACGAACGTACATTCCGTGAGATCGGTGATGCCGCACTCAATAATGCTACCGGCACTGCGCCACTTCAAGCACTTGGCCGGCTGAAGGCGCAGGGCACCGGGGCGATCCCCTTCCTTCGTTCCAGCCCTACAAATGCCGCGCCGCGTCCATTGCCTTGTGAAGTACGCGCGCGACGAGCACGATCTTGCCGTCGAAGCGGTAGTAGATGCGGTGCTCTCCGGCCGGGAGGCTGCGCAGCCCTTTTTTCAAGTCTTCACGGGGCGCGCCGAGCTGCGGGCGCTCCGCGAGCCACGCAAGCGCCGCGTCGATCGTGCGCAGATAGGCTTCGGCCGTTTCGCGCCCGTGGGCGGCGATGCTGTAGTCGAGGATGTCGTCGAGGTCGGCGTCGGCCCGCCGGCTCAGTTCGACGCGGGTCAAGCCAGGCCGTCCCGTTTCCGCCGGTCGGCAATGATGTCCTCGATGGTGCGCTCGCTCACGCCCGATGCCAGCCCCTCGTCGATCGCCGCCTGGAGGCGCCGTACCTTCTCCTCATTCTCCTGGTCGCGGCGGACAAGGTCGCGGATATAGTCGCTGGTGCTGCTGTAGCGGCCCTCGGCAACGCGCTGCTCCGCCCAGCCCTTGAGCTTCTCCGTGATCGAGACATTCATCTGTGCCATAGGCGGATGTTATACGATTTTGCGCTAGGTTTGCCAAGGAGAGCCCGGATCCTCCTCGCCCCGTCCCACATTCGCCGCCCTTACCCCCGTTTCGTCCGGGTCCGTCGGGCAGGGCAATCTAGGCGAGATCAGGCGGAACGGCCAATGGCTCTTGACTAGCTGTTCTCTCTATGTTCTATTCGGCCATGATCGACCTGCCGACTCCGCCGCCCGAATTCATGCCCGTGCCGCTGCGCGCCCGCCGCGACGGTTGGACGCCGGAGCGGCAGTTCGCCTATGTCGTCGCGCTCGCCGAGTTCGGCCATGGCGGCCGGGCGGCGCAGGCGGTCGGGATGACCGAGCAGAGCGCGTGCCGCCTGCGCCGCCGTCCCGGCGCGGCCGCCTTCAACCGGCTTTGCGCGGCCGCCTGGCTGCTGGCCAAGCAGCGTCGAGCCCGCGAGCGCCTGGCCCGGCTCTGCGCCGGCGGCGGCGGAAGTTTTTCCGCTTCCAGGGAAGCCGAAACTTGAGAACGATATGAACCTTTCATCCGGCGCCGGCCCTGCCATGACCTCCGCTCCGGCCGATCCGCCATCCCTCAGCTCAGGATCGGCACAAGAGCTCAGGCGCTTGACTCGCCGCCGCAATCGCCGGATCAAAACGGCGGGGTTCGACTCCCCTTGGGGGCATCACTCGAACGCGACATCTGAAAGGATGCGGTCAGCACAAATGAGGGATGCCCTGAGCTGTGGGTAGCAAGTGCCTTTTAAGCACTCCAACTAAAGCCTTCCGGCGCCAGCCCCCCGGGCAGCCGTGGCGCGGCCATGCGGGCTTCGGGCCCCCGCCGCGTCGCCGCGGCGCCGGAAGGCGAGTTGCGGCATGATCGCTTCGATCCTCGTCGCGCTGCTCGCCGTCGTGCTTGCGGGCGCCGCGTTGTGGCGCGGCACCAGGGCGACGGTCGTCTATCCGCCGATGGTCGGGCTCCTCTACCGCGACGGGCAATTCAGGAAGGAACTGGCGCCCGGGCGCTACCTGCGCTTCGACCCGTTCGGGCGGACCCGGATCGTGAGAGTTTCGCGGGCCGAGCTGCCGGCGCAGATGGGCGAGATGACGGTCCTCTCCGCCGACCAGTTCTCGTTCCGAATCGGGCTCGCCCCGGTTCTGAAGGTCGTCGACGCGCAGCTCTACGCGGAATCGCAGGCCGCCGTCGAAGACGAACCCTGGAGCCAGTTCACGCCGCTGGCGAGCGGCCATGCGGCGCTGCACGCGCTTCTGGCTTCCGCGGCGGTGGAGGCGGTGGCGGCGAGGAAGCTGGCCGAGATCTTCGCCGGCCAGCAGGCCGTCGCCGAGGACGTGCGTGCCAAGCTGGAGCAGGCCATACCGGGGGCCGTGGTGGAGCGGGTGCTGCTGACCTCGATCACCCTGCCTCCGGAAACGCGCCGGATGTTCACCGACGTCGAGCGGGCGCGCATGGAGGGGCAGGCGGCGCTGGAACGGGCGCGCGGGGAGCAGGCCGCGTTGCGCGTTCTCGCCAATGCGGCGCGGCTGGTCAAAGACAATCCCGGCCTCGCCAATCTCCGCCTCCTGCAGGCGATCGAAAGCTCGAAAGGGGCGACGACGATCATCGTCGGCAACCCTGCCGCCGCCCCGGGCCTGGCGATCCAGCCCGATGCGCCGGCGAAGAGCTGAACGTCCATCGTCCCGGGCGCCGGTGCCCGGCCGATCGTGCGGAAGCTGCGCGCTCTGCTGCAAGACGATGGCGGTGGCGGAGCTGGCCAAGCCGCCCGGCACGTGGTGCGCGCATTGCCGGCCCTCCAGGGGCTGCGCGATCTACGATTCGCGTCCCGCCGGCTGCCGCGATTTCTATTGCGAGTGGATGCTGTCGGAGAAGCTCGGGCCCGAGTGGAAGCCGGACCGGGCCAAGTTCGCGCTGATGGTGACCGCGACGGGCCATCTCGCGGCGTGCATCGATCCGGGCTTCCCGTCGGCCTGGCGGCGGCCGCCTTATTATCAGGCGCTGTCGCGCTGGGCGCGCGAGCGCGCCGACAACCCGTCCTCGTCCTGGCCGGGGGTCGATGTGTGGATCGGCAAGCGCTGCATCCTCATCCTGCCGGACGGCGAGAAGGACCTCGGCATCGTCGCGGCGGACGAAGAGGTCCGGATCGACCGCAGGATGACGGTGACCGGCCCGGTCTATGTCGCCGAGAAGTTCAGCGTGCGCGGCGCCGGCGCGGCCGCATCGAGCCGATGACCGACCGATCGGCGCTACGGTCCCGCCGGCGCCTCCACCCCGACGCCGCAATGGCCCAGACATGACGATGATGCTAGCTTTTCGAGAGAGTGGCGCGGGCGCAGGAGGGGGTCGTGGCGAGCATGGAAGAAGGTCGACCGGGGGCCGGGCAGGCGGGTCGTATTGATGGACGCGTGCGGGATCGTCGCCACGATCGCGGCGGTGATCGCGCCGCTGGGCAGCCTGTCGGTGCTGCTGGCGGCGCTGGCCGCGCTGGTCTTCTATTTTGCCGACAAGCTGGCGACGTGGTTCGCTCTCGGACGCGGCTCGGTGACTCACCTGCGCTGGTTCTCGGGGATCGCGCTGGGCGCGGCGCTGCTCACCTTGACCATGACGCTGCTCGGCGGGGAGCAGAAGAGCGCCGCCGCCTATCTGGCCGGGATTTCGGGCCGGCTCGACCGGGCCAACGAGACTCTGACCGACATCAAGGGCGAGGTCCAGCAAGGCAAGCGCGAGAAGAGCGCCGATCCCCGCAAGGAACTGGCCAATATGGGCGTGCCCTGGTCGATGGAGGCTTTCAGCGAAAGCGTCCACAACGGCGATGCGCGTACCGTCGAGCTGTTTCTCCAGGGCGGCATGCCGGTGAACGGCTTCCTGCTCCAATATTTCACGATCGACGCGACGCCCAACGATTGGGGCTCGTCGGACTTTGTCAGCGACAGGTTCCCCTACAATGAAGCGGTGGCGAACCTGATCGCGGATCAGGCGCAGCTCGCCGAGGACGCCTGCAATTTCCAGTTCGGCGCCGGCTATCTGAAGGAGGCGCTCGCCCAGCCGGGCCGGGCCCAGTTCCTGCAGCGCGCCTGCAAGTCGCCTCGGCAGAAGGCCGACCTCGAGACGGCTATCGCCCGGGCGCAAGGCTGAGCGAAAGCCTATTTTCGAAGCCGGATGAGCGGGTTACACCGCTCCAGGCTCTCCAGGGGGAAGAATTGAACAAGTTGATCCTGTTCGGCGCGCTCGCGCTCGCCGCCGCCGCCCCGGCCTCGGCCGGCAAGCTCAAGAAGATGGCCTTCTCGCCGGCCGATCCCGAGGCGCTGGTCCTGGTCGAGGAGCGGGACGGGCTGCGCGGCGGCTATTTCACCTTCGTCGCGGTGGACATCGCGGCGATGACTCGCGGCAAGGCGAAGATCGTCGTCGACAAGACCACCGCCGGCCGGCTGCGCACCGCCAATCCCGGCCTCCAGACCAAGGGCGAGGGCCTGATGGTGCCGAGGAACATGTCGCGCTTCTCGGCCGCCAAGGGCGCGCCCGGCGATTACGCGCTGGTCGATTTCACCTACGGCGTTTTCGGCGGCACGGTGACCGAATGCGGCGGCCGCGCCATCGCCGTCTTCCGCTTCGCGCCGGGCAAGGCCAATCTCGTCACCGCGGAAATGCTGCCGGAAGGCGGCCATTCCTCGAACATCCTCTCCTATCGCGCGGCCCGCAACGGCTCGAACGCCGACGTCGCCGATGCGCAGGCGATCCTCGGCGAATATCCGAACCTGCGCGGCGAGGTCGTCCCCGCCGAGTTCCGCGGCTGGTATCAGTTCCGCAAGGACAAGGGCGGCGTCTCCGCCTGCGGCAAGGGCGATTTCCTGGTGCCGGTGACGCCGCCGCGCGGCTGAAATGCCGGGATTGCGCTGTGGCCTGAGCACGCCCTTGCAGGCACCGCGAAGGCTCCGGTAGGCATGCCGGCCATGCGGATCCCAACCCTCCACACCCGCCGCCTCACCCTCCGCTCGCCCGCCGCCGGGGACTTTCCCGCCTATCGCGCCTTCTACGACGATGCCGAGGCTTCGGCCTTCTACGGCGGGCCGCTGGAGCCGGGGGCGGCCTGGCGCAAGCTGGCCTGGGATCTCGGCCATTGGCACTTGCGCGGCTTCGGCATGTGGTCGGTGGTGGTGCGCGCGACGGGGGCGATGGCGGGGAGCTGCGGCCTGGTCTGGCCGGAAGGCTGGCCGCGGCACGAGCTGACCTGGTGGATCGCCCCCGCCGCGCGGCGTAACGGCTATGCGCTGGAGGCGTCGCGCGCCGCGATCGGCTGGGCGTATGACGATCTCGGCTGGGAGCGCGTCGAGACCCACATGGACGATGCCAACGTCCCGGCGCGGCGCCTCGCGGAGAAACTGGGCGGCGCCGTCATCGCCCGCGAAACCTTCCCCGACGGCCTCGCCCGCAACGTCTACGCCTTGCCGCGTCGGGCGGCCCGGTCCGACTGAACTGGGTCCGGCGGGCCGGGAGGCGGAGGCTTGGCCGTCGTCCAGGCGCCGGCGCGAGCGCGTGGCGTCCCGGTTGCGCAGGCGTTATGATGCGGGCCGTGGTCAAGAAATTGCTGCCTTCGCTGCTCGGGCTGATCGGTGCCCTCATCCTCTTCGCCGGGCAGACAGGTCCCGACCAAGCGCTCGCCAACCTCGGGGCGTGGCTGGACAGGATCGGCCTTGGCGCCGCGACCCGGTGGGTATGGACGAGCGGCCTCGCCGTCTGGTCGACTCTCGCGGGCATCGCCCTGATCGGCGCGGCGATCGCGCTGTGGGGGCGCAAGCGACGCCGCCCGCCGCCGTCGCCGGTGCCGGCGGCGGTTCCCGCCCCCGCCGGTCCGGCACAGCCGGCGCCTCCGCCCGACGCCCATGCCAATCCGCTGCTGCTGCAGATCGACCTCCTGATCGACCGGCTCGAACGCGCGACCGAAGCTTATGCCCGCGACCCCGAAGGCTTCTTCAAGCTTCCCAAATACGCCAAGCTGCGGGTGCAGGCTAAGGAACTGGATGACCTTGCCGAAGCGGTGAAGCTTGCCGTCCGGCGCAAATATGGCGAAGCGAGCGAGGAAGCGCGTCTGGCCACCTCGGCCGTCGAGGAATTCGGACAATGGCGCTCGCCGTCCGACGACGATCTTTTCCGGAACTACATCGACTGGATGATTCGGGTGCGCGGCGTCGCCACCCTCCTGGGGCCTTAGGCGCGGCCGGCCTGGTCGGCCCGGGCGAGGGCGGGCGGCGTGACGGCGGCGAGGCATTGGACAAGCCGGCCGCGCGGCCATTCAAGCGAAGGCCAAGCGGACAAGCGCAAAGTCTGATATAGAGGGACGCGCGCCATTCGAATGGCCTCGAGCCGGTGCGGCTGGCGCGGCAAGGTGAGGGTGCCGCCAAGGCCCCTTGCGATTCCGTTGGGGGGGAAGCGTGGTGGAAGAATATCTCAAGAAGGTTCATGCCCTTGTGCCGGCGGAGATGCTCGCAGCTTTCCTGGCAGTAAATTTGATGTTGCCCAAGGATCACAACATGGATGTTGTGGCGCTGATATTCGTGCTGTTTTTAATGATCCTCTACCTCTACATAGCTCACAAGAATAGTCTGCATCACACGTTTATGCATGTTTGCCTGGTTGCCCTGACCATCCCGATCTGGGCGATGAACGTCGCCAGCAGCAGAGCGCGAGATCTTCTGTCCGAACAATTCCAGCTTGACCCTGACCAGATTGTTGCGGTCGCCAACGTGTTGCTGATCGCCATTGTCCTGTTGCTGCCGCTGAGCGTCAAGCAGGAGGTCCAGACGGATGCGGGCACGGACGGCGGCGGGACAAAATGAGCGAAAACCGGCCCGGCGCCAAAAGGAAAGACGGAGGCGATGAGAGGATATCATTTTTTGTTCGCAGTCCTGGCGATGGCCCCGCTCGAGACGGCGTCGGCCCAGCAGACGCGGCTGGAATTCTTCGAGAATTCGAGCGCGGGGGAAGCGGCGCATCTCCTCTCGGCGCGGCGCGAAGAAGATGCTCGCAACAGTACGGATCGCTGGGTGCGCCTCAAGGATGGACAGGTCTTCGCGGTCCGGGGCGAGTTCGTCCTGGCCTTCAATAATCGCAAGGCCTACGACCGCCCGGTCGGCCTGGCGATGATCAAGGTTTTCAGGAAGTTCGCCAACCCCAGGCAGCCGACGGAGACGCGCTTGATCCTGAGAAACCAGGATCCCCAGGCCTGGCAATTCCCCCTCTGCGGCCCCCGTCGCGTAAGATATTTCGAGCCGATAAGGGGCCCGCGCCACTTTTCATATTTTACCGGGCTGAGCCGCAAGCTCCTCGACGATGCCAATGTCCGGTGCGCCTATCCCTATAGATATTTTCAGGCGGTGCCGTTCGGGGCCTCCGATCTCCAGCTGTTGAACTATCTCGAGTGGATAACCGAGGTCCCGAAAGCCGTGCGTCAACGGCCCGACGGGTGGGGCCGGGAGGTGCATGCGCACAGCTATCGCATCTATGCGAACAATCGCGGGCGCGGCATGCCCTATCCCTACATCGGCATCCAGTCTTTCGGCGCGACCGAGGCGCTCGTCGAGATCTATACGAGCAGCGGATATTCCCGCGAGGTGACGGTGAGGTTCCAGTGACCGTCGGCCGGCCCCGGCGGACCTCCGACTGAGCCCGCCCGGCCAACCACACCGAACGCGCGCCTTGCCGCCGCTCCCGGCGCCCTATTTAGCCTTCTTCGTATAATAACCGCCGCAGATGCGCTGGAGGCCGAACAGGTCGCGCCCGGTGCCGAACCGCGCCGGTTCGAACCTGGCGGGTTTGGGCGTCGCTGTCGTTTTCGGCATGCGCGCCTTCACCATCGCAGCGGCGGCGGCGAGGCCGGCCTCGTCGACCGCGGCGAAGGTGGGCGGCGAGACGGTGTCGAAGAACTGGACCGGTTGGCCGCTGCGGGCGGTGACCCGGCCGGTGCTGACGGCGAGGCTTTCAAGCTCCATCACATGCTTCACCGCGTCGAATTCGCCCAGATAGAGGATTTCGCCGGGCCTGATCGTGAAGCGCAGGCTGCCGCCGTTGAAACAGAGCGACCAAAAATCCTGCCGCGAGAAATCGCGGAACACGTAGGTGCCGGGCTTCACCAATTCGACCAGATAGCCGTCGACGAAGGATTTCGGCCGCGAGGCGAGCGTCTCCATACCGCCGAAGGGGGCGCCCTGCAGCTTCTGCTCGACCGGATCGTAGCTCTGGACGCCCATCCGCCAGGCGGTTTTGTAACCGGGCGGGCGCGGCACGTCGGCGGCCTTGAAGATGATCAGCGCGTCGGCGGAGCCGGGCGTGATCGCGAAACCGGCGACGTCCTTGGCGGCGGCCGGCGCGGCCGCGGCCGAGGCCAGGAACAGGGCCCCGGCGAGCGACAGCGTTCTGATCTTCCCCATGATCTTTTCCCTTTCCCGCAGAGCCTTTTAGCCCAGATCCGCGCGGCGCGGAAGCAGCGCGCGCAATGCTCCCGCCCGGGATCCAATTGCGCGACAACCCCCTGTCAGGCTTCGGCCATGATCCTCGCCACCCCCGCCGCCCCGACGCTCGAGACGCCGCTCCTCGTCCTGCGCGGCTACGGCCTGTTCGTCGTCGGAGCGCGCCGCCGGCGCCTTTTCGGGCGCCCGGGGGAGCGCTGACTTCCTTTCCAGCGGCGTGACCGCAGTCACGCATGCGCGACGGCCCGGCTGGTAGACGGGGACCAAGGCCGGGCGACCGCCCTGGGCCGAACAGGAGAAGGGTCATGCGGATCGCTGGACGGTTGCGGGAATTTCTCGAACGCGGCGCGAGGGGGCGGGGACCCCTTCCGACGCAGCGAGGCGCCATGGCGAGGTTCGCCGCGCTCGGCCTCGCGACGCTCGCCCTGACCTGGCCGGGAGGCGCCGGCGCCGCCCCGGTCGCCTGCAGCACGCTGATCGCCGGCCATATCGTCTGGATGGGCCAGGGCACGCCGACCGGCGGCCAGATCCGCCGCCGGATCGGCGCCAAGTTCGCCCGCGTCAAGATCACGTCCGCCGCGCCCGGCCCGGCGGGGTCGCGATGGGGCCATATCAGCGTCGCCGAAGGCGCGTTCGGCCGCGCCGGCAGCACGATGACGGCTCGCTTCCTGGTCGCGTTCAACGACCGCGGCTTCGATCCGGCGCGGCGCGACATCACCAACATCACGCTGCGCGCCAACGGCAGCGGCGAGATCCTGCTGAGGAGCTGGGGCGACACCAGGCTCCCCCTTTCCAGCCTGCGCTGCGACAGCGCCGGCTTCCTCACCGCCATCGAGAGCGAGGGCAACGGCACGTCGATGGTGACCTTGTCCTTGCGCCGGGAGACCTTCTGACCGGGCTAGGCAAGAGCCCGGACCGCGGGCATGCTGGAGTCGATGGAAAGGACGGTCGGCATGCGCCTCCCGGGATCGCTCGCGATCATGGCCATGGTCCTCGCCGGCTGCGGCCGCGACGACGGCGCCCAGCCTGGTCCGGCCGCCGAGAGCGGGAATTCCTCCCCCGCGCGCGCCGCCGCGCCGCCTGACGCCGGGACTGTCCCGGCCGCCCGCTGGGACCTCCAGTCGAGCGGCGAAGGCGTCGCTTTGGCCCTGATGTCGGCGCCGGAACGCAGCGCGATCCGCCTCTTCTGCCAGGCGGGACAGGACCGGCTTCTGGTCAACGTCCCCGCCTTCCGGCCGATCGCCAGCGAGGAGCGGCTGTCGTTCGGCAGCGGCGGCGAGGTGGTCGCGCTGGTCGCAGACGGCAGCGGCGATCGGCAGCGCGGCGGCGTCAGCGCCGCCGGAGCGGTGCCGGACGATCTCGCCGCGCTGATCGGCGGCCCGGTCTCGGCCAGCTACGGCGCCCAGAACAGCGGACCCCATCCGGCGCCGCCGCAGAATCTGTCGCGCGCCTTCGTCGCCGCGTGCCGCGAAGGGGCGGCCGGGGCCCGTCCGGCCGTCGGCGCTCCGTCGGCCCCTGCCGGCCCCTGCCGGATGCAGGACGGGAAGCCGCTGGGCGCCGCGCCCCTCCGCGCAATCGGCACCGAGCCCTTCTGGGGCGCCCGCATCGAGGGCCGGTGCGTCACTTATTCCCATCCGGAGGACCAGCGGGGCACCCGAATCTGGACCCGCTTCACGCCGGCACCCGACGGCGGCGGCACCTGGTCGGGCGCGCTCGGCGGCCGCCGCTTCGAGCTGAAGACGCGGGCCGCGCCGGGCTGCTCGGACGGCATGTCCGACAGACGCTATCCCCTTGCGGCCGATTTGTCGGTGGGCGGCGAGCGGCGCTCCGGCTGCGCCGAACCGCTCTAGCTGTTACCCTTCGCGGCCGGCGCGGAATCGGACCGGGCGAGCCGCCGCAACGTCTCGCGGTCGCGCTCGCCGCCGAAAAAGGCCTCCAGCGCTGCGGCGAAAGGTCCCGGCTCTTCGGCGACGCTCTCGAACAAGGTCATCGACGAGCGCAGCTTGATCGCGTCGACGGCGCCGAGCATCTGCTCCGCGCTCCGGCCGCGATGCGCGAGCAACGCGGCGGTGCATTCCCGCATTCGCGCGCCCAGCAGCGGATGGGCGAGATAGCGGCGCGCTTCGTCGGCCGAGGCGATCCCGTAATATCGCGCCATGTCGCTCCGCCCGAGGCCGGCCAGTTGCGGGAAGACGAACCACATCCAGTGGCTGCTCTTGCGCCCCGCCTTCAGCTCCGCCAGCGCGGCCGCATAGACCGGCGCCTGCGCCGCCACGAACCGCTCGAGCCTTCCATCCACAGCGTCCGTCATCGCGCTTCAGCCTCTGCCCGCCGGGTCGAACAGAAAGCTGTTGATGCTGAGCCGGCCCCTTACGGGGTCGGCGGGGAGCGGCGTCCCGGGCGGAATCGCCGCGCAGTGCAAGCTGTGGCCGCGATAGATGAGCGCCCGGTTGGGCCGCGCTTCGAAGCGCGCGATCTGCTCATAGAGCGGCGTGTCGCCGGCGATATAGGCAGCGGCAGGCAGGCCGTGCTCGGCGACCCCCGCCCTGAGCGCCGCCTCGAAGGCGGGGAAGCGGGCGGCGTCGACCGTCTCGAAGCCGGTGGCGCGCTGGCGGTAGAAAGCGGTGCCGCCCCGGCTCGTGTCCGAGAGGAAGACGAGGATGGCGATCCTCTCCGGCTCGAAACCGTCGAAATGGGGCAGCCGCTGGATCGGCGCCAGCGCTTCGGGCGGGGTGGCGACGATCGAGAAGAAGGTCTCGAGCACCGGCGGCACCGGCGCGAGCCCGAAGGTTTCGCCGATCAGCTCGGCCAGCGCGACCCGCATCGCCGCCGCGGCTTCCGCCGGTACGGCGGCGCGCAACCCGGGATAATGGGGTCCGATGCGTCCGTAGCGCGCCTGCGCCGCCAGCGCGCGCCAGCGCTCGGGCGCGGCCAGCAGCTCGTCGATGACGATCACCGGCTGCTGTTCGTTCCCCGGCCGGACGACCCGGACCGCCGCCGCGGGGTTGAGCAAAGTCGCGGGAGTCACGGCGTCCGGCGGGCGCGGACTATCCGCACCGGCTTCTCGATCATCTGGCCGCGCATCGGCCCGCGGCCGGCATTGGCCACGGTCGGCGCGGCGAGCAGGCGGCGGACAGTGTCCATCCCGTCCTCGACCCGGCCGAAGGCGGCGAAGCCCGGCGTGTCGCCCTTGGCGTCCATCGCCGGCATCGCGCCGCCGACGATGATGAAGAAGTCGCCCATCGCCCCGGCCGACGCGGCGCGCGCCATCGAGATGGTGCCGTCGACATGCCTGAGGCCGGTCGCGGTGGTCGGTTCGTGGGCGATCGGAGGCAGCGCCTTGCGGGCGCTGTGGCGGATGCCGCCCTGGACGAAACCGCGGCGGTCGGCGCCGCGGGTGCGGGCGGCACGATAGAAATAGGTGCCGTCGAAGCGGCGCTGGTCGACGTAGCGGACGAAATTGGCGGTGGTGACAGGCGCCCGCCTGGCGTCGAGCGCGAGCAGGATCGGCCCCGCTTCCGTGTCGAGGCGGACGCGCACCAGGTCCGGCAGCGGCGTCGGCCGGGCGGCCTGGCGGGCGGGCGCCGAGTCGTCGAGCGGCGGGGAAGCGGGCGGCGCCTCGCCGCAGCCGGCGGCGGCGAGCGCGAGCAGGATCGGCAGGGCGCTCGTCCGAATCATCGCGTCCGTCTGTGAGCCGCCGGAGCGCGACGTGCAATTCTTCGGTGGTGCCGGCGGCGCGGCGGCTCCCCGAAACGCCGAAAGGCGTCCCGGCCGCCTGGGCCGGGACGCCTTCCTAACGTCACGCGGATGACCGAAAGCGGACTAGCGGTTCATCGCGTAGATCCGCACCACCGTCTGCGTGCGCGCGTCGATCTGGTAGATCTGGCGCCCGTCCGAGCGGTAATAGGCGCTCGCGCCGTCGCGATACTGGCTGCGATAGGCATAAGGCACCGCGCCGAGATCGGCCGAGGCGCGCTGGCCGACGCGCAGGCCGCCATTGCCGGCGACCCGGTCGAGGATCTGGCCGACGATGCCGCGGTCGGCGACCTGGCCGCGGCCGTAGCCGTCCCCGTCGTCCCAACGGCCGTCGCGGTCGAGGTCGCGATCGTCCCAGCCGTCGCGGTTGGAATCGTTGCGGGCGTCGACGTCCCAGCGGCCGTCGCGGTTGCCGTCGCGATCGTCCCAGCCGTCATGGTTGCGGTCGTAGCGGCCGTCGTCGCCGCGGCTGTAGCGATCGTCGTCGCGGTCGTAGCGGTCGTCGTCGCGGCCGTAGCGGCTGTCGCCGCTGCGTCCGGCGAGGCGGATGCCCTGGCGCAACGTGTTGGTGCGATGCTGGAGGTCGGCGCGCTCGCGGCCGCTGATGCCGTCGCGGGCGTAGAGCCGCTCGAGCCGGGTGAGCTGGGCGAGCTGGTCGCGCAGCGGCATCGCTTCGGCGCGGGTGATGGCGCCGCTGCGGATGCCGGCCTGGAGCTGCAGCTGCAGCTGGCCGGCGCGAAGCTGGCCGTTGCCGCCGGCGCCATATTGGGCGGCCGCCGGGGCGGCGCCGATAAACGCCGTGGTGGCGGCGAGGGCGATGATGATCTTGTTCATGATGTTGCTCCTGTTGGGCGCTCCCCAACGCTTGCCCGCCACCCAGCGCCAGTCCGCGTGTGGCGTAGCTGAACGGCTTCCACAGGTGAGGTTCATCGCGCGGCAGGCCGTCGAAGGCTGCGCCCGGGTTGCGGCCATGCCGAACGGAGTGGTGTCGGTAGCGGAGTTAACCCCCCGCTCAGAACGCCCCGGGCACCTCGCGCTGCACCGTGCTCGGCCGGGCGGGCGTCAGCAGCTCGCGCCGCTCGCGGATCGCCTGGGTGGTGATGCCGCCGGAGCTGATCCGCGTGCAGGCCTTGCCGGCGAGGAAATCGAGCGCCGCCCGGGTCGAGGCTTCCAGCGGATCGCCGAGCGGGCGGGCGATGTCGTCGCCCGCCTGGCAGCTCGCTTCCACCTTGGTTGCCAGGCCGTCATAATAATCGCCCTGGCGCGCGACGTTTTCCGTCTTGAAGGCGACGACGCGGAGCCGGTCGTCGCAGGCCGCGAGGTCGAGCGCGATCTGGCCGACCGGCTTGCCGTAGGTGTTGGTGCCGATCAGGGCCGCGTTGGCGTGGAGATAGGGAATGAAGGCGTTGATCACCAGCTCGCTCGCCGAGGCTGAGGCGGTGGTGCCGATGAAGGCGATCCGCGTCGGCGCCACCGATTGCGCCTGCTGCCGGAAGAAGCGGGTCGAATTGTTCGACGATTTCTCCGGGCGGAAGGTGGTGAAGCTGTACACGTCGCTCGCGGTGCGGTCGCGGCCGAGCAGGTCGCCCATCAGCTCCGCGGTCGAGACCAGGCCGCCGCCATTGTAGCGCAGGTCGACGATGATGTCGGTGACGCCCTGCGCCCGGAAGTCGGCGAAGGCCGTGCGCAGCGCCGGGTCGGCCGTCGAGATGAAGGTGCGCAGGTTGACATAGCCGGCACGGCGGCCGCCATCGTCGATGATCTTCGCGCCGTAGCGGCTGGAGACCGGGGTCAGCTCGTAATCGGCCTTGGTGACGTTGACCTCGTGAATGACGCCGCCGGTGTTGAAGCGCAGCAGGCGGGCGACGCCCGGATTGGACGGGCCGAGCGCGTTGACGACGCCCTCGGGGCCTTCGGCGGCCATGATGTCGCTGACGTTGCGCAGGTTGGCGGCGGTGGTTCCGATCGCCAGGATCTCGGTGCCGCGGTCGATCCCCGCGGCGAGCGCCGGCGCGCCTTCGAACGCCTCGGCGACGAACACGCGCCGCGCATTGGTGTCGTAGAACAGGCGGATGCCGAAGCCCGCGCTCGATCCCGCATTGAAAAAGGCATTCTCCTCGGCGATCGACGTCAGATAGGTGAAGAAGCGGTCGCGGCGCTGCGCCCGCGCGGTCGCGGTCAGCGCGTCGATATAGGCCTCGACGCTGCTATAGGCCGAAGGATCGAGGCTGGCGGGCAGGGTCTCCGGGAACAGATACCATTCGCGCAACGCCGCACCGGCCCAATCCTGGCGCGCGCGCAGCGAACAGGTTGAGGCCGGCGGCGGGGGCGGCGGCGTCGGACCGGCGACGGGGGGCGCCGGCGCACCGCCGCCACCCCCGCCGCCGCCGCCACAACCCGACAGCAAAGCGACCAGCGCCAATGCCGTCCCGAACTGCCGGTGCCTCATCCCCAACCCCTAAGCTTTTCAGATTCTTCAACACTTTAGCGCACGCGCGAGGTTATACCAGACTCTATTTTGCAGGGCGGCCCGCGGCCGTTAGGAGCGGGATGCCGCCTTTCAAACGCAACGCTACGGGAAGGCCTCGAACAAGGGATCAGCCGTGACCGGTCCGGACGAAGCCTCCGTCTCCCTTTTCTCCTACGGCACGCTGCGCCAGGCCAATGTCCAGCGTGCCCTTTTCGGGCGGTTGCTCGAGGGGCGGGAGGACGCGCTGGCGGGCTTCGCGCTGTCGCCGTTTGAAATCGCCGATGCGGACGCGATCGCGACGAGCGGGGCTGCGGTCCACACCATCGCCCGCCCCAGCGGCGATCCGGCCGACCGGGTCCCGGGACTCGTCTTCAGCCTCACTCCCGCCGAGCTCGACGTCGCGGACCGCTACGAGGCGGGGGCGATCGTGCGCATCCGGCTGCGCCTGGTCTCGGGCGCCGAGGCGTTCGTCTACGTCGGCGCCGAGGCCTGAGCCGAGCCCAAAGGAAAGCGCCCCGGACCGAAACCCGGGGCGCCTCGCATGACCGTTTCCGGTGCCGGATCAGCGGTCCATCGCGTAGATCCGGAGCACCGTGTTGGTACGGGCGTCGATCTGGTAGATCGAACGTCCGTCGGTCCGGTAATAGACGCCGTTGCCGTCGCGGAACTGATAACGATATTGGGACGGCAGCCCGTAGAGATTGCCGGTGGCGCGGGCGCCGACGCGCAGGCCGCAATTGTCACGGCCGAGGACGCCGTCGATCAGGCCGCCAATGCCGCCGCGATTCTCGCAGCCATAATTATAGGGCTCCTCATAGGGACCGCCCTGGCCGTAATAGCCGTCGTCGTCGATCCGGCCGTCGCGGTCGATGTCGCGATCGTCCCAGCCGTCATTGTTGCGATCGAGGCGGCCGGCATAGCCGTCATCGTAATAAGGGTCGTTCCAGGCCCCGTAGCGATTGTCTCGGTCGAAGCGGCCGCCGTCGGCGAGGCGCATATCCCGGCGCAGGTCGCGCAGGCGCTGCCGAAGGTCGGCGCGCTCGGCCTGGGTGAGACCGTTATAGCTGTACTGCCGCTCGAGCCGCCGCAGCTGGCGAAGCTCGGTGCGCAGCATCCGCGCCTCGGTGCGGTCGATGACGCCCGCCTGGATGCCGGCCTGAAGGCGGCTTTCGAGCTGGGCGATGCGGTTGGACACGCCGACGGTCCCGCCGGCATTGACGTTCGCATATTGGGCGGCGACCGGCGCCGCTGCGGCGAGCGCGCCGAGGGCGGCCATCGAAAGAAGAACCTTGTTCATCACACCATACTCCACCAGGCCCCGCCTTGCGTGCACAACGATTCGGCGGGGCGGGTGTTGCGTTTTTGCGGTAAGGCGATGCTCTGACGCCACGAATGGCATGCGGGACGGGAGCGACGGATGCGAAGATATCTTCTTTTTTCGGCGGCTTCGCTGCTCGCCGCCTGCGGCACGGCCGAAACCGTCAACGAAGCCGGCAACGGCGCCAACTCGGCCACGCTCGTCGAAGCCCCGGCGAACGCCGCCGCATACCCGGCCGATTCCCCGACCGGCAACGCGGCCGCCGCTCCGGCCCCGGCGCCGAAGGCCGAGGCGGGCGCCATTCCGGCACCGTTCCTGGGCGTCTACGACGGCTCCCTGGAAGCCTGCGCGCGGCCCAGCGACCAGCGCCTGACCGTGACGCCGGGCGAGCTGCGCTTCCACGAAAGCATCGGCGTGGTGCGCCAGGTGAGTGAGGCCGGCCCCGATTCGATCCGGGTCGAGGCCGACTATCAGGGCGAGGGCGAGAGCTGGCGCAGCGTGCGCGACATAAGCCTGACGGACGGCGGCGCCACGCTGACGATCAGCGGCGACGGCACCCGCCTCGACCGCGTCCGCTGCCCGGCGGAGGCGCGCCAGGGCGGCTGAGTGCGGATCGTCTTCCTCCTCGTCGCCTTGTTCCTTCTCGGCACTTTCGCGCCGCCGAGCCTGCAAAGGCGCGAGCCGCCGCCGGCGGTGAGCCGCATCGGCTTCACGCCGGTCCCGCTGGTGGAGGGCGCGCCTGCCACGAAGCGGGTCGGGCGCCTTGCCTTCCTCGGCGGCTGGGCGCTGACCAGCAACGATCCCCGCTTCGGCGGCATCTCCACGCTCCACATCGAAGGCCGGGAAATGCTCGCGCTGAGCGACGCCGGCTGGCGCATCCGGCTGAAGCTGCCCCCGGCGGCCGCATGGGTGGCGGCGACGATAGCCATGGTCGAGGAGGGTCCGGGGCCGCAGGGGGACAAGGCCAATCGGGACGTCGAAGCGCTCGTCGTGCACGGCGGCGAGGCATGGCTGGCCTACGAGCAGGCCAATGCGGTCTGGCGCTACGACCGGGCGCGCTTCGCCCGCCTGGCCTCCGCGGCGCCGCCGGCGATGGCGCGGTGGAACGACAATCGCGGCGCCGAAGCCATGGTCCGCCTCGCCGACGGCCGTTTCCTGGTCTTCGCCGAAGGCGATGGCGGCGACAGCGAGGCCCTGCTCTTCGCCGGCGATCCGGCGCTGCCGGGGACGCCGGCGCTGCGGCTGCTTTACAGGCCGCCGCCTGGCTATCGCATCACCGACGCCGCGCTGCTGCCCGACGGCCGGCTGGCCCTGCTCAACCGCCGCGTCGCCCTGTTCGAGGGATTCAGCGCGAAGCTGACGATCGCCTCCTTGCCCGCAGCGACCGAGGGCGCGCTGATCGCGGGCGAGGAGGCGGCGGCCTTCGAAGGCCGGGTGATGCGGGACAATTTCGAAGCGCTCAGCGTGACGCGCGAGCGCAGGGGTACGATCCTGTGGATCGCCTCGGACGACAATTACAGTCCGCTGCAGCGGACCCTGCTGATGAAGTTCGCGCTGGTCGAATGACCGGCGCGGAAGCTAGGCCGCGGCCGCTTCGCTCTGCTTCTTGGCGATCTCGCGCTTGAGGCGACGCGCCTTGAGGCTCAGCGAATCGTCCTTCGACTTGAGCAGCCAATTGTCGAGGCCGCCGACATGCTCGACCGACCTCAGGCCGTTCATCGACACGCGCAGCTTGATGCCGCGACCGAGCGCCTCGCTGATCAGCGTCACATTCTGCAAATTGGGCAGGAAGGTGCGCTTGGTCTTGTTGTTGGCGTGGGAAACATTGTGCCCCACCTGCCGGCCCTTGCCGGTCAGCTCGCAAATGCGCGACATGGTCGATCATCCTGATATGAAGCGGGTCGTATCAACGGTCCCGGAAAGCCGGGGCGGATAGCGGCGGAAGGCGGTTTCGTCAACCTGAAGCTGGCCGCGGCGGGCGCGAATGGGTCGTTGCGGACCTGCAACCGATCGCCTAACCGTCCGTTGTCCCGCGAAGGAGGATGCTGATCCATGTTACGCGCTGTCCTGATGATTGTCGCCTTGCTCATCCTCGTCGCGATCGGGGCGGTCTGGCTCGGCCTGGTCGACCTCAACCAGACGCAGGAGGCCCAGGCGCCCAAATTCGAGGTGAAGGTGAACCCGGTCGAGGTGGGCACCACCACCACCAACGTCCAGGCTCCCAGCATCGAGATGAAGACCAAGCAGGTCGACGTGCCGACGGTCAGCGTCGGCGGCGGCGAGACGGCCAACCAGCAATAGGCTTTCCGGCCGCACGAGCCGCGTCTAGGCGGGCCGGATGATTGCGGCCTTCTCCGAACCGATGCGGCGCGCGCTCGACGAGGCGCGCGCCGCCGCCGCCGACGGCGAGGTGCCGGTCGGGGCGGTGGTGACCCGCGGCGGCGCGGTGATCGCCGCCGGCCGCAACCGCATGCGCGCCGACAACGACCCGACCGCCCATGCCGAGATGGTGGCGATGCGCGCCGCCGCCGTCGCGCTCGGGGTGCCGCGGCTCGACGGCTGCGACCTGTGGGTAACGCTCGAGCCCTGCGCGATGTGCGCCGGCGCGATGGCGCTGGCCCGTCTCTCCCGCCTCCATTTCGCCGCGCCCGACCCGAAAGGCGGCGCCGTCCTCCACGGCCCACGTCTTTTCGCCCAGCCCACCTGCCACCACGCGCCGGAAGTCTATTCCGGCATGGGGGAGGCGGAAGCGGGGGAGTTGTTGAGGGCCTTCTTCAGGGAGCGGCGGGGGTAATTCCTCTTTGCGCCGAAGCGGTGGCGATGGACTCAGGCAAAGCCTGGCGGAGGGGTAATTGGCACGGGCTTCGGCCAATTACCCCTCCACGACCCTATGGGTGGTCCCCCTTCCGATCTGGCGATGGGGAGGAATTAGGCTCCCTGCTCCACCGGCACGATCCTTATCTCGACCCGGCGGTTGGCGGCGCGTTCGGCCTCGGTCGCATTGGCATTGCCCGGCAGCGGCTGCGAGGAGCCGAAGCCCTGGGTCGCGATCCGCTCGCGCTGGACGCCGCGAGCGGAGAGATAGCTGGCCACCGAGCCCGCCCGGTTCTGCGACAGCGGGATGTTGATCGAATCGCCGCCCGACGGGTCGGTGTGGCCGTAGACGTCGATCAGGGTCGAGGGATAGGCGGTCAGGGTCGATGCGACCTGATCGAGCGTCGTTCGGAACTGCGGCTGGATGTCGTAGCTGTTGATCGGGAAGGTGATTCCCGAAGGCATGGTCAGCAGCAGCTCGTCGCCTTGGCGGTCGATTTCGACGCCGGTGCCCGCGGTCTTGTCGCGCAGTTCCTTTTCCTGCCGGTCCATGTAGGTTCCGACCGCGGCTCCGGCGACGGCGCCGATGCCCGCGCCGAGGATCTTCTCGGTGCGGTCGCGCCGGCCGCCGATCAGGTCGCCGCCGAAATAGCCGACGACGGCGCCGACGACGCCGCCGATCGCGCCCTTGGTGGAGACGTCGCGCTCCCCGGTCTCGGGGTTGGTGACGCAGGCGGCGGTGGAGAGCAGGGCGACGGCCGCGGCCGCGCCGAACGCAGATTGAGGGATACGCATACTTGTTCCTTTCCCGGTGAAGGGGCTTGTTGGACGGAGAGATAAGCGCCCCCGCACTCCGCTTGTTCCGTTTCGGGTCCGGGCCGGGCAAGGGTTGTCGCGGCCGAAGCTTCCCGGCTAAGGTGCATCGGCGCCATGCCGCCTACCTCCCCCCTGCCGCCATTCCCCTGGTTCGACGTCGTCGTCATCCTCATGCTGATCGCCGTGAACGGCGTGTTCGCGATGGCGGAGATGGCGATCGTCTCGTCGCGCAAACCGCGATTGAAGGCGATGGCCAAATCGGGCCGATGGGGCGCGCAGACCGCGCTTGACCTCGCCGCCGATCCCGGCCGGTTCCTCTCCACGGTGCAGATCGGCATCACCCTGATCGGCGTGCTCGCCGGCGCCTATTCGGGCGCCAGTCTCGGCGGGCCGGTCGGCGAGCGGCTGGCGCGGTTCGGCCTCGATCCGGAGACGGCGGCGACCCTGGGCTTCGCCTTGGTGATCATCCTCACCACCTATGCGTCTCTGGTGATCGGCGAGCTCGTCCCCAAGCAGTTCGCCCTGCGCTCGCCCGAGCCGCTCGCCGCGCTGATGGGGCCGCCGATGCTGTGGACCGCCAAGGCGACCGCGCCGCTCGTCTGGCTGCTCGACCGCACCAGCGCCCTCATCTTCCATCTGCTCCGCATGCGCCGCGACAATTCGAACAAGGTGACGGCTGAGGAGCTGCATCTGGTGGTGGCCGAAGCGCACAGCGCCGGCGTGCTCGAGGAATATGAGCGGGCGATCATTTCGGGGGTCGTCCGCCTCGCCGACCGCCCGGCCCGCGAAGTGATGACCCCGCGCACCGACGTCAACTGGGTCGACGTGCAGGCTTCCCCGGAGGAGATACGGCTGGCGCTGCTCGAGACCCCCCACAGCCGCATTCCGGTCGCCGAAGGCTCGGTCGATCAGCTGATCGGAATCGTCCAGGCGCGCGACGTCGTCGCCGCGCTGATCGAGGGACGGCCGCTCGACCTGCGCGCGCTGAGCCGCGAGGCGCCGGTCGTCCCCGACCAGATGGATGCGATGGATGCGCTGGCGGTGCTGCGCGGCAGCGAGGCGCGGATGGCCTTCGTCCATGACGAATACGGTCATTTCGAAGGAATCGTGACGTCGGCCGACCTGCTCAACGCGATTTCCGGGGTCCTCGCCGGCGGCTTCGAGAGCGGTGCCGAGGCGCCTCTGGTCGAGCGCGAGGACGGCAGCTGGTGGGTCTCCGGATCGCTCCCGGCCGACGCCTTGTCCGACCGGCTCGGCATCGCCCTGCCCGACGACCGCGACTATGCGACCACCGCCGGCTTCGCTCTGTCGGTGCTCAAGCATATCCCCGAAGTGGGCGAGCGCTTCACCTATCGCGGCTGGCAGTTCGAGATCGTCGACATGGACGGCTTCAAGATCGACAAGCTGCTCGCCAGCGAAGTGGTGAGGAAAAGGCGGGGCGGCTAGGAAATCCCCCCTGAGACAAGCTCGGGGAGGATCTAGTCCCCGCCCAGTTTCCCGAACCTGGCCTCGAATCCGTCTATGTCCCCCCGCTCCAGATAGCAGGCCTGCTCGACGAGGCGGTCGCGGGCGATTCGGCCTTCGAAGGCCCCCATGCGCCGGTCGAGCAGCGCCACCTCGGTCTCGGTGAGGCCGGCGAGCTGGTCGTAGCGGGTGATGCCGAATTCGTTGAGCTGCGACGCCAGCTTGGGGCCGACGCCCTTGAGCCGCTGGAGGTTGTCGGGCGGACCGCTGGGCCCGGGTATGTCGGGATGCGCGTCGACGCCCAGTATTTCGCCGGCCACGTCCTGGGTGGCGGCGGCGAACTCGTCGTGGAGAGCGTTGCCTTCGGGCCCGTCGCCGCGGCGCCCGGGCCGCGCGCCGCGCCCGGCGCTGGTCGAGCGAAACACCCACAGCGCGACGGCAAGGCCGATCAGCAGTGCGACGACGAGGAGGATGAGGTTGTTCTGGGCGAGATTCAACATGAGCGGGTCGGGTCCTTCCGGGATCAGGCGAAGCCGTCGCGCCGCCGCCGGCCCCAGAGGAGCCAGCCGAGGCCGAGGCCGATGAGATAAGCGAGGGCGGCGAGCAGCAGGGTCTCGGCGAGCAGCGGCAAGATGCGGGGCGCCGGCTCGTCGGCCCAGCGGACCGTGCCGATGCCCTCGACGGCGCGGACATAGTCGCTGACGCCCATCTGGCTGCCGAGACCCTCGCGCTGCAGGTCGTTGGCCGGCCCGCTCAGCGTCGCATGGCGGCTGAGCGGGTCGCGGCCGAGCCGGACGGCGATGCCGGGCAGGTCAGCCTTGGCGACGCCGGCGCGCGCCCGGGCCTCGAGGCCGTCGACCAGCGCCTGGCCGCGGCCGAGCGGCCCGTGCGAGATCCAGCCGGCGGCGAGCGCCAGCGCGAGCCCGATCAGCAGCTTGACGGCCTTCGGCATGGTGAGCGCCTCCCGGCGAAAGCGACGGATATGCTTAGGATCGAAGCCGCTTTCCTGTCCAGCCTCAGCCGCCGCGCGCGATCTCCCGCCAGCCGATGTCGCGGCGATAGAAGCCGCCGGGAAAGTCGATCCGGTCGACCGCGGCATAGGCTTCGTCCCGCGCCTCGGCGAGGGTGGCGCCGCGGGCGGTGACTCCGAGCACCCGGCCGCCGACGGCGACGAGGGCGCCGTCGTGCAGCGCCGTGCCGGCCTGGAAGACCCGAACCCGGTCCGACGTCGCCTTGTCGAGGCCGGCGATGCCGCCGCCCGATTCCGCCGCGCCGGGATAGCCCCTGGCCGCCATCACCACGGTCAGCGCGGTCTCGCCCGACAATTCGACCGGCCCCGCCTCGGCGAGCTTGCCGCGCGCGGTGGCGTAGAGGAGCTCGAGCAGGTCGCTGTCGAGCCGCATCATCAGCGCCTGGCATTCGGGATCGCCGAAACGGGCATTATATTCGATCAGCTTCGGGCCCTGGGCGGTCAGCATCAGTCCGGCGTAGAGCACGCCCGAATAAGGCGTGCCCTGGCCCGTCAGTGCCTCGACCGTGGGTCGGACGATTTCGGCCATTACCCGCGCCTCCAACTTGTTCGTCAACACCGGCGCCGGGCTGTAGGCGCCCATGCCGCCGGTATTGGCGCCGGTATCGCCCTCGCCGACCCGCTTGTGGTCCTGCGCCGAGCCGAACGGGAGGATGCAGCTGCCGTCGGTGAGGACGAAGAAGCTCGCTTCCTCGCCGTCGAGAAATTCCTCGATGACGACGGCGCCGCCGCCGGCGCCGAAGCCGCCCTCGAACATCGCGTCGAGCGCCGCCTGCGCTTCCTCGCGGGTGGCGCAGACGATCACGCCCTTGCCCGCCGCCAGCCCGTCCGCCTTGACGACGAGCGGCGCCGGGAAATCCTCCAGCGCCGCCTCGGCGGCGAGCTTGTCGGAAGCGCGGACGTAGCGCGCGGTCGGGATGCCGCAGCGCGCGCACAGATCCTTGGTGAAGCCTTTCGAGCCCTCGAGCTGGGCGGGGATTCGGTTCGGCCCGAACACGCAAAAGCCCATCGTGCGCAGATTGTCGGCGAGGCCGTCGACCAAGGGCGCCTCGGGCCCGATGACGATCAGCTCGACCGAATTCTTGAGGCAGAAATCGACGGTGGCGCGGTGGTCGGCGGGATCGATCGCGACCAATTGCGCATGTTCGGCGATGCCCGGATTGCCGGGCGCGGCAAACAGCTTGCCGAGCCGCGGCGATTGCGCGAGCTTCCAGGCGAGCGCATGCTCGCGGCCGCCCGAGCCAAGCAGCAGGACATTCATGGACGACTTCCCTCCAGCCGAGAGCGGCCTCGTAGCAACCGAAAGCCCCGGCGACAATTCGGCGCCCTTCTCGGTCTCCGAGCTGGCGATGCGCCTGAAGCGCACGGTCGAGGACGCGTTCGGCTTCGTCCGGGTGCGCGGCGAGATTTCGGGCTGGAAGCGGGCCGCCTCGGGCCATTGCTACCTCTGCCTCAAGGACGACAAGGCCGTGCTCGACGGGGTGATGTGGAAGGCGAGCGCGGCCGCGCTTCCGTTCCGGCCGGAGGACGGCATCGAGGTGATCGCCACCGGCAGGCTGACCACCTATCCCGGCCGCTCGCGCTACCAGATCGTCATCGAGCGGCTCGAACTGGCCGGGCAGGGCGCGCTGATGGCGCTGCTCGACAAGCGCCGCCGGGCGCTGGCGGCCGAGGGCCTGTTCGACGCCGGGCGCAAGCGGCAGCTGCCTTTCCAGCCGCGGGTGATCGGAGTCGTCACCTCGCCGACCGGCGCCGTCATCCGCGACATCCTCCACCGCCTCGCCGACCGCTGCCCGTGCCACGTCATCGTCTGGCCGGTGCCGGTCCAGGGCGAAGGGGCGGCGGCCCAGATCGCCGCCGCGATCCGCGGCTTCAACGCCTTGCCCGAGCGCGGCCCGGTCGCGCGCCCGGACCTGCTGATCGTCGCCCGCGGCGGCGGCTCGATCGAGGATCTGTGGGCCTTCAACGAGGAGGAAGTGGTCCGCGCCGTCGCCGCCTCGGCCATCCCGACCATCTCCGCCGTCGGCCACGAGACCGATACCTCGCTGTGCGATTTCGCCGCCGACGTGCGCGCGCCGACGCCGACCGCGGCCGCCGAGATGGCGGTGCCGGTGCGCGCCGACCTGATCGCGGAGGTCGCGCAATGCGGCCATCGCCTGGCGCGC
>DASUVK010000045.1:0-73711 GCA_036378975.1 Allosphingosinicella sp. | reverse complement strand
CGCCAGCCGGTCGAGACAAGGGTGCTCAGCCTCGACAAGCTGCCCGACGTCGCCGACGCGCTCGCCCGCCACATCGCCCGCGGCGGCCAGGCTTATTGGGTCTGCCCTTTGGTCGAGGAAAGCGAGGCCAGCGACCAGGCGGCGGCCGAGGAGCGCGCGCGGCTGCTGCGGCTGCGCTTCGGCGACAAGGTCGGCCTCGTCCACGGCCGGATGAAGGGGCCGGAGAAGGACGAGGTAATGGCGGCGTTCCAGCAGGGCGCTTTGTCGGTCCTCGTTGCCACCACCGTCATCGAGGTCGGCGTCGACGTCCCCAACGCCACTCTGATGATCGTCGAGGGCGCCGACCGCTTCGGCCTCGCCCAGCTCCACCAGCTGCGCGGCCGCGTCGGCCGCGGCGAGGCCCGCTCGATCTGCCTCCTCCTGCGCGGCAATGCGCTCAGCGAGACCGGCCGCGCCCGCCTCGCTTTGATGCGCGAGACCAATGACGGCTTCCGAATCGCCGAGGAGGATCTGCGGCTTCGGGGCGCGGGCGAAATACTGGGCACCAGGCAGTCCGGCGAGGCCCAGTTCCGGCTGGCGAGCCCCGAGCAGATCTCCGAGCTCGCCCAGATCGCCAGCGACGACGCGCGCCTGCTCGTCGATCGCGACGGCGGGCTGGAAGGTCCGCGAGGGCAGGCGGCGAGGGTGCTGCTCTATCTGATGGAACGCGACGCCGCGGTTGGGCTGCTGCGATCGGGCTGAAATCCTCCCCGGGACGGGGAGGGGGACCATGCGCAGCATGGTGGAGGGGGCCCCGCCTCGCCGCTTCCGACGTGGCCTCCTCCACCACGCCGCTTCGCGTCGCGGTCCCCCTCCCCGTTCCGGGGAGGAGCTACGGCACCAGCAGCCCGTGCTTCTTCTTTCCGGCGGAGATGCGAACGTCGTGGGTGACGCGAATGTTGATGTCCTCGCTCACCACTTCTCCGTCGATCCGAGCTCCGCCTTGGGCGATCAATCGCCGCGCCTCGTTCTTGGAGGCGCAAAGGCCCAATCCCACTAGCGCGTCGACCAGCGATATCTCGCTCTCCACGTTCAGCGTCGGCAGCGCCTCGCCCGCCGCGCCCTCCTCGAAAGTCCTGCGCGCCGTCTCCGCGGCTTCCCGCGCCGCGCCTTCGCCATGCGCCATCGCGGTCGCGGCGTCGGCCAGCGCCTTCTTCGCCGCGTTGATCTCGGCGCCGCCGAGCGCCTCCAAGCGCTCGATCTCGTCGAGCGGCAGATCGGTGAACAGGCGCAGGAACCGCCCGACGTCGCCGTCCTGGGTGTTGCGCCAATATTGCCAGTAATCGTAGGGCGATAGTTGGTCGGCGTTGAGCCAGACGGCGCCGGCCGCGGTCTTGCCCATCTTGCCGCCGTCGGCGGTGGTGAGAAGCGGAGTCGTCACGCCGTAGAGCTGGGTGCCGTCGATGCGGCGGGTCAGCTCGATGCCGTTGACGATATTGCCCCACTGGTCCGAGCCGCCGAGCTGCAGCCGGCACCCAACTCGCCGAGAAAGCTCAAGGAAATCATAGGCTTGTAGGATCATGTAGTTGAATTCGAGGAAGGTCAGCGGCTGCTCGCGCTCGAGCCGGAGTCGGACGCTGTCGAAGGTCAGCATCCGGTTGATCGTGAAATGCGGGCCGACGTCGCGCAGGAAGGGGATGTAGTCGAGGGTGTCGAGCCAGTCCGCATTGTCGATCATGATCGCATCGGTCGGACCGTCACCGAAGTGGAGGAATCGCTCGAAGACGCTCCGAATCGACGCGATGTTGGTGCGAATGTGGTCGGAAGTGAGCAATTGGCGGCTCGAATCCTTGCCCGACGGGTCGCCGATCTTGGTCGTCCCGCCGCCCATCACCACGATCGGCTTGTGCCCGGCCTGCTGGAGCCGCCGAAGCATCATGATCTGGACGAGGCTGCCGACGTGCAGCGACGGCGCGGTCGCGTCGAAGCCGATATAGCCGGGCACGATCTCGCGCGCGGCGAGGCCGTCGAGCCCCTCGGCGTCGGTCACCTGATGGATATAGCCGCGCGCGTCGAGCAGCCGGAGGAGGTCGGATGAGTATTCGGACATGGCGCGGCGGTTAGCATGGCAGACCCTCATGCTGAACTTGTTTCAGCATCCCGTTTCGAGCAGCAGGGCGGGCGGAGAACTGGACCCTGGCACAAGTTCGGGGCGACGGGAGAGGATGATCGTGGAGAAGCATTGGCTGTGGACCCATCCCGCCGAGCCGAGCCTCGCGGTCGACGGCATCGACTTCAGCTTCGAAAGGCGTTCCGCCACCGGCCTGCAGCTTCGCTACGAGGTCAAAGGGCGGATCGGCGAGATCATCCTGCCCGAGCGCGCCGCTCCGCTGCGAACGAACGCCTTGTGGGAGAGGACATGCTTCGAACTCTTCCTCCGGCCGGCGGAACTCACCGGCTACCGTGAGCTCAACTTTTCACCCTCGTCGCAATGGGCGGCCTACGATTTTTCGGCCCACCGCACGGGCATGGTGCAGGCCGCGTTGCCGGCGCCGCCCGTCATCGAAGCGACGGCCGGGCCCGACCGGCTGACGGTGGACGTCTCGATCTCGCTCGACCTTCCCGACGAGCCCTATCTGATGGCGGCGGCGGCGGTGATCGAGGAAGCCTGGGGCGGCAAATCCTTGTGGGCGCTGTCGCATGCGGGCGGCGCGCCCGATTTCCATCATCCGTCTTGCTTCACGCTCGAACTCCCGGCAGCGAGGCCGGCATGAAGACCGGGCTCGATCGCCTCCTCGCCGACCCCGCCCTGCGCGCGCCGCTCGAAGGCAAGCGCGTCGCCCTGCTCGCCCATCCCGCCTCGGTGACCGCGGGCCTTGCCCATTCGCTCGACGCGCTCGCGCAGTGCGAGGATCTCAACCTCACCGCCGCCTTCGGCCCGCAGCACGGCCTCAGGGGCGACAAGCAGGACAATATGGTCGAATCGCCGGACTTCACCGATCCGGCGCACAACATCCCGGTGTTCAGCCTCTACGGCGAGGTGCGGCGTCCGACCGGACAGTCGCTCGGCACGTTCGACGTCCTGCTCGTCGACCTCCAGGACCTCGGCTGCCGAATCTACACCTTCATCACCACCTTGCTCTACGTGCTCGAGGCCGCCGCGGCGCACGGCAAATCGGTCTGGGTGCTCGACCGCCCCAATCCCGCCGGCCGCCCGGTCGAGGGCCTGACCCTGCGGCCCGGCTGGGAAAGCTTCGTCGGCGCCGGGCCGCTGCCGATGCGCCACGGCCTGACGCTGGGCGAGCTCGGCTGCTGGTTCGTCGACGCGATGCGGCTCGGCCTCGACTATCGGGTGATCGAGATGGAGGGCTACGACCCGGACGCCGCCCCCGGCCATGGCTGGCCGCTGGGCGAGCGGGCGTGGGTCAATCCCAGCCCGAACGCCCCCAATTTGGGGATGGCGCGGGCCTATGCCGGCACCGTCATGCTCGAGGGTACCAATCTGTCCGAAGGCCGCGGCACCACCCGCCCGCTCGAGATTTTCGGCGCGCCCGACCTCGATGCCCACGCCATCCTCGCCGAAATGCGGACCCTGGCGTCCGAATGGCTGCGCGGCTGCGCCCTTCGGGAAATCTGGTTCGAGCCCACCTTCCACAAACATGCCGGCAGCCTGTGCGCCGGCGTCCATATCCATGCCGAAGCGCCGTTCTACGATCACGACGCCTTCCGTCCCTGGCGGCTGCAGGCGCTCGCCTTCAAGGCGCTCCGCCGCCTGCGGCCCGATTATCCCTTGTGGCGCGATTTTCCCTACGAATATGAGTTCGGCAAGCTCGCCATCGACGTCATCAACGGCGGCCCGGCGCTGCGCGAATGGGTCGACGACCCGGCGGCTGTGCCGGGCGACCTCGACTCGCTCGCCCGGCCCGACGAGGAGGCCTGGCTGGAGGCGCGCCGGCCCTTCCTGCGCTATTAGGCAGGTTGCGAGAGGGAAAACCCCTCTCCCCTGCGGGGAGAGGGCAGGGTGAGGGGGTTCGGCTTCCGAGGAAATTCTCGGGCTCAGAGCCCCCTCACCCCAACCCTCTCCCCGCGGGGGAGAGGGGGCGCTCAGGGTCGGCATCGGCGTCCCGCGCGTTGACGAAAACCACTCCAAACCCTAGATAAAAGCGATGGCCATCCGCCCCATCATCGAAGCCCCGGACCCGTTGCTGCGGCAGATTTCCTCGCCGGTCGAGGCGATCACGCCCGAGTTGCAGACGCTGATCGACGACATGTTCGAGACGATGTACGCCGCCCCCGGCATCGGCCTAGCCGCGATCCAGGTCGGCGTGCCGAAGCGGATCCTCGTCATCGACCTGCAGGATCCGGAAGAGGAAGGCGGCGAGCCGGTGCGCACTCCGAGGGTGTTCATCAACCCCGAGATATTGCGCAGCGCCGAGGCGATCGTGCCCTATCAGGAGGGCTGCCTGTCGGTGCCCGACCAATATGCCGAGGTCGAGCGCCCGGAGGCGATCCGGGCCCGCTGGCTCGACCGCGACGGCAAGGCGCATGAAGAGGAGCTCAGCGGCCTGCTCGCCACCTGCCTCCAGCACGAGATGGACCATCTCGAGGGCATCCTCTTTATCGACCACCTGTCCCGCCTCAAGCGCGACATGATCCTCCGGAAGCTAGCCAAGGCGCGCAAGGAGCGGGCGAAGCTGGCGGCGTAGCGGCCACCCCGGCGAACGCCGGGGTCTCCAGGAGACCTGCTGTGAGTTCGTCATTCCCGCGAAAGCGGGAATCCAGACGAAGCCCGAGCTGCGCCACCGCAGCCTGGATTCCCCCTTGCGCGGGGAATGACGGGTTAGGGCGGGTCCGAGCAGGTTTTCCACAGCTTCCACGCGCCGACTCTTTACCCCCGTCCCCCTCTGCTCTAGGTTCCACCTTCGTTCCCAGGGCCGGACATGGACACCGCACTCCTCCTCTTCATCCTCCTCGCCGCCGCGGCCGGCCTCGCCGGCGGCTGGTCCCTCGGCACCCGCCAGGCCGCGCTCTACCGCAAGGAACGCGACGAGAGGGTCGAGGATTTCCGCAAGGCGATCACCGATCTCGCCGAGATGCAGGCGCGGCTCGACGAGGCCCGGCAGGCCTGCGCCGACGCCCGCACCGAATGCGCCCGGCTGTCCTCGGCCCACGAGGCGCAGGAGCGCAACTTCCAGGAGCGGCTCGCCGAGCTGCGGGATGCCCGCGAGGCTTTGTCGGCGCAGTTCAGCGAGATAGGCGGCAAGCTTCTCGGCGAGGCTCAAAAGAATTTCCTGGAGCGCGCCGACGCCCGCTTCAACCAGGCCGGCGAGAAGACGCAGGAGCAGCTCAAGGCCTTGCTTCAGCCGGTCGAGGCGACTCTGAAGCGCTACGAAGAAGGCCTGACCCAGGTCGAGAAGGAGAGGGTGGGAAGCTACGAGGCGCTTCGCGAGGCGGTGACTTTGCTCCATGCCGGCCACAGCCAGGTGCGCGACGAGACCGCGCGGCTGGTCAACGCGCTTCGCTCGAGCCCCAAGGCACGCGGACGCTGGGGCGAGCAGAGCCTCAAGAACGTGCTCGAGCAGGCCGGCCTCTCGCAGTTCGTCGACTTCCAGTCCGAAGTCTCGGTCGACACCGAAGACGGCCGCCTTCGGCCCGACGTCGTCGTCCGGCTGCCGGGCGGGCGCAAGCTGATCATCGACGCCAAATGCTCGCTGAACGCCTTCCTCGACGCCAATGAGGAGGTCGACGAGACGGTCCGAATTCAGCATCTGAAGGCGCACGCGGCGTCGATCCGCAACCACGCCCAGAAGCTTGGCTCCAAGAATTACTGGGACCAGTTCGGCGACGCTGCGGACTATGTCGTCATGTACATACCCGGCGAGCATTTCCTCACCGCCGCGCTCGAGCAGGACGAGGGCCTGTGGGAATGGGCGTTCGAGCGCCGGGTCCTCCTCGCGACTCCGACCAACCTCGTCGCCATCGCCCGAACGGTCGCGACGGTGTGGCGGCAGGAGAAGCTCGCCGAGGAGGCGGCCGAGATCGCCCGGCTGGGCAAGGAGCTTCATGCCCGCCTGGCGACCATGGGCGGGCACGTCGCCCGAATGGGCCGCAACCTCGAGCTGGCGACCGGCGCCTACAATGCCTTCGTCGGCAGCCTCGAAAGCCAGGTGCTCACCCAGGCCAGGCGCTTCGAGACTCTCGAAGTGTCGAGCGGCGCCAGGGCGATCGAGGAGCTGCCAGTGGTGGAAGGCGCGCCGCGCCCGCTGACCAAGCTGTTCCCGACCGAGACCGACGGCAAGCCGAGCTGACGGCACCCCCCGCCGTCAGTGCGAGGAGCGAAGCGGCGCGGCGATCCGGCTTATGGCGCTTTTCGCGGACTCCGCCCGGGATTGCGTGGCTTCGCTCGCAATGACGGATATTATCCGAATCGGAGCGACTTCTTGGTCTTCGCGGGTATTTTTGCGAGTGGACTTCGTTCCTTCACCGGGCTTTACTCTGGAATCCGGCTGCAAGGGCGTTGCGGTTGCAGCGCGAACCGTGGGAGGGTGTCATGCGCAAGCGCATCAATCTGCTGAGCTCGATCGCCGTCGCTATTGTGTTCCTCGGCGCCAGTCCGTCGTCTGCTCAATATGATCCGGGGGCAATTTACGATACGACTTACTACAGCGATTCCTCGCACCAGACGGCCGTGGGGTTCCTAATGTGGACCGAGTGCGTCGACGGTCAGGCTTATTATAGGCTGGTTGGGCAGCAAACCAGTCATCAGGTAATCGACGGGCCGGTCGGCTATTGCGGGGACGAGCTGCATCCTAATTCCTGAGTGGGACAGGTTCGCCGGGGAACGTCACCGCAGAGCAGGGCAGGGCGAGACCCGCGTCTCGAACAGGTCGTCCTCGTCGCCCGGCTTCCACAGCGTCACGCTCCCCGTCTCGGCGGTCAGCACGGCGGTGCGACGGTCCTTGTAGCCGACGGTCATCGGCTGGGTCAGGATCTGAAGCAGCCGCCGCTCGCAGCCTCCGACCGGGTCCCGGCAGGTCGCCACCGTGCTTCCGGTCGGAGTCATGACCAGCCTGTCGCCCTCCTGCCGCCAGTTGCCGTCCACCCGCTTGCAGCCGGTATAGGCGATGAAGGAGGCTTGGGGGTGGAAGTCGATCGCGAAGCCGGGGCCGCGAACCTCCGCGCCGGCAATGTTCGTGACCATCCAGCTCGTCCCCCACAGGCTGCCGTCGGGCAGCCGCTCGCCGCCGCATCCTTCATATTCGCGATTTCCGACACGGACTCCGACCTTGTGCCGATAACGTTCTCCAGTCTCACCCCGGTCGCAGCCGCCGTCGAAGGCATGGACGCTCAGCTTCGGAGTCTCGTAGCTCCAGCCTATCTCGTCATCCTGCCGGCGCGGCATCCTCACTGAGACCGAAGGTCCATCCGCGGGGAGAAAGTGGATTCGAGCATCGTCGATGACCAGCGCCCAGGCGGAGTCGGTGCCGACGGCGCGAAAGCCCGCGGGCGTCTGATCGGCGGAGGCCGAGGCTGCGCAGCAGCCGACGAGGAGAACCAGCCGCCTCACATGTCCCACTCGCTCTTCCGCGCCCCGCCGCAGCCGTTGAAGGTCTCGCCGTCGGCGACGACCGTCACCTGGTGCTCGTAGCCGAAGCCGCTCATCGCGTCGTTGCAGCGCGTGTAGGTGAGGTCGACGGTAAGCCGCGGCGTCGCGTAGCGGCGGCCGTTGAAGCTCGGCCGCGGATCGGGACGGGCGACGCTGATCCTCTTCTCCCCGTAATTGCCGGTATAGTCGATTTGGCCGGCGTGGATGAGGAGGTGCCAGCCCGGCTCCTGGCCGCGGGCTTCGTAATGCTCCTGCGCGGGATCGGTGGCCGGGGCCGGGGGTTCGGCGGGGGTGCAGGCGGCGAGCAAGGCGAGGGGAAGAAGCGCTCGGATCATGCCGTCAGAGCGCGGGCAAGGCGGCTGAGTTCCAAGTCCTCCCCAACCCGGGGAGGATTATTTCCGCCACTGGTTGACGACCTCATAGGCCATCACCGCCGCCGCCACCGCGGCGTTGAGGCTGTCGGCCTTGCCCAGCATCGGCATTTTGACGAGCAGGTCGCATTCCGCCTCATATTCGGCGGACAAACCCTGGGCCTCGTTGCCGACGAGGAGGAAGGCCGGCTGCTGGTAGCGCGGCGCCTGGTAATCGAGCTCGGCCCGCAGGCTGGTGCCGATCAGCTGTCCTTCGCCTGAGCGCAGCCAGGCGAGGAAGTCCGGCCATGGCGCAGCCGCGATCTTCTGGGTGAACAACGCCCCCATCGACGCCCGCACCGCCTCGGCCGAGAACGGGTCGACGCAATCGTCGACGAGGATCAGGCCGCCGGCGCCGACCGCGTCGCCGGTCCTCAAGATGGTGCCGAGATTGCCGGGGTCGCGCAGCGCCTGGGCGACTATCCACAGCGGCGCCGCGCCGCGGTCGATCCGCTCGAGGCCGGTGTCGAACGCGCGGTAGACGCCGAGCATTGCCTGCGGATTGTCCTTGCCGGTCAATTTGTGGAGAATGTCGCTATTGGTCTCGACGACGTCGCCATGCGCGGCCTCAACCTCGCCGACCAGCGTGTCGAGCAAGGGATGTTTCGTCCCCGCCGCGTAGAACAAGATCGCCGGCAGCCGCCCCGCCTCGCGCGCCTCGGTGAGGATGCGGAGGCCCTCGGCGACGAACATGCCCTGGCGGCGGCGCCCCTTCTTGTCGCGCAGCGCCCGGACCTCCTTGACGAGCGGGTTGGAGAAAGCGGTGATCTGGCGAGGCATGGCCCGTCATTGCGAGGGGCGAAGCGACGAAGCAATCCGGTAATTCCTCCCCGGGCAAGCTCGGGGAGAATCGTCAATCCTCGCCGAACCGGTCCTCGACCAGCGCGGCGAGCGCCGCCAGCGCCTCCTCGGCGCCGTCGCCCTCGGCGTGGATGGTGATCTTGTCGCCCATCGCCGCGCCCAGCATCATCAGTCCCATGATCGAGGTGCCGCACACCCGGCTGCCGTCCTTCTCGACCTCGACGGCGGCGGGCAGGCCCGAAGCGAGGGTGACGAAGCGGGCGCTGGCGCGGGCGTGAAGGCCCCGCCGGTTCTTCATCTCAACCGTCCGGCTCGCCACGCTCAGACGGTCTCCCCGAGGATCTCCGAAGCGACCGAAATATATTTGCGCCCGGCCTCGCGCGCGGCGGCGACGGCGGCCTTGACGTCGAGCAGCTTGCGCGCGCCCTCGAGGCGGATCAGCATCGGCAGGTTGACGCCGGCGATGACCTCGATCTTCTCCGACTTCATCAGCGAGATGGCGAGGTTTGACGGCGTGCCGCCGAACAAGTCGGTGAGGATGATGACGCCGCTGCCGTCGTCGACCTTGGCGATCGCCTCGGCGATGTCGTTGCGACGCTCTTCCATATCGTCGTCGGGGCCGATGCAGATCGCCTCGATCCGCTCCTGGGCTCCCACCACATGTTCCATCGCCCGTACGAACTCAGCCGCAAGCCGGCCATGGGTCACCAAAACCAGACCAATCATCAGACTTCCCAATCCTGCGGCTTGCCCCCGCCGCCGCCTTCGACTCCCTCGCGCGGCGGCGAGGCGAGGTCGCGATGCTCGACCGTGGGCGAAAATCCCGCCTCACGCAACCGTGCCGCGACCCGCTCCGCGACGTGGACGGAACGATGCCGCCCTCCCGTACAGCCGAACGCGATCGTGACATAGGATTTTCCTTCCTCGCCGTAACGGGGGAGGAGGACGAGCAGCAGTTGCTCGATGCGCCCGACCGCTTCTTCGTAGGCGGAGTCGCCGGCGATATAGTCGCCGACCGCCGGATCGACTCCGGTAAGGTCGCGCAATTCGTCGACCCAATAAGGATTGCGCAGGAACCTGAGGTCGAAGACGTTGTCGGCATTGCGCGGCACGCCGCGGGCGAAGCCGAACGACATGATCGACAGGGTCGGCGAAACGCCGCCGGTGCCGAAGCGCTGGCGGATCTGCTGCTGCAGCGCGTTGGGGGCGGTGTCGGTGGTGTCGACGACATGGTCGGCCCAGCGCCGCAGCGGCTCCATCAGCTCGCGCTCGGCGGCGATGCCGTCGATGGCGGGCCGGTCGGGAGCGAGCGGATGGCGGCGGCGCGTCTCCGAATAGCGGCGCAGCAATTCGGAGCCGGCGCAGTCGAAATAGAGCGTCTCGACCGGGACGCGCTGCTCGCTCGCCAGCGCCTTGATCTGCTTGACGATGCGGTTGGCGTCGAAATCGCGGGTGCGGCTGTCGACTCCGATCGCGAGCGGCCGCCGCCGCCTTTTGGCGCCCTTCCCGAGCGGCGTCTCGAGCAGGTCCTCGAGCAGCGACAGCGGCAGATTGTCGACCACTTCCCAGCCGAGATCCTCGAGCGTCCGCAAGGCGGTCGACTTGCCGGCGCCGGACAGGCCGGTGACCAGCACGATCCGCTGCGGAGCCGCGCCGGTGGTCAAAGGGAAAGTCCGAAGCACACCAGCGCCTGCTCTAGCTTGAGCGGCGCCGACGGCTCAAGCGCGGCGAGCGCGATCAGCGGGACTTCCTCGCCGGCCAGCCGGATCGTCGCCGCCTCCGGCAGCCGCTCCGGCGTCCGCTCGAGATCGGCATAAAGGCAGACCGGCACGTCCGCCACCGCGGCCAGCTCGACGACGCCGACGCCGCGCACCTCGATCTTGCCCGCGATCGTCGCCGGCGCCCGCGCCAGCAGCCGGCCGTCGCACCGCCGCAGCTCGGTATAATCGTCGCTGACCAGCAGCGCGCCGCGGTCGACCAGCCGCAGGGCGAGGTCGGACTTGCCCGCGCCCGGCCGGCCGGCGAGCAGCACCGCCCGGCCCTTTATCGCCACGCACGAAGCGTGGACGACCTCGTCCGCCGGCCCGCTCATGCCGGCGGCGCTTCGGGAAAATGCAGCACGAAGCGGGCGCCGCTGCGGCCGTCGTGGCGGCCTTCCACCTCGATCCGCCCGCCATGGCCGTCGACGGTGGCCTTGGCGATGGCGAGGCCGAGGCCGGAATGGCGGCCGAAGCCGTCCGCCTCCGGCCGGACGCTGTGGAAGCGGCGGAAGATCGCGTCCTGCGCTTCCTCCGGCACGCCCTTGCCTTCGTCCTCGACCGCGATCATCACCTCTCCCCCGACGCGGGCGGCGCCGATCTCGACCAGCCCGCCCGGGGGCGAGAAGGAGAGGGCGTTGTCGACGATATTGTCGATCGCCCGGGCCAGCCGCGATTCGTCGCCGAGGATGACGGCGCTGCCGACCCGCGGCCGGGCGAAGGCGAGCCGGACCTGGCGTTCCGCCGCCCGCGGCCGCCACAGATCGAGCAGCGATTCGAGCAGCCCGCCGAGGTCGACCGGTTCGAAGCGGGCGCGGCTCAGCTCGGCGTCGAGCCGCGACACTTCGGCGATGTCGACGATCAGCCGGTCGAGCCGGGCGACGTCGCTGCGCACCACCTCGACCAGCTGCCGCTGCAGCCCCGGATCCTCGACCTTGTCGAGGCTGTCGACGGCGGAGCGGAGCGAGGCGAGCGGGTTCTTGAGCTCGTGGGTGACGTCGGCGGCGAAGGCTTCGGTGGCGTCGATCCGGTAGCGCAGCGACTGCGTCATGTCGGCGACGGCGCGGGCGAGCAGGCCGATCTCGTCGCGCCGGGCGGGCAGGGTCGGGACCGACACTTCCCGCGCCCGTCCGAGCCGCACGCGATGCGCGGCGCGGGCGAGGCGGCGCAGCGGCAACGCAATGGTGCGCGCCAGGAACAGCGACAGCATGACCGAGACGAGCAGGGTGACCAGCGCGATGATCAGCAAGGTGGTGCGTTCGTCGCGGACGATTCGGCGGATGTCGCGGGCGTTACGGGTGAGCAGCAGCACCTCGCCCGAGCCCGGCACCCGCGCCGCCGCCGAGATGAACGGAGTCCCCTCCGGCGCCCGCCGCAGCATCGTCCGCGGGCCCGGCGTGGCGAGCGCCGCCGCCGCCTCGCTCCAGCCGCCGAGCCGCTCCGGCTCCGGCATCGGCAAGGGCGGCGGCGCCGGTGCGCCGACCATCGCGTCGAACGCATTGTCGAGCAGGCGGGCGACGTCCTTGCGCCACGGCTCGCGGCTCGGGTCGCGCAGCTCGTAGGTCGGCTCGGCGCCGTCCCAGCTGTCCATGCGCTTGGCGCCGTCCGCGCCGAACACGCGCAGCCGCGTCTTCGAGCGCGTCCCCAGCCGGTGCAGCAGGGCGACCTTCTCGCCCGGCTCGGCGAGCGCCAGCGAATCGGCCATGATGCCGGCCTGCGCCTCGGCATTGGCGACCGCGCCCTGGGTCAGCCGGCTGCGGAAGCCGTCGAGGTAGAAGATGCTGCCGGCGAGGATGGCGAGGGCGAAGACGTTGACCGCGAGGATGCGGTGGAGGAGCATCCAGCGTCCCGACCATTTGAGCTCGAGATCGCGATCGTCATTCCTCGGCAAAGCGGTATCCCACGCCGTAAAGCGTCTCGATCCCCTTGAAGTCGGGATCGGCGGCGCGGAACTTGCGCCTCAGCCGCTTGATGTGGCTGTCGATGGTGCGGTCGTCGACATAGATGTCGTCCTGATAGGCGACGTCCATCAGCTGGTTGCGCGATTTGACCACGCCCGGCCGCTGCGCCAGCGCCTCGAGGATCATGAACTCGGTGACGGTCAAGGTGACGTCGTGGCCGTCCCACGCCACCCGGTGCCGCGCCGGGTCCATGGCGAGCCGTCCGCGCACGATCCGAGGCGTCTCGGCCTCGGGCTGGGCGCCGTCCGCCGGCGCCGCCCGCAGCTCCGCCCGCCTCAGGATGGCGCGGATTCGGGCGAGGAGGAGGCGCTGGGAGAAGGGCTTGGTTATGTAATCGTCGGCGCCCATGGCGAGGCCGAGCGCTTCGTCTATCTCCTCGTCCTTCGAGGTCAGGAAGATCACCGGCACCTCGCTCTTCTCGCGCAGCCGCCGAAGCAATTCCATGCCGTCCATCTTCGGCATCTTGACGTCGAGCACGGCCAGATCGGGCGGATTGTCGACCAGGGCCTTCAAGGCCGCCTCGCCGTCCGAATAGACGCGGGTGGCGAAGCCCTCCGCCTGCAGCGCGATCGACACCGAGGTGAGGATGTTGCGGTCGTCGTCGACCAGGGCGATCGTCACCGGCATCCTTGCTCCCTCGCGTCACGGCCCACTTAGCCCGCCCCCTGCCGAGGCGCTACCCTTTGACGAAAGGGGACCGCTCCGATATGGGGCCCGGGTCCGAAGGGCGGCGCCCGCGCCGCCATATTCGTCATATAATTCAAGGGAGAATGTCGTGGCCAATCGCGTGCCGGCAAAGGGGCTTGGTATCGCCACCGGAGCCGAGCTTCACTGGAACCTCGGCACGCCGCAGCTGGTCGAGGCGGCGGTTCGCCGCGGCGAGGGCGTGCTCGCCAGGCACGGCCCGCTCGTCGTCCGCACCGGCCGCCATACCGGCCGCTCGGCCAACGACAAGTATATCGTCCGCGACGCCGAGACCGACGCCACCATCTGGTGGGACAATAACAAGGCGATGACTCCGGACCATTTCGCGGCGCTCAAGGCCGATTTCCTCGCCGCGCTCGGCGAGCGCGACACCCTGTTCGTCGCCGACCTCTACGGCGGCTCGCAGAGAGAGCACCGGGTCCGCGTCCGGGTGATCAACGAGCTCGCCTGGCACAATCTGTTCATCCGCACCCTGCTGGTACGGCCGGAGACGGACGCGCTCGCCGATTTCGAGCCCGAATTCACGATCGTCGACCTGCCGAGCTTCCGCGCCGACCCGGCCCGCCACGGCACCCGCTCGGAGACGGTGATCGCCGTCAACCTGACCGAGAAGATGATCCTGATCGGCGGCACCGCTTATGCCGGCGAGATGAAGAAGTCGGTGTTCGGCATCCTCAACTATCTGCTGCCGGCCGAGGGCGTGATGCCGATGCATTGCTCGGCGAATATCGGCCCCAAGGGCGACACCGCCGTCTTCTTCGGCCTCTCGGGCACCGGCAAGACGACCCTCTCCGCCGACGCCAGCCGAACCCTGATCGGCGACGACGAGCATGGCTGGTCCGACACCGCCGTGTTCAACTTCGAGGGCGGCTGCTACGCCAAGATGATCCGCCTCTCGCCCGAGGCCGAGCCGGAAATCTACGCGACCACCCGGCGCTTCGGCACGGTGCTCGAGAATGTCGTCATCGATGCGGAGACTCGCGAGCTCGACCTCGACGATTCGTCGCTCGCCGAGAATACCCGCGGCGCCTATCCGATCGACTTCATCCCCAATTCGTCGGCCGAGAATATGGGGCCGGTGCCGCGCAACATCGTCATGCTGACCGCCGACGCGTTCGGCGTGCTGCCGCCGATCGCGCGGCTGACGCCCGACCAGGCGATGTACCATTTCCTCTCCGGCTACACCGCCAAGGTCGCCGGCACCGAGATCGGCGTGACCGAGCCCGAGGCGACCTTCTCGACCTGCTTCGGCGCCCCGTTCATGCCGCGCCACCCGAGCGTCTACGGCAACCTTTTGAAGGCGCGGATCGCCAAAGGCGGCGTCAGCTGCTGGCTGGTCAATACCGGCTGGACCGGCGGCAAATACGGCACCGGCAGCCGCATGCCGATCAGGGCGACCCGGGCGCTGCTCAACGCCGCCCTGGACGGCAGCCTCAACCATGGCGAGTTCCGCATCGACGAGAATTTCGGCTTCGAGGTGCCGGTCAGCGTGCCGGGCGTCGACTCCGCGATCCTCAATCCGCGCGACACCTGGGCCGACAAGGCCGCCTACGACGCCACCGCCGCCAAGCTGGTCAAATTGTTCGTGGAGAATTTCGCCAAGTTCGAGGCCCATGTCGACGCCGGCGTCCGCGACGCGGCGCCGCGGGCTCAACAACAAGCGGAGATCAAGACGGTGACCACGGCCTGAGGCCCCATCCGCTCATCCTGAGTAGCCGTCGAGCGAAGTCGAGACGGTGTATCGAAGGACCCAGGGCGCGTCGGCGAAGGCCGGCGCGCCCTTTTTCTATGCCCTGAAGGAACGACGATGACCGACTGCCACGAACCCCGCCTGTTTCCCGACGACGCCGCCATCCGCCGCGTGGGCGAGGGGATGCTCGCCCGCACCCTGCCGCGCCCGGACTGGACCCACGAGGCCCATCTCGCCACCTGCGCCTGGCTGCTTCTGGAGCGCCCCGACATCGCCTCCGAGCGCGACCTCCCCGATCTCATCCGCCGCTACAATGAGAGCGTCGGCGGGGTGAACAGCGACAGCGAGGGCTATCACGAGACCATCACCCAGTGCTTCATCCGCGCGGTGCGCCTCTACCTCGCCCGCACCGACCCGGCGCTGCCCCTGGTCGCCAAGGTCAACGGCCTCCTCCGCTCGGAGGAGGGCCGGCGCAACTGGCCCTTGTGCTTCTACGACCCGAAGACCCTGTTCTCGCGCGAGGCTCGGCTGGGGTGGGTGGAGCCGGACCTGGCGGCGCTGCCTGCAATCCGTGAACCTGCACGATTGCGGAAAGGACGATGCTCTGGCTAAACATTTCGTATGGGATTGTTTTCGCAACCGTCGCTCGCTGACCTGCTGAAGCGACAAGCTTCGCGGCTGGACACCATTTTCGGTTCGGGGACCTATCGGATCGAGAGCGCGAGCGAGGTGGCTTGCACTGTCCGCACATCCGCGGTGGAGGTCGAGTTCGCCTACGATTGGCGTGATCAATGGATCGCGCCTTCGCTAAGGGCGCTGCAGGTTCCAGACGAGATTTCGATCCCGCACCCGGTCGAGCTTTGGATGCGCTTCAATGGCAGCGACACGCCTCTCCCGAGAAAGTGCACGCTCGACGAGCAGCAGGTGATTGATGCGCTGGAGCTGGTCGCGGAAGCCGTGAGGATCATCTTTTCGGACCCGGAGACGGTCCGGGATGCCGCCTTCTTCGCCTGGGGTTACAACACCGCCTACAACGATTGGGCGAGCCGGCGCGGCAGCTGGACGGAAATCGAATAACGAGCAAAGACAAGGAAGGTGGACCCCGGATCAAGTCCGGGGGACAGTTCAAGGAGGTCAGGTACCTGCCCCTCCCGCGGTCGCCCGGTCCCACTTGTCCCGGTCGACGCCCCTCGCCAGCATCCAGATCGCGACGGCGAGGGCGTTGAGGAACATGGGAGCGAGCAGCAGGTCCGACGACCAGGCCGGAGCGAGCACCTTGGTGAGGTTCTTCGCGACGAAGCCCAGGCCCGCGACAACCATCAGGATTCCGAGGAAACGGGGGAAATAGCCCGAGCGGAAGGTGAGCCAGCCGCGGAGGATCCAGGCGGTCCCGTAGAACAGCATGAACAGTCCGCTCAGCCCGGCGTAGAGCGACAGGAACAGGCCGGCGAGGGCCTCGTGCTGCTCGGGCGGGAAAGCCGCCAGATAGCGGCTGCCCTTGAGCAACATCGGGGCGGAGAAATAGAACATCTTGGTGACCGCGAAGAGCGTCATCGACACCAGCCCGAACAAGGCGGAGAGCAGGGCGAGGTCGCGGTGGACCGGCTTCAGGAGGACGTAGAACAGCCAGGCCAGGACGACGTCGCTGAACGCCTCGACCAGATAGGCCGCGAAGCCGAGCCGGAACAGGCCGTCATGGGCGCGGAGCTGGGCGGCGGCGGTGGCGGCGTCGCCCGTCAGCATCAGCGACGGCACGTACATCTCCCCGAACCAGCCCCCCGCCATCGTCAGGATCAGGAATATTCCCACGGCGCGGCAATAGGTCTTCACGGACGTCTCGGTCATGCCGCCATCCTTCAGCCGGGAGCCAAGGCCGGGTCGCGTCGAGATAGTCGCCGCATGGGCGGCATTATCGCCGCCGAGGCCAAAGTTCGCAACGGGTCGAACGCGGCCGTCCCGCAAGGGAAGCGCCGCCGCCGGTCGACGGCACCCTCAAACGGGCGCGAAGCGGACATTGCTGCTTCACCGATGCTTGCGTAGATCGGGCGACGTGCACCGCTTCCTGCCATTCTCGCTCCTGGCGCTTTCCGGTTGCATGGCCGGTGCGACCGAGCGCCCGTTGAGCGTTCGAGAAGTGGTGGAAAATGCGCGGACCTTGGACGGGCGCGAAATCGTCGTGGCCGGGTGGCTGGAGCGATGTCAGAGTCGCTCTTGCGGGATCCATGCCTCGGCGGACGAGGTGGGGGATGACTTTCCCTATTATCTTTCGATCGGCCCGAGCCGCTGGTTCGACTCCTTCGCTCGGCGAACTGCGCCCACCCGCATCGTGCTGCGCGCACGCCTGCACGACCGATGCATAAGCGACCCTGCGGCCCGGATCATCGCAGCGTGCGCCGATCGGGCGGGCACCCTGGAAGCCCTCGCTGTGATCCGATGAGCGGCCGCCGTCGCAACGTCCGCAACGGGTCGAAACCCGGCACCGGCATAAGGCGAGGACCTGCCGCTGGTGGGGCCGGCGCGCCTCTTGTCCTCAGGGATTTTGCGAGGGCCTGCCGGTTGGCCGAAGATGCCGGCCTGACCGTCAGCGAAGCGAAGTATGACGGCAGGAATTCCGGTTACTGGTATATCGAACTGTCTCGCACCGGCCGGCCGCCACGCATGATCCTGTGGGAGGCGAGAGACAGGTGGATGATCGTCCAGACCCGAGGCGCCGACGGCGTCTGGATTGGCGAGCGGATCATGAAGGAAGTGCGCGAGGACACGATCGAAGAGGTCATAGCGCGCCTGGAATGACCGCCTTGGGGGCAGCTCGTGGCGTCACCAGTGGCCCTCACTGATCCGAGAGGACGCGAGGGGGCGGGCGCTGCCCCTTCCTCGAGCGTCAGTCCGTCGCGAGCGCCTCGGCCGGCCGGCGGGGGCCTCGCGGGCGGGCCCCCGCCGGCGCCGACCAGGCCGCCCACACCACCGCGCCGGAGAGCAGCAGGCCGAAAGCGGCGATCGCCGCCGTCGGGATCGACGCCAGCCCCGGCATGGCGGCCTGCCACGCCCGGCTTCGGCCCAGGGTCTCGAAGACCAGCCCCTGGGCGGCGATGGTGGCGGCGGCGACCAGGAACGGCCAGGCGGTCTTCGGCCGGCGGGCGTACAGCCACAGCGCCAAAGCGATGCAGAGCAGATTGGCGAGCTCGAGGCCGTAGCCGAACTTGAAGAAGTCGGTCGGGCCGGTGATCGCCAGCGGGCCGCCGATCTGGAACAGGCGCACCAGGATGGGCGGCACGAGGAACAAGGGGATGGCCAGCATTGCCGAAGCATGGACGAGCACGGCGCGGCGCCGGCTCACGGCGACGTAATAAAGCAGGAGGATGGCGCCGCTGGTCAGCAGGTCGACCGGCGTCAGCCGCGCTCCGAACAGGCTCTGGAAGGGATTGGCGCGCGCGACGAACCCCGCCGCCATCAGATCGACGATCAGCAGGCCGCTGACCCAGAAGAGCGGAAACAGGGCCAGGCTCGCCCGGCCGGCCAGCCTGTGCAGGCCGCGGGCGCCGCGGTCGATCGACCAGCTCTGAGCCGCCAGCAAGATTATCCACAAAGTGGCGGTAATGCCGTGGGCGTGGAGGATCCACGAGACCTCGCCGAGCCTCGTCAGATAGCCCGGCCAGAAGGCAACCGCGACCGCCGGCAGGAGCAGCACCACCCAGATCCAGGCATTCCGATAAGGCATTGAGCCGCCTCCCGGGCAGCGGGCTAGCACAGAAAAGGGGAGGATCGCGACAGGAACCGGGGAAACGATGTCGCCGGACGGAAGCCCCCGGCGGGATGCCGTGGCAGGGGTGGTCGGCGGGCGTCGATCATGCCATTCTTCGCCGGTGAAGGACGCGCTTTCGACCCTGATATTGGCGGGCCTTGCATCCGCCCAGGGCGCCAGCGTCGACAGCGGTCCGACCCGGCCTCCCAGCAGCGCGCGGCAGAGCTTGTCGTCCCAAGCCGAGGGAGACGGCGGCCGCGGCTTTCGGCAAGCCGAACGGGTCCTTGCCGCCGCCACCGCCATCGGCAGCCGACGATCGCGCTATCTGGGGCGCGTTGCCGAGGGGGGCCTCAGCATTTGGGACAGATCGCGCAGCGAGACCTGCGATCAGGGCAATTCCTGCACCTACTTGAGGTATTTCGACATCTCGGTAGGTGCCAGGACGAAGCTGGCTCTGCTGTTCGACCTGCGTCTCCCGGAAGCCTCAAAGACCGTCTGCGGCGATCCCCGTCCAGACAAACCCTGTTCGATATCCGCCTCCGTCTTTCTTGCCGGAGATGAGGCATTTCCGCTTTGCGTCGGCGTGGACCCGATTCGCCGGGCCGCGATCCGGCATGGCTGGAGCCTCCATCCTTATCGTCACCCCCCCTATGATGAGAATTCCTCAAGATACCGACGCGCAGACGATCAAACGATGTATCTCTTCATTCGGACGACCGACGACGACAGGTGTTTCCGCAGCATTCACATTGCGAGAATTCCGGGAATTTGAATGCCTATGCAGTGATAACGCCGGAAATCTTGGACCAATGGGGCGCGCCAGCTGCTGCGAAGGCCACGGCGCCGAGAAGCCGGGAGGCCCTGTCGGGACGGTTGCCGGCAAATGTCCCCTGCCGCCATCCGGACGTTCCCTCGGCCGGGCTTCTTCGCTAGCCTGCGGCCGCAGCGCCAAAGGACAGGAGACGTCCCATCGGACCCCGACTCCACATCGCCCATTTCGGCCTACGGACCCGAAACCTTGCCGAGGCGATCGACTGGTACGGCAGGGCCTTCGATGCGCGCGTGCGGTTTCGGAACGAGCTCGCCGCCTTCATGAGCTTCGACGACGAGCATCATCGCTTCGTGCTGTGGGACGATGGGGAAACCACGCAGCGACCGGAATCCTCGGGCGGCGTCGATCATATCGGCTTCGGCTGCGGCGGACCGGCCGAGCTCGCCGATCAATATGAGCGTCTGAAGCAGATCGGCATCCGGCCCGCGCTCTGCGTCAACCACCATTTCACCTCCTCCCTCTACTATCGCGATCCCGACGGGAATGAAGTCGAGATCACCTGCGACAATTTCCCGTCCAAGGCGGAGTGCGCCGCGTTCATGGACACGCCGGAGATGGCGGCGGCGATGCAGCCGCCTCTGTTCGGAGCGGCGTTCGATCCCGAGGAGCTGCTGCGGCTGCGGCGAGCGGGCGCCTCCGAGCGGGCGCTGGCGAGGATCGGTCTGAATTGATGACCGCGGCCGCGACCGCAGCTGCAGCCTCGGCGGGCGCCCGCCGGCGGCTTCTCAGGTCGCCATTCTTCACCGTCCTCGGCCTGATCATGCTGGCGGTCGCCGTCGGGGGCTTCTGGCCGCAATATTTCAGCGCCGTCACCGGCCGGACTCCAGCGGCGAACACGCAGTTCTGGCTGATCCACCTGCACGCCGCCTTGTTCACGATCTGGCTGCTTCTCTACATCTCCCAGGCGATGCTGATCATGACCGGGCGGGCGCGCGTCCATATCGACATGGGCCCGTGGCTCGCGGCCTACGGGTTCGCGATCGCCGCGGTGGGGCTCTACGCGGCCGGCCTGCTGGCCCACCGGCTGGGCCTTCGGGAAAACGACTTCGAAGCCGCCGCGGCGTTCGTTTTCTTTCCCGTCATCGACATGGTCTGCTTTGCCGGCTTCCTCGCCGCTGCCGTCGCCTGGCGGGCGCGTCCCCACCTTCACAAGCGCGCGATGTTCCTCGCCACCTTCTCGGTCGCCGTGGTCGGACTGGGCCGGCTGGTCGGCCACACCGGAATCGAGAGCCCATTGCTGTGGCAGCCGCTGAGCCTGGCGCCGCTGCTGATCGCGCTGGGCTACGACATTTTCGTCTGCCGCAAGCTCTACGCCGTCATGACGGTCGGGCTCATCGTCCACCTCGGTCGGCTGAACGCCGAACATTTCGCCGGCAGCGAGGCATGGCTGCCGATCGGACGGGTCCTGATCGCCCCCTTCCGCTAGCCGCTCGACCGATCAGGCGACGTAAACACCCGGGCCTTTTGCTCCGCCCGTAGCGGGGGCGATTGAATCGCGGGCCGTCCCGGCGCATCCTCTTATTGAATATTGAGGGGAAAATTTATGCGCCGATTCATTCTCGCCTTGCTGTGCTGCGCCCTTCCCGCAAGCCCGGCTCTGGCCTGGGGGCAGACCGGCCACCGCGTCACCGGCGCCGTCGCCGAGCGCTATCTGAGCGGGGCGGCGCGGGCCAACGTCCAGCTGCTGCTCGGCACCGAGACCCTCGCCCAGGCGGCGACCTGGCCCGACGACATGCGCTCGGACCCGGCCGAATTCTGGCAGAAGACCGCCAGCCCCTTCCATTACGTCACCGTCCCGGCGGGCAGCACCCACTCGGCGACGGGCGCGCCGCCCGAAGGCGATGCGGTGACCGCGCTCGAGCGCTTCGCCCAGGTGCTGCGCGATCCCGATGCGAGCGCGGCGGACAAGCGTCTCGCCTTGCGCTTCACCATCCACATCATCGGCGATCTCCACCAGCCGCTCCACGCCGGCCGGCCGGGCGACCGCGGCGGCAACGACGTCAAGGTCACCCTGTTCGGCGCGCAGACCAACCTGCATTCGGTCTGGGATTCGGGGATGATCGACGCGCGCCAGCTGTCGCATGGCGAGCTGGCCGAATGGCTGGTCGGGGCGATCACGCCCGCGCAGGTCGTCGCCTGGTCGAACCCCGATCCCCAGATCTGGATCGCCGAGAGCGTGGCGCTGCGCGAGACGCTCTATCCGGCCAATCCGAAACTGTCCTACGCCTACGCCTATCAGCATGGAGCGGCGCTCGACGGGCGGCTCAGCCGCGGCGGCGTCAGGATCGCGGCCTATCTCAACAGGATCTTCGGCTAGCCGGGACGTCGGCGGCGGGTGGAGCGCGGATTGCTACAAGTGCGCGACCATCACCACATAGCCGTCGGGGTCGACGAGGCGGAACTCGCCTTGCGGATTGTAGAAGGGCTTGGCGATCGGGCCGGGTTCGAGGCCGGCCTCGGCGAGCCGGTCGCGCATCGCCCCGACATCGCCGCAATAGACATAGAAGAGCACCGCCTGCTGCGCGGCGACGACCGGCTCGGAGGCGCGGGCGAGCATCAGCCCGGCCGGGCCGGAGCGAAGCGACACCCATGACGGCGCGTCGTCGCCGGGCGGCGTGAAGCTGCCGCAAGGCTCGAATCCGAGCTTTTCATAGAAGGCGGCCGCAACCCCGACATCGGCGACATAGGCCATCGGCACGAGCGAGGTGACGCGCGCTCGATCCATGCGGCTCAGCCGGTCGTCCGCGCGTAGCGGGCCGCGAATTCCCGGTCGGACATGACCAGATAGCGGATCATGTCGATGAACGCCCAGGGCACGGTGACGATCAGGCCGACGATGGTGAAGGTCAGGATCAGCATCGCGATGGCCGAGCCGGTCCGCCCCAGATAGAAACGGTGGATGCCGAGCGGGCCGAGCAGGAAGGCGATCAGGGCGGCGATATATTTGTTGCGGTCGTTCGGGTCCGGCGCGGGGGCGGACGCCGCCGCCGGGGGAAGCGGCGCCCCCGGCACCGGGAACAGGGTCAGAGCCCGGTTTTCGTGGATCTCGAAGTCGACATACATGCCGATTGCCGGCTCGCCGCGATGGGCCCAGTCGGCCGGCTTGAAGCTGTAGCGGCGACCGTCGTCGCCGGTGACGATGCCGTCGCCGGTCCGAGTGTCGACGCCCAATACCTGTCCGCGCATAAGTCCCCGTCCTGAGAGGGGGCCATCATGCCCACCGCGGCGGCTTTTGCAATCGGCGCGCACGGCTTCGCGCCTTTTTTGGGGAAATGGGCGCACGGCCTTGGATTCCGTCGCCCGCTTTTGCATCCATTCCCCGCGCCCCTCGTTGGTCCCGCGAAGCTTCACCCCAGCAGGAGACGGGACGCCATGGCCGACCTCAGCCAAATCCAGCCCCATATGGACATCATCGGCGCCGACGGCGTCCGCCTCGGCACGGTCGACGCGGTCGAGGGCGACCGCATCAAGCTGACCCGGGCCGACAGCGGCTCGCACAAGCGCCACCATCATTATATTTCCGGCGGCCTCGTCGCCGCGGTCGAGGGCGACACGGTCCGGCTCTCCGCCAATGCCGACAATGCCGCCCTGCTCGAGGAGGAGCCGGACGGCAGCGCGCTCGGCGAGCAGAGCGTGTTCAGCTGGCGCAATATCGGCCTCGGCGCGGCCGCGGCCGGAGTCGCCGCCACCGTCGGCGCGATCTTCTACCAGCGCCGGCGGGGCGAGGAGGAGTGATCACCCGGGGCTAGAGCAGCCGGATCCGCGGCTCGGCGCTCTGCCGGTCGAACAATTCGGTCATCGCCCAGACCATCGCGTCGGCGCGGTCGGGCGCGGCGCACAGAGAGGTGGTGGAGGAGTTGGGCCCTCAAGGCGATGGAGCGCCGGCGCAAATGGGGACACGTACTTTTCAGGAAAAAGTACGTGTCCCCCGCTTCGCGCGTCCCCCCGCTTGGTGTCCCCCGCTTTGAGACGAGGCGGCCCTCCCGGGCTCGCCGCCGGGACGCCGCCTAGATCACGACCAGCGCGTTCCATTCGGCGACCGTGTCGAGCGTCGAACCGGTTCCGTAGAACGTCACCGAGCCGTTGCTCAGCATGAGCTGGGTATCGAGGATTCCGTCGCCGTTCGCGTCGAACACCTTGACGCTCTTGATGGCAAGCCCGTCCTCGAGCCGGATTCGATCGCCCCCGGCCGAGTCGAAGTCGACGACGACGTCGGATCCTCCGCCCCTTCCGAACACGAAAATGTCGGCGCCCGATCCGCCCGTGAGCACGTCCTGCCCGTTTCCGCCGGCAAGAACGTCGTTGCCGGAGCCTCCGTCGAGCGAATCGTTGCCGTTGCCGCCCTCGAGCGTGTCGGACCCCGCTTCGCCGAACAGCTGATCGCTGCCGTTATTGCCGAATATGTGGTCGGCCGACGGTCCGTCCTGATCGCCGTGGATGACATCGGACTGGTTGGTCCCGTCGATCGTATGAACCGTGTCCGTGAACGCGAACGTCGTATCGATTCCGCCCACTCCGATGACGACGTCGTCGAGCGTTCCGACGAAATTGTCCCACGCTCCCGCACCGAACCCGGCGACGAAGCGGATCGCCCCGAGCTCGGAAAAGCCGACCGTCGCGTTGGGATAGGCCGCGAGGATCTCGTCGAGCGACTTCACGTCCGTGCCCGGGCCCGCGCCGCCCAGGCCGGTCGTGCTCCACCACCCGCCGTTGAGCGCATCCCAGGTCTGGTCGGTATTGAGCGCGACCGTTCCTTGCGGGTTGGACGGGAAAAAGGTCGCGCTCTGATAGACGGGCTCGAAAAAGAGCAGGGTCGTCGCACCGCCGGGCACGCCGTCCAGGTCGACCTGCATGATGATGTAGATCGCCTGGCCATCCACCCACTGGCTCACGTTGGTCGTGTACTGAAGCTTCGTCAGGTCGGAGATCTTGACTCCGTTGAACTGGGTGGTCCGGATCTGCGCGGCGTCGTCGCCGTCGGCTCCGACGGTGAACTTCAGTTTCCCGTTTTCGGGCGTCACGTCCGCGGTCAGCGTGCCATCCCCGTCATCCGAATTTCGCTCGACGAACGATCCGAGTACGTTGTGCATTTCGTTCCTCCATTATTGAACGCGCTTGCAAGCGGAAGGCCGAGCTTCCCCAGGCCCGGCGGCTGCCGAACCGTACGAATCGAGCTGGGATACCCCCCGTTCTCCGCATTTCGCGAACGCGACACGCACTGAAGACTGGCCCGAGTCGGGCGCGGCGAGTATGCCCATTTCCGCGATTCCGCATAGGGATACTTCCCCTTCCCGGGCGGGAGAGCGCTCCGGGCCGAACATTGTGCCGATTCGGGACCGAACCGGCGGCGACGCCGCCTTCGTGCCCGCGTCGGAAGGGAAAGCGGGAAGCGCCCTCGCGACCCTCTCGCAAAGAGTGCTATACCCGATCTCGCCCAAGCAGGACCCCGGGCAGGCTCATCGTGCGCCGCAGGCGGCGGAGGAATTAGCCCGCCGGCCCCTCGATCGCCGCGACCGGCTCCACCTTGAGGCACGACCCGTCGGCGCCGGTGATCCGCACCCGCGCGCCTTCGGGCGCGTCCGGGCCGCGGCAGGACCAGACGCTGTCGCCGACCTTGACCCGGCCCTCGCCATTGTCGATCGCCGCCACCACCGTCACCGTCCGTCCGACCAGCCGCGCGGCGCGGTCGTTGAGCAGCGGGTCGGCGCTCGGCATCGGGTTGTTCACGTACCAGCGGCGGCCCGAATAGACGGCGGCGATGGCGAGCAGGGCGAAGGTCGCGAACTGGAAGGGGAGGTCGATGCCGAAGGCGAGGGTGAGAAGGCCGGTAACCGCGGCCGCCGCCGCCAGCCAGATCAGGAAGACGCCGGGGACGATCAGCTCGGCGATGCCGAGCGCGATCGCTCCGAGCAGCCAGATCCAGTGCGGCTCGAGGTCGAGGCCGCTCACGGGCCGGGGACCTCGCCCCGGCCCTCGAACGGCCCGTGCCGCGCCGGCGGGCCGCCTTCGCCGCCGCCGCCCTGGCCGAGCGCGTCCCGGGCGAGCTCGCCGATTCCGCCCAACGTGCCGATCAACGCCGTCGCCTCGACCGGGAACAGGATCGTCTTGGCGTTGGGCGAGGTGGCGAAGCCGCTGATCGCCTCGACATATTTCTGGGCGACGAAATAGTTGATCGCCTGGGTGTTGCCGCCGGCGATCGCGTCGGAGACGACCTGGGTCGCCTTGGCTTCCGCCTCGGCCTCGCGCTCGCGCGCCTCGGCGTCGCGGAAGGCGGCCTCGCGCCGGCCTTCGGCCTCGAGGATCTGGCCCTGCTTCTGGCCCTCGGCCTTGAGGATCGCCGAGGCGCGGCTGCCCTCGGCCTCGAGGATGACGGCGCGCTTCTCGCGCTCGGCCTTCATCTGCCGGCCCATCGCGTTGACGATGTCGGCGGGCGGGCGGATGTCCTTGATCTCGACCCGGGTGATCTTGACCCCCCAGCTCTCGGTCGCCTGGTCGACCACGGAGAGCAGGCGGGCGTTGATCTCGTCTCGCTTGCTGAGCGTCTCGTCGAGGTCCATCGAGCCCATCACGGTTCGCAAATTGGTGGTGGTGAGCTGCATGATCGCGACGTAGAGGTCGCTGACCTCATAGGCGGCCTTGGCGGCGTCGAGCACCTGGAAGAAGACGACTCCGTCGGTCGAGACCATCGCATTGTCCTTGGTGATGATCTCCTGGCCGGGGATGTCGAGCACCTGCTCCATCATGTTCACCTTGCGCCCGACCCGGTAGAAGAACGGCATGTAGAAATTGAACCCGGGATGGGCGACGGCGGTGAAGCGGCCGAAATATTCTATCGTGTAATGATAGCCTTGGCGGACGATCTTGATGCCGGACATCAGGAACAGCACGACCAATATGAGCAGGAAGAAGAAAACGATGGTGATGGTCATGGCGGACGCGCCTCCCCTTGCGGACCCGTGCATAATGCGGGCAAGTGGAGCCGCTTCCAAGCGAAATCGGGACATGATCGCCGACCTCAGCCTCTGCCGCTCCTTGCTGTTCCTGCCCGCCTCGAACCCGCGCGCGGTGGCGAAGGCGAGGGGGCTGGCCGCCGATGTCGTGGTGCTCGACCTCGAGGATGCGGTGAAGCCCACCGACAAGGACGGCGCCCGCGCCGCCGCGGTGGAAGCGGCGGCGGCAGGGTTTGCGGGCCGGTGTGCGATCCGGATCAACTCGCGCGACCCCTGGCACGCCCCGGACCTCGAGGCGGCGGCGGCGAGCCGGGCCGATTATGTGATCGTGCCGATGACGCCCGGTCCGGAAGCGGTGCGCGACGTCGCCCGCGCCACCGGCAAGCCCGTCCTCGCCATGATCGAGACCGCCCGCGGCGTCCTCGCCGCCGCCGCCATCGCGCCCGAGACGGCGGGCCTGATCGCCGGCACCAACGACCTCGCCGCCGACCTCGGCCTGCGCCCCGGCGGCGACCGCGCGCCGCTGGCGACGTCGCTCCAGATCATCCTCCTCGCCGCCCGCGCGGCGCAAGTCGCCGCCTTCGACGGCGTCTACAACAAGCTCGACGATGCCGACGGCTTCGCCGCGCAATGCGCGGAAGGGCGCGCCCTCGGCTTCGACGGCAAGTCGCTCGTCCACCCCGACCAAATCGAGCCCGCCAACCGCCTGTTCGGCCCGAGCGAGGCGGAGGTCGCGGCGGCGAAGCGCCTGCTCGCGGCCGCCACCGGCGGCGCCGCGCGCTTCGAGGGCGAGATGATCGAGCGCATGCACGTCGAGCAGGCACGGCGGGTGCTGGCGAAGGCGCGGGCGTGAATGGGGACATGTACCTTTTTGTCAAAAGGTACATGTCCCCCTTGCCTCCCGATCCGGCGTACATGGGGACACGTACTTTTCGGTCGAAAAGTACGTGTCCCCTCGCGCCCCTTGCCTCGTGCGCCCGCCGCGCCCTAAGCGGGGGGATGAAGTTTCGCTTGCTGGCCGTCCTCTTTCTCCTCACCCTGCCTGCCGCCGCCCAGGCGATCTCGGCCGAGGCGCTGCGCCGCCATATTGACGTGCTTGCCAGCGACGCCTTCGAGGGCCGCGCGCCCGGCACCGAGGGCGAGCAGAAGGCGATCGCCTATATTGCCGGGCAGATGCGCGCGTCCGGTCTCGAGCCGGCCGGGCCGCGCAACAGCTGGTATCAGCCGCTCGAAGTGGTGGTGCGCCGGCCGGGCGACCAGACCAGCCGCTGGCAGGGCCGGGGCAAGAAAGCCGAGCGGATCGAGCTCGACCGCGACGACCTCCTCCTCGTCGGCCGTTCCGAGCGCGAGACGCTCGCCGACGCGCCGGTGGTCTTCGCCGGGCACGGCGCGGTCATCCCCGGCAAGGGCATCGACCAGCTCGCCGGCGCCGACCTCGACGGCGCGGTCGTCCTCATCCTCTACGACGCGCCCGACACGGCGGGCTTTCCCGCTTATTCGGAGCGGGTCGAGGCGGTCGCCGCGCGCGGCGCCGCGGCGGTGATCGGCATCGTCGGCGACGCTCTGCCCTGGCCGGTCGTCCAGCGCATCTACGATTCCGGCCAGAAGCGCCTCGCCATCCACGCCCCGGCGCCGATCGCGGGAGCGATCTCGCAAAAGGCCGCCGAAAGCGTGTTCCGCGCCGGCCGCAGCGACGTCGCCGCCTTGCTGGCCGTGCCCGGTCCCTCGTTCACGCCGGTACCACTGCGGCTGCGCGCCAGCTTCGAGGTCGCCACCGCGATCGAGACGATCGCCACCAGCAACGTCGTCGGCCGGCTCAGGGGTGCCGGCGCCACCGGCGAGAGCCTGCTCTACCTCGGCCATTGGGACCATCTCGGCCGCTGCGATCCGGAAGGGGCGGACCGGATCTGCAACGGCGCGGTCGACAATGCCAGCGGCATCGCCGCCTTGCTCGAGATCGCCCGCGACCTCGCCCGCGGCCCGCGGCCGAAGCGCGACATCCTCTTCCTCGCCACCACCGCCGAGGAGATGGGCCTGCTCGGCGCGGAATATTTCGCCGCCCGCCCGGTCGTGCCTTTGTCCTCGCTCGTCGCCGCGATCAACATGGACACGCTCGCGATCGGGCCCAAGGGCGAGAAGGTGGCGGTGATGGGGCGCGGCCTCGCCGCCCTGGACGCGCTTATCGACCGCACCGTCGCCGAGGCCGGCCGCGCCCTCGACGAGGATGACGAGGCCGCGGCCTTCGTCGAACGCCAGGACGGCTGGGCGCTCGCCCGCGCCGGGGTGCCGGCGATCATGGTCGGCGGCTCCTTCTCCGACATGAAAAGGCTCGGCGCCTTCCTCGCCGGGCCCTATCATTCGCCGGCCGACAATCCGGGACCCGGGCTGGTCCTCGACGGCGCCGCCGAGGATGCCGATCTGATGGTCGCGCTGGGGCGCAAGCTCGCCGATCCGGCCCTCTACACGATCGCCGCCGACCCGCGCTGAGCCTATCGGGGTCGGCGCTTCCGGTCCCTGTCGTCTGCGGCGACGGGCAGCATGAATTCGAGCGATTCCCGGGCATGGATCTCGACTTTACGAATATCGATGTTGGCCTTGACGACTGTCGATAAGGTAATTATCGTCTTCCGATAACAACAATGGGGTGCCATCGATGTCCCGTCCCTATTCCGCCGCGCTTCCGATCGCTTATGTCCTGCTGCGAATCCTCATCGTCGTGAACTGGCTGTACGGTGTGGCGATCCTCGTCCTGCTCCTCGCCATGCCCAACGAGCGATGGATCATGAGCGCGTTCGACCTGTCTCCGTCGCCTGAAGCGGATCGGCTGATCCTGGGCCTGCGCGCGGTCGCCATAATCGGGCTCGCCACGATTCCGCTCAACTATGTCGTGCTCAAGCGGCTGCTCGGAATGGTCGAGACGGTCCGCGCAGGCGATCCCTTCGTCGCCGCGAACGCGGATCGCCTGCAGGCCATCGCCTGGGCCTTGCTGGCGCTGCAGCTGCTCAGCCTCGTCATCGCGGCGATCGCCAAGGCGGTCTCGACGCCGGCGCACCCGGTCAATCTCGATGCCGGCTTTTCGATCAACGGCTGGCTCGCCGTGCTGCTGACCTTCGTGCTCGCCCGTGTGTTCGCGCAAGGCGCGCGCATGCGCGAAGACCTCGAAGGGACGATCTGACGATGGCGATCCTGGTGAAGCTGGACGACGTGCTGCACGCGCGGCGCATGACGCTCACCGAGCTTGCGGAGCGCGTCGGCATCACGATCGTGAACCTGTCGATCCTGAAGACCGGAAAGGCCCGCGCGATCCGCTTCTCGACGCTCGAGGCGATCTGCGCCGCTCTGTCCTGCCAGCCCGGCGATATTCTGGAGTTCCTGCCCGACGCCGCGGCCGGCGAGGGGCCCGTCGCGGGCGGACAGGAAAGCGTGGCGGCATGACCGTCCTCCTGTGGCTCCATATTGCGGGCGGAAGCCTTGCCCTCGTCGCGGGCGCGGTCGCGGTGATCGCGCGCAAGGGCGGCCCGCTGCACGCCCGCGCCGGCACCGGGTTCTTCGCCTCGATGCTCGTTCTCGGCGTCACGGCCTCGATCCTGGAGCCGTTCAGGTCGTCGCCAGGCTCTCCGATCAGCGGGGTCTTCGTCTGTTATTTCGTCGCGACGTCCTGGGCCGCCGCGCGCCGTCGCGACGGGACGACCGGCAGGTTCGAGATCGTCGCCTGCGCGGTCGCGCTCGGGACTGCCGCGCTGATGTTCTGGAGTGCTTTGACGGGAGCCACGACCCCCGCGGGCCGCGGCCCGGTGTTCGTCCTCGCCGGAATCTGCCTGCTCGCCGGCCTGCTCGACCTCAATGCGATCCTGCGGGCGAAGCTCACTCCCGTTCAGCGGATTTCCCGTCATCTGTGGCGGATGTGCTTCGCCTTCTTCATCGCCACCGGCTCCTTCTTCCTCGGTCAGCAGGATGTCCTGCCGAAAGCGGTGCGCGGCTCGCCGATCCTGTTCGCCCTGGCATTCGCGCCGTTCGCCGCGATGGCATTCTGGCTGGTGCGACTGCGCGTCGCCAAAGCCATCGCCCAGTCGAAGCAGTCCGGCCGCTTCTCGACCGGCGGCCAGGTCCAGCCCCAGGCCTGAAGGGGCAGGATTCCACTTGCCGATAACTGTCCGGTTCGCTTTCCGGCTTTGATCCGCCGGTCCCCCTCACTGGCGGCGGAAGAATTTCCACGCCTCGGCCGGCCCGTCGATCGCGCTGGTGACGCGGCCGAGCAGTCGCGGCGGCCGGTAGACGGCTTGCGGCACGACGTGGCCGCCGCCATGCACCGACAGCAGAACCACTTCGCCGCGTCCCGCCCTGTGCCAGACGGATCGCTCGACCCAGGTGCGGTCGCCGCGGGCCCGGGCGGGTAGGCGGGCGGCCGCGGGACCGGGGCCGGTTCCCGCGAAGTAGAGAGCGCTGTCGCGCGCCGAGACGACGGTGCCGAGGTGAGAGAAGCCGAACAGCGAGACCATCCCGCCCTCATAAGGATTGATCGGATCGTCGGTGCCGTTGACGATGAGGATCGGCGGCGGCGGCCCGCGCGATGTGCAGCCATTGTTGTCGCGGCTCGGCAGGCCGGCGACGAACACCGCGGCGCCGGCAATCGCCCGCGGCCGCTCCAGCGCCAGCCGGTAGACGAATTGCCCGCCGTTCGACACGCCGGCGACGAACACCCGCGACGGATCGACGCCGTGCTGGCGGCGCAGGCGTTCGACCAGAGCGTCGAAAAAGCCGAGATCGTCGATGTCGCGCCGCCGCGCCGGATCGTCCCCGGCCTTGCGGCAGTCGTTCCAGCGGCCTTCGAAACCCTGCGGGTAGGCGACGACGAAGCCGTTGCGGTCCGCCAGGCGATCGAAGCCGTAGCCGGTCTCGGCCCGGATCCTGGCCGGGCTGCCCATCCGGCCGTGGAACACGACCAGCAGGGCAGGGGAGGCCGCCCGCCGCGCCGGCGCGTAGACCAGATATTGGCGCTCGCGCGCGCCGATCCTGATCGTGCCGGCCTGAGGCTTGGCGCTCAGTTGCGGCGCGGGCGGTGTCGGCGCGTAGAGCAGGTAGAAAGCGAGCAACAGCAGCAGCAGGATGCCGCCGCCCAACCAGGCGAGGATCCGCACCGCCTTCCTCACGCCGCCGCCTTGCGGGCGAAGCGGGTGAGCCGCCTCGGCAGGCGCAGCTTGACCAGCCAGAAGACCATCAGGCCGAGCACCGCGATCGGCGGCACCGCCAGCCAAAGCGAGCCCTGGACGAATTCGGGCATCACTTGTTGCTGCCCGAAAAAGAGGGAGCCGGCGCGATGAACAGGCCGATGAGTCCGGCGCCTACGTGGAGCCACCACGGGCTGCCCGGAGGCGGCTGGAGCATGTTCATGCCGCCGGTTGTCGTCGCGTCCAGCGGTCGCCGGGCCGTTTCACGTAATTCGCCCACAGATAGGGCCAGGGAAGGACGATCGCCATCAGCACGACTCCGAATGCGCAGTCCTGGAACGTCTGCGCGTTGGCCGGATCGAGCCGGCCGGCGCGCCACAGCGGGAGACCGATCGCGAGCAGCCAGATCGCCTTCCAGACGGTCTCGAACAGCAGCAAAGGCAGCATCTGCAGCGGGTATCTCAACCCGAGAAGCGCGACGAAGCCGAGCGCCGCCAGGAGGGCGCGGGCGACGCCGCTCATGTGCGGCCACTGGGCCGTGGGCCAAATCAGGCTCGGCCAGATGCCCGAGATGAGGAACAAAGCGATCATCAGATAGGCGGCGCGAAGCAGATAGAGCCGCAGAAGCGATACGTCGGTCATCGCAGTCTTTCCTCGCGTAAGGGATCGATGCTCGGGAGTATTAGACGACTAACACAGTAGCGAACATGACTTTACGCATGAGAAGCATGATCGCAGGGTGCAGCCATGGCCGGACCGACGGTGGCCGCGGGTGTCACGCGCAGGATGCTGGAGCTGGCGACCGCGCGCGCCGCCGGCGGCGAGGCGCTGCTCGAACGGTCGGGCCTCGCCATGGCCGACCTCGAGGATCACGACGCCCGCATCCCGCTCGCCGCCCATATCGCGCTGCTGCGGGCGGCGAAGCTGCTGTGCGGCGATCCCGCTTTCGCCCTCCATTACGGCGAGGCGGTCGACCTCGCCGAGGTCTCAGTGGTCGGGCTGATCGGCCATGCGTCGGAAACGATGGCCGACGCCTTCGTCCAGCTCGCCCGCTATTCGCGCCTGATCGTCGACCTCGATCTGGGCCCGGACGAACGCTTCCGCCTCGTCCATGACGAAACGGGGATGTGGATTGTCGACGGCCGCCCCGATCCGGACCTCTACCCCGAGCTCACCGAGATCGCCTTCGCCCAGATGGTGACCGGCACCCGCCGGTTCGGCGACACGCCGTTCGTGCAGGCGGTCGAGGTCAGCCACGCCGATCCGGGCTACCGCGCCGAATATGAACGGATCCTCGGCGCGCCGGTGACTTTCGCCGCCGGCCGCAACGCGATGCGGATCGACCCTGCCTGGACGACCCGTCGCATCGCGCTCGAGCCGCGCTACGCCTTCGGCATCCTCAGCCGCCACGCCGACGCCCTGCTTGCCAGGCTCGACGAGGCGACGACGATGCGCGGCCGCGTCGAGCGCCTGATCCTGCCCGTCCTGCACAAGGGCGAGGTGAGCATGGAGGCGATCGCCGCCCAGGCCGGCTGCAGCCGCGACACCTTGTACCGCCGGCTGAAGGTCGAAGGCGTCACGTTCGAGAAGCTGCTCGATGCCCTGCGCCATCGGCTGGCGCTCGACTATCTCGGCGGCGGCAAGGTGTCGGTGAACGAGACCGCCTATCTGGTCGGCTTCTCCGACCCCGCTTCCTTCTCCCGCGCCTTCAAGCGCTGGACCGGGCAAAGTCCTCGCCAGGCGCGGCGCAAGGCCTGACCTGGCACCCAACAAAGGGTAAGCACGCGCTATGAACTTCGACGACCAGCTTCGCCGCTATTTCGGCACCGGCGACCTCGCCGCCATCCCCCCGGCCGCGCTCGACGCCGGAATCGAGCGGATGAGGGTCGATCTCGGTCTCGAGCAGGACCGCGGCAACCGTTTCGCTCTCTGGGCCTTGCTTCACATGCTCGGCGCCGCACCCGACCTCGACATCGCCTTCAAGGACGAGCGCGACCGCGAGGCGGCGCGCAATTTCATGGATCTGGCCGATCGGGCGGGGGAAGCGTGAACCGCGTCGCAAAGCGGCCCACGCCAGGATGAAGCGGCTTTTGCTGGGCCTTGCGGCCGCGTTTATGGTGGGAGCGATGGCCGTGATGCTCGATCCGCTCGGCAGCTTCAACGCGCTCATGCCCAAGGACCGGGCGTCCGCGCTCGTGGCGCAGAACCTGCCTTACGGCCCGGACGAGCGGCACAGGCTCGACCTCTACGCGCCGCGCGCCATCGCGACGCGCCCGCGGCCGGTGCTCCTCTTCCTTTATGGCGGTTCGTGGCAAAGCGGCCGCCGCCAGAATTATGGTTTCGCCGCCCGCGCGCTCGCCGCGCAGGGCTTCGTCGTCATCGTCCCCGATTACCGGCTGGTGCCGGAAATACGTTACCCCGATTTCCTGCGGGACGGCGCCGCCGCCCTGCGCTGGGCGCGGCGCCATGCGGTCGACTATGGCGGCGACGGCGAGCGAATCGTGCTGGTCGGCCACAGCGCCGGCGCCTACAACGCCGCCATGCTGGCGCTCGATCCGGGCCTGCTCGGGCCGGACAGGAAAGTTGTCCGCGGCCTGGCCGGTCTCGCCGGGCCCTACGACTTCCTGCCGCTCGACGATGCGGCGACGATCGCCGCCTTCGGCCAATGGCCGCGTCCCTCCGAGACCCAGCCGGTCGCCCATGCCGCGCGAGGCGCACCGCCCGTCCTGCTCCTCCACGGCGGCGCCGACAGCCGGGTGAAGCCGCGCAACAGCCGCGCGCTCGCCGCTCGCCTCAGCGCCGCCGGCGCCGACGTTCGCCTGAAGCTCTATCCGCGCCTCGGCCATATCGGCATCCTCACCGCGCTCGCCATCCCGTTTCGCCGCCAGGCGCCGGTGCTTGCGGACCTCACCGCTTTCGCGCGCGAGACCGTCGGGGAAGGGGACTGACAGTTACGCCCGCGGCTGCTACGGGCGCCACATGCTCAATCTCAATGCGATAACCGTCCGGCTCGGCGGGCGAACCATCCTCGACGCCGCCGCCGCGACGCTGCCCCCTGGCGGCCGGATCGGCCTGATCGGCCGCAACGGCGCCGGCAAGTCGACCCTGATGCGCATCGTCGCCGGCCTGCTCGAGCCCGACGGCGGCGGCGTCGAGATGCCGCGCGCGGCGAGGATCGGCTATATCGCCCAGGAGACCCCCGCCGGCGCCGCCACGCCCTTCGAGACCGTGCTCGACGCCGATCAGGAGCGGGCGAGCCTGCTCCACGAGGCCGAGACCAATCACGACGCCCATCGCCTCGGCGACATTCACGACCGGCTGAACGCGATCGCCGCCCACGCCGCGCCGGCCAAAGCCGCGCGCATCCTCGTCGGCCTGGGTTTCGACGAGGCGATGCAGCGCCAGCCGCTCGACAGCTTCTCGGGCGGCTGGCGGATGCGGGTCGCGCTCGCCGCTCTGCTCTTCTCGGAGCCAGATCTGCTGCTGCTCGACGAGCCTTCCAACCATCTCGACCTGGAAGCGACCCTGTGGCTCGAGAATTTCCTGAAGAACTATCGGGCGACGATGCTGGTCGTCAGCCACGAACGCGATCTGCTCAACAATGTCGCCGATCACATCCTCCACCTCGAGCAGGGCAAGCTCACCCTCTATCCCGGCGGCTACGACGCGTTCGAGACGCAGCGGGCCGAGCGCCTGGCCCAGCTCGAATCGGCCCGCGCCAACCAGGCGGCGCAGCGGGCCCGGCTGCAGGATTATATCGCCCGCAACAGCGCCCGGGCGAGCACCGCCAAGCAGGCCCAGTCGCGGGTCAAGGCGCTGGCGCGGATGGCGCCGATCGCCGCGGTCGCCGAGGATCCGAGCCTCAGCTTCGACTTTCCCAGCCCGGCCGAGATGAAGCCGCCTCTCGTCACCCTCGACATGGCCGCGGTCGGCTATGCGCCCGGCGAGCCGGTGCTCTCGCGCCTCGACCTCAGGCTCGATCCCGACGATCGCGTCGCTTTGCTCGGCCGCAACGGCAACGGCAAGACCACGCTCGCCCGCCTGCTCGCCGCCCAGCTGCCGGCGATGGAGGGATCGATCAACGCCTCGGCCAGGCTCAAGGTCGGCTATTTCACCCAATATCAGGTCGAGGAGCTGCACGGCGACGAGACGCCGCTCCAGCATATGAGCCGGCTCATGCCCAAGGCGACGCCGGCGGCAGTCCGCGCCCAGCTCGGTCGCTTCGGTTTCTCCGGCGTCAAGGCGGTGATGCCGGTCGCCAACATGTCGGGCGGCGAACGCGCCCGGCTGGCGCTGGCTTTGATCACCCGCGACGCGCCGCATCTGCTGATCCTCGACGAGCCCACCAATCATCTTGACGTCGACGCCCGCGAGGCTTTGGTCCAGGCGCTCAACGATTATCGCGGCGCCGTCGTCCTGGTCAGCCACGACCGCCACATGATCGAGCTCACCGCCGACCGGCTGGTGTTGGTCGACGGCGGCACCGCCCGCGACTATGCCGGCAGCCTCGACGAGTATACCGACTTCATCCTCGGCCGGAATGGGGAGGGCGGCAGCGACAAGTCCGCGGCGAAGCGCAACCGCAGGGAGGAGCGGCGCACCGGGGCCGAGACGCGGGCGAAGGGCCAATCGCTGCGTAAGAGGGCGCAAGCCGCCGAGGCGGAGATCACCCGGTTGGAAGCCCGCAAGACCGAGCTCGAGCGGGCGATGTTCGACCCCGCCGCCGCCGTTCCCGAGGACCGCGAGTGTACGATCAGCGAGCTGATGAAGCGCCTCGCCGCGACCGACGCCGCGCTGGACGAGGCGGAGCGAAGCTGGCTCGAAGCCTCGGAAGCGCTGGAGAAGGCCAAGGCGGCCTGAGCGGTCCGCCCGTAGGGCGGCCGCAATCGCGTCAGGCCGAAGCGAAGGCCGGCGGCAGCAGCTCCGCGACCGGCCCGCGCGCGGCGATGCGGCCGCCCTCGAGCCTCACCGCCCGGTCGCACCAGCCGCGCAGCAGCTCGCCCGAATGGGAAGCGAGGACGAGGATGCTGGATACGCCGACGAACGACGCCATGCGCTGATAGGCTTTCAGCTGGAAGCCGGCGTCGCCGATCCCCAGCCATTCGTCGAGCAGCAGGATTTCGGGCGCGACTGCGGTCGACACCGCGAAGGTGAGGCGGGTGATCATGCCGGCCGAATAGGTGCGCACCGGCGCATCGATGAAGGCGCCGAGCTCGGTCCAGGCGACGATCTCATCGACGTGCGGGCGGATCTCGGCCGGGGGGATGCCCAGGTGCATGGCGAGGAGCGGGATGTTGGCGAGGCCGCTGCGGTCGGGATTGAGGCCGATGCCGGGGGTGATCACCGAAGTCAGCCGCCCCGACCGCTCGACCCGGCCCCGTATCGGCGCGTAGATGCCGGCGATGGTCCGCAGCAGCGTCGTCTTGCCGGCGCCATTGGCGCCGATCAGCGCCAGCCGGTCGCCGTCGGCGAGTTCGAGATCGACGTCGCCAAGCGCCGCGACCCGGGCCCGGCGGCCGTCCTTGCGCAGCCGGCGCCCGAGCGCGGTCTCGACGGCGAAGCCGCCCAGCGAGCGCGCGCTGGCATGGTAGACGGGGAATTCGACGCACACGCCGGCAAGGCTGATCCGCGCCATCGGCTCAGACCCAGTAGGGAAGGCGTCGCCGCGCCCCGGCCAGCGCCGCGAAGCCGGCGAGACCTGCCAGCACGGCCGCGGCGAGTGCCATCGGCCAGGACCCGGCCATCGGCGCCTCGCCAAGCAAAGGCGCGCGGACGATGTCGACGAAGGCGAAAAACGGGTTGAGCGCGGTCAGCCAGGCCCGGCCGTGACCGAGCGCCTCGGGCAGCCAGAAGATCGGCGTCACGAAAAACAGCAATTGGGTGAGGTTGGCGACGATCGGCGCGACGTCGCGAAAGCGCGCGCCGAGCAGGCCGAGCAGCAGGCTGGCGGCGAACAGGAAGCCGAGCAGCAGGAGGAGGGCGGGCAGGGCGGTCCAGGCCGTGGCCGACGGCGCCACCCCGGAGAAAAGCAGCAAAGGCGGGATCAGCACCGCCGCGTGCAGCAGGACGAGGGCGTTGCGCCAGATCAGGCGCAGCGCGTGGACCGTGAGCGGCATCGGTGCATTGCGGATCGTCTCGGCGGCGGCGATGAACAGCTGCGCGCCCTCGTTGAGCGAGGCCTGGATGAGTTGCCACAGCACCAGGCCAATAGCGACATAGGCGGCGTAGCTGTGGGCGTCGCCGCCGCCGAGCGGGCCGGCGAAGACGAAGGTCAGGCAGGCGACGATCAGGGCGAGGTTGGCGGTGATCCAGAGCGGTCCGAGCCACGAGCCGGCGTGGCGCTGGCGAAGATCGTTCCAGCCAAGCGCTCCCCATAGCCACGGTCGCGCCAGCGCGGCGGCGACATCCTGGCCGGCGCCGCGCAGCGCCGCGAGCGCGCCCGATCCCGCCATGTCCGAACCCCCTTGCCGCGTCGCCTCCCGGCCAGCATTAGGGCGCGACGCGCCGGCGATCCAGCGGGAAGGAGCAGATGGAGGGGCGAAGGCTGAAGGTCTGCCACGTCTTCGCCGGCACGCAGGGCGGCCGGTGGGTCTGCGACCAACTCGAGGCGCTGCGCGAGACGCAGGGCTGCGACGTCACCGCCTTGCTTGGCGGCGACGAGGGCCCGACCGCCGACGGGTGCCGGGCCGCAGGCATCCGCGTCGCACCGTTCCGCTTCCGCTTCCTCGGCTGGACTGCCTTCTTCACCCTGCCGTTCTCGATCCTGCGGCTGGCCTGGTGGCTGCGCCGCGAGCGTTTCGACGTCGTCCAGTCCCATGTCATCCAGTCGACCCTGTTCGCCCGTCCCGCCGCCTGGCTCGCCGACGTGCCGGTGCGGATCGAGATGGTCACCGGCCCCTATTACATGCAGGCCCCCTCAACCCGATGGATGGAGCGGGCGACCGTCTGGATGGAGACCGGGATCGTCCCTTCCTGCGACCTCACCGGCGCACTGTACCGCCATGCGGGCGTCGCCGAGCGGCTGATCCAACCGACCCTCTATTACGGGCCCGACGAGCACCGCTTCGACCCCGCGCGCACTCGCCGCGCGGACCTACGCGGCGAGCTCGGCCTGCCGGCCGACGCGCCGCTGATCGGCTCGGTGGCGCTCTTCTATCCCAAGGCGCCGTCGAACAGCTTCGTGCCGCCGGAAGCCCGGGACCGCCACGTCAAGGGCCATGCCGAGCTGATCGGGGCGATGCCCGCGGTCCTGCGCGAATTTCCCGAGGCGCGGCTGCTGCTGATCGGCAAAGGCTGGGGCCCGACCGGCGACGAGACCGAAAGCGAGCTGCGCCGGCTCGCGGCGGCGCAAGGGGTGGCGGACCGGGTTGTGTTCGTCGGCTACCGCGCCGACGTCGCCGAGCTCTATCTCGACCTCGACGTGTCGGTGCAGGCCTCGCTGAACGACAATCTCGGCGGCACGATCGAATCGCTGCTGATGGCGCGGCCGACCGTCGCCACCCGCGTCGGCGGCCTGGTCGACAGCATCGTCGACGGCGAAACCGGACTGCTTGTCGCGCCGGGCGATCCGGCCGACCTCGCCCGCGGCATCCTCCATATGCTGCGTCGGCCGGATGAGGCGCGGCGGATGGGCGAGGCGGGCCGGGCGCGGATGCTGTCGCGCTTCACCCTGCGCACCACCGCCGCCGGCCTCGCCGCGCTTTACGAGCGCCAGCGCGCCGCCGCGCCGGGCGCCTGGCGGCTGCCGGTCTCGGTCGGGCGGCTGATCCTTGCCATGATGCTCCACGTCCCAATCCTCGGCCGCGCGCTCTTCTTCGATCTCTATTTGAGCACCGTGTTGCCGCATCGCTGGCAGAGCCTGAAGGGCCGCGCGGCCCGACTGGCCTGGATTGCGTGGACCGCGCTTCGCCCCGGCCGGGTCCGCCGCCCGAGCGGGACGCCTCGCTGAGGCGGTGCCAGGCGATCCAGCGCCCTAGCGCCCCACGCCACCCCCTCCTATAGAACCCCACCGAATCCGACGAGGACACGCATGGACATCCGCCTTGGCCTGACCTTCGACGACGTGCTGCTGCAGCCCGGCGAATCGTCGGTGTTGCCGAGCCAGGCCGACACCAGCACCCAGGTGACAAGGGAGATCCGCCTCAACATCCCGATCCTCTCGTCGGCGATGGACACGGTGACCGAGGCCGACATGGCGATCGTCATGGCGCAATTGGGCGGGATGGGAGTGCTGCACCGCAATTTCAGCGTCGACGAGCAGGCCGCCGCGGTGCGCGCCGTCAAGCGCTTCGAGAGCGGCATGGTGATCAATCCGGTGACGATGCGGCCCGACCAGACTCTCGGCGACGCCCGCAAGCTGATGGCGCGGCATCGCATCTCCGGCATCCCGGTGACCGAGAAGAACGGGCGGCTGGTCGGCATCCTCACCAATCGCGACGTCCGCTTCGCGGAAAACCCGCGCCAGCCCGTCGCCGAGCTGATGACCAGCGACAACCTCGCCACCGTCGGCGCCGGCGTCAGCCAGGAGGAAGCGCGGCGGCTGCTCCACCAGCGCCGGATCGAGAAACTGATCGTCATCGACCAGGAGGGCCGGTGCACCGGCCTGATCACCGTCAAGGACATCGAGAAGGCGGTCACCTATCCCAACGCCACCAAGGACGCGGCCGGGCGGCTGCGCGTCGCCGCCGCGACCACGGTCGGCGACAAGGGTTATGAGCGCTCCCAGGCCTTGATCGACGCCGAATGCGACCTGATCGTCATCGACACCGCCCACGGCCACAACAAGGAAGTCGCCGCCGCGGTCGAGCGGCTCAGGAAGCTCTCCAACTCGGTCCAGATCGTCGCCGGCAACGTCGCCACCGCCGAGGCGACCCGGGCGCTGATCGGAGCCGGGGCGGACGCGGTCAAGGTGGGGATCGGACCGGGCTCGATCTGCACGACCCGGGTGATCGCCGGAGTTGGCGTGCCGCAGCTCACCGCGATCATGGACGCCGCCGAGGCTGCCGCCGCATCCGGCACGCCGGTGATCGCCGACGGCGGCTTGAGGACCAGCGGCGACGTCGCCAAGGCGCTCGCGGCCGGCGCCTCGACGGTGATGGCGGGCTCCCTGCTCGCCGGCACCGAGGAAGCGCCGGGCGAGACCTTCCTCTACCAGGGCCGCTCGTACAAATCGTACCGGGGCATGGGCTCGGTGGGGGCGATGGCGCGCGGCTCGGCCGACCGCTATTTCCAGCACGACATCAAGGACCAGCTGAAGCTCGTCCCCGAGGGGATAGAGGGCCAGGTCCCCTACAAGGGCCACGCCAGCGACGTCATTCATCAGCTGGTCGGCGGCATCAAGGCGGCGATGGGCTATACCGGGGCGGCCACGCTCAGCGAGCTGCGCGCCAAGGCGAAGTTCGTGCGCATCACCAATGCCGGCCTGCGCGAAAGCCACGTCCACGACGTCTCGATCACCCGCGAGGCCCCCAATTACCCGAGCTCGGGCTGAGCCGTGACTCCCGCCGCACGGATGCAGGCGGCGATCGAGCTGCTCGACGAGATCGCGGCGGCGGCGAGGGAAGAGGGCGCCGCCGCCGACACGCTGATCGCCCGCTATTTCAAGACCCGCCGCTATGCCGGCTCGGGCGACCGGCGGGCGGTGCGCGAGCTCGTCTACCGCGCCATCCGCGCCTGGGCCGAGCGGCCTCCTTCGGGGCGCGCGGCGATGCTCGCTCTCGCCGGCGAGGATCCGGTTCTGCTCGCGTCGTTTGACGGCTCGCCGCACGGTCCGGCCGAAGCCTCGCCCGAAGAGACCGGACGCCCGCCCCGGCCCGCTGCCGTCCCGAAATGGCTGTCGCGCCGGTTCGATCCGGTCGTCTCTCCGGCCGATCTGCGGTCGCTCCTCTCCCGCGCCCCGCTGGATCTCCGCGCGAACCGCCTCCTCACCACCCGCAAAGCGCTGCTTCCCGCCTTTCCTGGCTCGGTCCCGACGCCCTTGTCCCCCTGGGGCCTTCGCCTGCCCGAAGCCGTCGCGGTCGAAGACAGCGAGGCCTGGGCGGCGGGCCTCGTCGAGGTCCAGGACGAAGGCAGCCAGCTGCTCGCCCTCGCCTGCTCCGCCGCGCCGGGCGAGACGGTGCTCGACCTGTGCGCCGGTGCCGGCGGCAAGACCCTCGCCCTCGCCGCGGAGATGCGCAATTCGGGCCGCCTCGTCGCCTCGGATACCGACCGAGCCCGCCTCTCGCGGATCGACCTTCGGCTGCGGCGCGCCGGGGTGACGATCGTCGAGCCGCGATTGCTCAATCCGGGCCGCGAGCGCGAGGCGCTGGCCGATCTCGTCGACGCCCCCGATCTGATCCTCGTCGACGCGCCCTGCTCCGGCACCGGCACCTGGCGGCGCAATCCGGAGCTGCGCTGGCGGCTCTCTCCGCAACGCCTCGTCGCTTATGTGAAGTTGCAGGTCTATCTGCTTGACCTGGCAGCGGAACTTATTCGGCCCGGCGGACGTATCGTCTACGCCGTCTGCTCGCTGCTGGCGGACGAGGGGAGGAACCAGACCGCCGCCTTCGCGGGCCGTTCAGCCATGGTTCCGGAAGCTCTCCCCATTGCGGGCGGGCGCGCCGCCGGCGCGGGGCGGATCCTGACCCCCGCGCATGACGGCACGGACGGCTTTTTCGTCGCGCGGTGGCGGGCGCCATGCTAAGCCATCGCTCGACAGGATCATGGAGACCTTGATGCGCCTTACCCCTATCGCGCTCACAATCGCCATCGCGCTGGCGACCGTGGCGAGCGCCGGCCAGGGCCAGAAGCCCGACGACCAGATCGACGCGCGCTCGGTCGCGCTCACCCGCCAGGCCCAGGCGCTGGCGGGCCAGGCGCGCTACCAGGAGGCGATCGACCTGCTCGAATCCGCCCTCGCGGTCGATCCGCGCAACCGCGAGGCCTATATCGGCCTCGCCCGCACTGCCCAGGGGCTCAAGCTGCCCGGCAAGGCGATCAAATTCTATTTCGAGGCGCTCAAGCTGGAGCCGAACGACGTCGCCGCCCTCGCCGGCCAGGGCGAGGCGCTGGTCCAGCGCGGCGCGGTCGAGCGCGCCAAGCAAAATCTCGAGCGGATCAAGAAGCTGTGCACGGCGCCCTGTCCGCAGGCGACGCAGCTCGCCGCGGCGATCGCCAAGGGCCCGCCGCCCGAAGTGCTCACCGCGCAACGGCCCGAGGTGGGCGCGCCGCGCAATTAACTCCAGCTCTTCCTAAAGGGGGCGAGAGAGGTCCATCGCCCGCGCTACCGCCACGAACTCCTCGACGGAAAGCGTCTCCGCCCGGCGTTCGGCGTCGAGGCCGAGGCCGGCCAGCGCTTCCAGCGCGCCCGGCAGCCCCTTGAGGCTCTGGCGAAGCATCTTGCGGCGTTGTCCGAAAGCGGCGGCGGTAAGCCGCTCCAGCGTCGCCGCGCGCACGCCGTCGGGCGCCGGCTTCGGGACGATATGGACCACCGCCGACATCACCTTGGGCGGCGGCACGAAGGCGGAGCGGTGGACCTTCATCGCGATCCGCGCCTCGCTGCGCCACTGGGCGAGCACCGCCAGCCGGCCATAGGCGCCGGTGCCGGGGCGGGCGACGATCCGCTCCGCGACCTCGAGCTGGAACATCAGCGTCAGCGACGCCCACCAGGGCGGCCAGGCCTCGCCGCCCAGCCAGCGTACCAGCAGGGCGGTGCCGACATTGTAGGGCAGGTTGGCGGCGACATGGGCGCCGCGCCCCGCTTCCGCCGCCTCGTCGATGGCGAGCGCGTCGCCTTCGATCACCCGCAGCCGCCCGTCCACCGCCTCGGCCATTTCGGCGAGCGCGGGAAGGCAGCGCCGGTCGCGCTCGACGGCGACGACCTCGGCGCCGGAGCGCAGGAGCGCCCGCGTGAGCCCGCCCGGGCCGGGCCCTACTTCGTAGACGCGTCGTCCGTCGAGATCGCCCGGCACGCGCGCGATACGGTCGAGCAATTGCTCGTCGAGCAGGAAATTCTGGCCGAGCGCCTTGGCGGCCCTCAGCCCGTGCCGCGCGATCACCTCGCGCAGCGGAGGAAGGGCTCTCACGCCGCCGCGATCCGTCCGGCGCAGGCGGCCGCCATCCTCAGCGCCGCGATCATCGCGTCGGGCAGCGCCCGGTCCTGTCCGGCGAGGGCGAAAGCGGTACCGTGGTCGGGCGAGGTGCGGATGATCGGCAGGCCGAGGGTGATGTTGACCCCCTCGTCGAAATGCAGCGTCTTCAGCGGCACCAGCGCCTGATCGTGATAGAGACAGAGCGCCGCGTCGTAGGTCGCTCGCATGCGCGGATGGAACATGGTGTCGGGCGCATGGGGACCGGTCACTTCCGCTTCCTCCTCGCGCAGTCGGTCGATCGCCGGCAGGACGAGGTCGATCTCCTCCCGGCCCAGCGCGCCGCCCTCGCCGGCATGGGGATTGAGACCCGCCACCGCCAGCCGCGGCCGCGCGATGCCGAACAGCCGCCGCAGCGCCCGGATCGTCGTCCGGCCGCGGGTGACGATCAGCTCGGTGGTGAGCAGCTCGGGGACGTCGCGCAGGGCGACATGGGTGGTGACCGGCACCGTCCGCAGCGTCGGCCCGGCGAGCATCATCGCCACCATCTCGGCGGCGATGCCGCAGCGTTCGGCGACGAACTCGGTCTGGCCGGGATGGGTGAAGCCGATCGCATAGAGCTGCGCCTTCGAGACCGGCCCGGTGACGAGGGCCGAGCTGGCGCCGGAGCGGGTCAGCCCGACCGCCAGCTCCAGCGCATCGAGCGAATTGCGGGCGCCTTCCAGCGTCGGCTGACCGGGCACGGTGCCGCCCGCGGCGTCGATGCGGATCACCGGCAGCGTCTCGGCGAAGCATCGCGCCGCCTCGTCGGGCGCGGAGACGACCCGCAGCGGGCCGTCCCAGACCGCCCGCAAGGCTTCCGGCGAGCCGACCGCGAAGAAGGGCGCCAAGGTCTCCGCCTTGCGCCTTTCCCAAGCCTTCGCCGTGATCTCCGGCCCGATCCCGGCGGGGTCGCCGAGCGCGACGGCCAAGGGCGCGATCAACAGATCCGCCGGCTAGCGATAGTCGACCACCGCATCCCGCCGGAGATCGCGCAGGAAGCGGCGCGCGCGCAGGTTGACGCGGTTCTCGGCGATCTGGTTGTAGACCTGATCGAACGAGACGTTGTTCGCCGGATCGGGATCGTCGCGGCCGCACAGCACCAACACGCTCACCCGTTCGCCGGCCGAGCCGAAAGGCGGGCTGGACTGGCCGATGCCGAGGCCGAGCAGCATCGGCTGAATCGCCGGCGGCAGGTCGCGCACCCGGACCTGGTCGTTGGACACGACTTCCGCGCCCAGCGGAACCGCAGCGGCTTCGGCGCCGCCGCACCCGCCCATCGACTGGGTGGCACGCACCAGGCTCTGGGCTTTTTGCTCGGCCTGCTCGCGGGTGCTGCCCGGAGTCAGGGGTATCGACATTTGCTTGAGGCTCAGCACGGCGTCGCGCGGATCGGCGGTCAGCACCTGGCGGGTGTCGGTGACGGCGATGATCGAAAAGCCGCCCGGTATCGCGATCGGATCGCTGACCGACCCGATCGGCATCGACTGGACCGCCGCGGCAAGGGCGTCGGGCAGCTGGGCGGCACGGACCCAGCCGAGGTCGCCGCCGAGCGCAGCGGTCGAGGCTTCCGAAAATTGCCGGGCATAAGCCAGGAAGGAGGCGCCGCTGCGCAGCTGCTGGACGATGCGCATGGCGTTGCTGCGCGCTTCCGCCGCCGTCTCCGGCGTGGCCGAGAGGAAAATCTCGGAAACCTTGAACTCCTGGGTGCCACGGGCGGCGTTGAGCCGGTCGATCACCGCCTGCACTTCGTCCTCGCTGACGTTGACGAACGGCTCGATCTTGCTGCGCTGCAGGCGCGTCCAGGCCATCTCGCCGTGGATCTGGCGCTTGAGCGTATCGGGCGACGAGCCGGAGGCACGCAGGAAAGCGGAGAATTGCTCCGGCGTCTGCTTGAACTGCGATTGCGCGTAGCGGGCGAAATACTGGTCGACCTCGCTCTTCTGGACCTTGATGTCGGCCTGTTCGGCGGCCTGGATCTGGAGGACCTCGTCGACGAGGTTGCGCAGCACCTGCTGGCGCAGGCGCGGCAGCTCCGCCGGCGGAATCTCGCCGCCACTCGCGAGCCGGATGATGGCGAGGCGATGGTCGACCTCGGTGCGGGTGATGACGGTGCCGTTGACGATCGCCGTCGCCTTGCGGACGTTGGGATCGTCCTCGGCGAGGAATTGCGGATTCGCGGGAATGTTGAGGCTGGCCGCGGGGACGGTCCCAGGTGGGTCGCCGACGGTCTGCGCATAAGCAGCGGCGGCCGCCAGCGAGCCGGCCAGCATCAGCGCCGCTCCGTGATAAGTGCCGAGCTTCATCATTCCTCCAATAAATGCAGGCCGCTAGCGATGCCTGAAAGTTGCTGAACCGCAGCTTAGCGGGCTCATCCTTAGCGCCCGAGATTCTTGAGCGCCACCCGGAACTGGAAGGTGTTGCCCCGCCGGAAGTCGCCGGCCGTGTCGTAATCGCGCCGCCAGGTCACGCCGATCTCGAGACAATCGTCGTCATAGCTGATGCCCAGCCGGTGGCGAACCGGCTCGTAGCCGTCGGCCCGCGAAAGCGGATCCTCGCGCCGGTCGGTGAGGTCGATCACAGTCGAGCCGAAGACCGACCAATAGCCGGCGAAGCGGACGCGGCCGCTGAGACGAATCTCCTCGCGGTCGCGAAGGTCTTCGATCGCCGGGTCGATGTTGCGGTCGAGGCGCAGATAGCCGATCGTCGCATAGGTCTGGCGGCCGCCGACCACCGCGTCGATCTCGTTGCGCCGCAGCGCGAGATTGTCCTGATCGATGCGGAACCGGTGGACGAGGTTCAGCTTGCGGCCGAATTTGACGTTGGTCCGCCCGACATAATCGGAAAAGCGGTCGGAAAGGCCGGTGCCCGAGGGCAGGATGCTCGGCTTGTCGTCGAGCCGGTAGCTCTGGCCGATGGTGGTGCGGACGGCGATGCCCGGTATGTCGACGCCCCAGTCGAGCCCGTAAGTGATGCGCGGCCCGTTCTCCCAGCGGTCGTAGCCGGGGAAGCGGTTGAGCGCGAACAGGTTGGAATCCTCGAGATCGACGGAGCGCGCGTCCTCGTTGGGAATTTCGAGATTGTCGGTCGCGCCGGACGCGATCAGCTGGAGACGGGGCGTCAACCGCTGCGTTCCGCCCATGAAAGGCCCGACCAACGGCCAGCGGAACTCCGCGGCGAGCGCGCCGATGACGCGGCCGTGCCAGCCCGGCCGGCCGCGGTAGATCGTCGTCGCGGTGAGCCTATTGTCGCCGCTATGATAGATGTCGCCACGCCCATAGGCGGTCAGGATCATCTCCTGACCCCAGCGGGTGAGGCTGCGCCGGTCCCAGCGCGCGCCGGCGAAGGCCCTCTGCGTGTCCTGGCCGTCGGTCCGGAGGATGGCGAGGCTGTTTGCCTGCACTTCGAGCAGGCCGTTCCAGATCTTCCCCGGAAGCCGCCAGCGGGCGTCGATCGCGGGCAGAGCGACCGGTTGCTGGCCGGCGACATCGGTGACGCGCAGGCCCTGAAAGGCCCAGCCGGCGATCGAGATGTAGCTGTCGGAGGTGATCCGCTCGGCCTCGACGAACGAGCGCAGCCGGCTGTCGCGGGAAATGTCGTAGCGGCGCATGAAGGTGCGGTCGGTGACGTAGCGCCCCGAAGCGGTCACGCTCCACAGCGGATTGAGCTGGAACCGGCCATTGCCTTCCAGATAGGCGCGAATGCCCTCGTCCCGGATCGTCGTCGCCGAGCTGAGCGGGATGCGCGAGCCGTAGGTGACGTAGGCGCCGAGCTGGAAGGCGCCGAGGCCGGTCAGCTGGCGATAGCGTCCTTCGAGCATCGGCGCCACTTCGGTGTAGACATGGGGAGTGATGGTCGCGTCCCGGTTCGGTGCCAGCTTCAGATAATAAGGCGCGGACAGCTCGAAGCCGTTGCTCGAGCTCACCCGAATGTCGGGCACGAGCAAGCCGGTGCCGCCACCCTCGGTACCGTCGGGGTGGGACAGGAAGGGAAGGGCGACGATCCGCGCCCCCAGCAGGTTGAGCGAGGCGCCTTCGTAGCGGATGCGGTTGCGGACAGGGTCGTGGACAACCTTCACGGCGTTGATCTGCCAGGTCGGGTTCTTCGGGCAGCCTTTCGCACTGACCACCGCGCAGGGGGAATAAGCGGCCCGGTAAAGGGTGGTGTAGCCGTCTCGCCGCTCGGCCCGCTCGGCGGCGAGCCGGCCGCCGTCGGCGAGGACCAGCAGCATGTTCTGGACGATTCCGTCGCGCAGCGCATCGGTCAGGACGACGCTGTCGGCATAAGCGACGTCGCCGCCGGGATTGACGACGCGGACATTGCCTTCGGCGCGCACCTCGTCGGTGGCGCGGTTCCAGATAACCCGCTCGGCGCGCAGCCGGTTGCCCTCGCTGTTCATGCGCACGTCGCCGCTCGCCGTCACCAGCTGGGCCTGGGGGTCGTAGGAAAGCCGGTCGGCGCTGAACGCCACTTCCCGCGAATCTCCAGGCGCCGCGGCGGCGCCTTCGTCGTCCGCGCGGCTTTCGTCCTGCGCCAGCGCCGCGCCGGGAGCGGCGAACAGAAGCGGCAGCGCGGTCAGGCAGATGAGATTGAGCTTCTTCACTTTCCCCGCCGCCAGGAGCACGCGCGACCGTCTCCGCGCCTATCGCACCGGACGGGCGGCGCTGCAATGCCACAGCCGGGGCCCCCTTTGCAGCGGCGGGTCGAGCGCCTAGAGGCAGGGGCCGAAGCCAGGAGTCCGTACGCCCCATGAGAATCGCCTTCGCCAACGAACGTCCCGCCGGCGCCTATGCGCTCGCGCTCCCGGTCTGGAGCGAGGAGATGGTGCTCGACCGGCTCGCCGGCCTCGACCCTGGCGCCCGCACCGTCGTCGCCCGCGCCGCCGACGCCCAGCGCTTCGAGCGCGAGGCCGCCTCGATTGCCGAGACGTTCGTGGCCGACGGGGAAGGGGCCCGCCGCCTGCTGCTGGTCGGCCTCGGCGACCGCCGCCAGGACGAAGCGCTGTTCGAGAAGGTCGGCGGCGCGCTCGTCGCCAAGCTGCTCACCTCGGGCGAGACGCGGCTGGTCATCGATGTTTCCAGCCTCGGCCTCGACGGCGAGGCGGCGGCCCGGATCGGCTTCGGCGCGGCGGCGCGCAGCTGGCGTTACGACCTCTATCGCACCAAGCTGCCCAAGAAGCAGAAGCCGACGCTCGAGGACGTGGTGATCGTGGGCGCCGGCGAGGGCGCCGGCGAGGCGTGGAGCCGCCGGGAGGCGCTGCTCGATGGTCTCTCGCTCACTCGCGAGCTGGTCACCGAGCCGGCCAACATCCTCTATCCCGAGACTTTCGTCGAGCGCTGCCAGGCCCGGCTCGAGCCGCTCGGAGTGGAATTCGAAGTGCTCGACGAAGCGCAGATGCGCGCGCTCGGCATGGGCGCTCTGCTCGGCGTCGCCCAGGGGTCGGTGAAGCCGCCACGGCTGCTGGCGATGCGCTGGAACGGTGCCGCCGCCGGCGCCAAGCCGGTCGTCTTCATCGGCAAGGGCATCACCTTCGATACCGGCGGCATCTCGATCAAGCCGGCTTTGGGCATGGAAGCGATGAAATGGGACATGGGCGGCGCCGGCGCGGTGGCGGGGGCGATGGCCGCGCTTGCCGGCCGCAAGGCGAAGGCCAATGTCGTCGGCATTTGCGCGCTCGCCGAGAACATGCCCGACGGCAACGCCCAGCGGCCCGGCGACGTCGTCACCAGCCTGTCCGGCCAGACCATCGAGGTGATCAACACCGACGCGGAAGGGCGCCTCGTCCTCTCCGACGCGATCACCTGGGCCCAGCGCCAGTACCAGCCGGAGGTGCTGGTCGACCTAGCCACCCTGACCGGCGCGATGATCATCTCGCTCGGTCACGAATATGCCGGCCTGTTCTCGAACGACGACGGTCTCGCCGGCCAGCTCGCCGCGGCGGGCACGGCCAGCGGCGACAAATTGTGGCGGATGCCGCTCGGCGATGCCTATGACAAGTTGATCGATTCGCCGATCGCGGACATGAAGAATGTCGGTCCGAGGGAGGGCGGCTCGATCACCGCGGCCGTGTTCCTCCAGCGCTTCGTCGAGACGGGCGTCAAATGGGCGCATCTCGACATTGCCGGCATGGCCTGGGCTGACAAGGCCAGCCACCTTTATGACAAAGGAGCCACCGGCTACGGCGTCGCCTTGCTCGACCGCTTCGTCGCGGCGAATCACGAGGGATAGATTCCCCTCGCAGAATCGGCGCGGCCGATGCCGCCGAAAGACCCGAAAGACACGCCCGTCGGGGGAATGAATCCTTTGTTTTCAGTGGGGCCTCAACTTCGTCTTCGCGTTGCGTCCCATGTCAAAGAGCCAGGTGGGGCCGGGATCAGTCTCGCACGCCATGCGCCATTTTGCAAGAACGAATTGAGAACAACGCCGCCTCGAGAGCCGTTGCCCGCCAGGCCCGGCCCCTTCCCCATTGCGGCAAGGGGCTGATAGGGCCCGTGATATGATCGTCGACTTCTACCACCTCACGGCCTCGCCGCTCGAGCGGGTGCTGCCGAGCATCGCCGAGAAAGTGGTGGCGGGCGGCGAGCGGCTGCTCGTGGTGGGGGAGCCGGGGCTGCTCGCGCGTCTCGACGAGATATTGTGGAGCTATGCGAAGGACAGCTTCCTCCCGCACGGCCGCGAGCGCGCGGAGAGCCAGCCGGTCCTGCTCTCCGCCGACCCGGAGGCGGCGAACGGCGCCGGCAACATCGCCCTGGCCGACGGCCGCTGGCGCGACGCGGCGCTCGGCTTCGCCCGCGCCTTCTACTTTTTCGACAATGAAGGACGCGACGCGGCGCGCGAGGCGTGGCGGGCGCTGAAGGGCAAGGCCGAGGTCGAGGCGCGCTACTGGAAGCAGGACGAGCGCGGCAAGTGGGTCGAGGGCCCCTGAGCCTTGCGCTCCCCCGGCCCCACCCGTAGAGAGCCGCGCAAATCACCTCACATCACGGAGCATTTAGCCGGCCATGGCGACCGAACGCACCTTCTCGATCATCAAGCCCGACGCGACCCGCCGCAATTTGACCGGCGCCATCACCGCCAAGCTGGAGGAAGCGGGCCTGCGCGTCGTCGCCTCGCGGCGCATTCGCATGACGCGCGACCAGGCCGAGGGCTTCTATGCCGTCCACCGCGAGCGGCCGTTCTTCGCCGACCTCGTTCGCTTCATGACCTCCGGGCCGGTGGTCGTGCAGGTGCTCGAAGGCGACAATGCCGTCGCCCGCAACCGCGAGGTGATGGGCGCCACCAACCCTGCCAATGCCGACGAAGGCACGATCCGCAAACTCTTCGCCGAATCGATCGAGGCGAACAGCGTCCACGGCTCCGACAGCCCGGAAAATGCCGAGATCGAGATCGACTTCTTCTTCAAGCCCGAAGAGATTGTGGGTTAGCGAAATCCTCCCCAGGCCAGCTCGGGGAGGAATTAAGGCAGCAAATCGACGTGCCCGGGCCGGAGTCGCGCGCAGAAACGGTCCAGCGTCTCGGGATAGAGCCGGTGCTCCTCCTTCAGCACGCGTTCGGCCAGCATCTCCGGTGTCTCCCGCTCGCGCACCCTCACTCTCGCCTGGGCGAGGACCGGGCCGCCGTCCAGCGCGTCGGTGACCAGATGGACCGAGCAGCCGACCCAGATCTCGCCGGCTTCGATGGCGCGGCGATGCGTGTCCAGGCCCTTGTAGGCGGGCAGCAGGGACGGGTGGATGTTGAGGATCCGGCCCTCCCATTTGCGGATGAATTCGGACGAGAGCAGCCGCATGTAGCCGGCGAGCGCGACCATTTCGACGCCATGCTCGCGCAAGGCGACGTCGAGCAGATGGTCGAATTCCTCGCGCTCCATCCCCTTGTGGCTGCGCGCCCAGATCGGGATGCCGAGCCGCCGGGCGACGACGAGGCCGCGCGCCTCGGGGACGTTCGAAGCGACCAAAGCGAGGTCGTAGGACCGGGCCTCACGGCGCTTATGTTCGCTGAGCGCAATCATGTTGGTGCCGCGTCCGGAGACGAGGACGCCGACCCGCACCCGTTCAGCCATGGTGGGTGGCGCTCCATTCTCCCCGCGCGCCCCAGCTACCCTGCGAGCCGTGCACCGTGCAGCCCTTCGTTCCCGCTTGCACCGAGCCGATGCGGCACACTATTTCTCCCGATTTCTCAAGAATATCCGAGGCGGTCTTAACATCTGCTTCGGCGACGATCACGGCCATGCCGACGCCGCAGTTGAACGTCCGGGCCATCTCCTCGGGCTCGATATTGCCCTGCGCCTGGAGGAACGCCATCAGCCGCGGCTGGGGCCAGGAATCGGCGTCGATCCGGGCGTGGAGGCCGTCGGGAAGCACGCGCGGGACGTTTTCGAGCAGGCCGCCGCCGGTGATGTGCGCCAGGGCGCGGACCCGGCCGCCCCTGACCAAAGGCAGCAATGGCTTCACGTAGATCCGCGTGGGCGTGAGCAGGGCCTCGATCAGCAATTGCTCCGGGTCGAACAAAGCCGGGCGGTCGAGCTTCCAGCCGCGGTCGGCGGCGAGCCGGCGGACCAGCGAAAAGCCGTTCGAATGGACTCCCGAGGAAGCGAGGCCGAGTATCGCGTCGCCTGCGGCGACCTTGGCGCCGGTCAGCGCCTCGTCGCGTTCCACCGCGCCGACGCAGAAACCGGCCAGGTCGTAATCGCCCTCGGCATACATGCCCGGCATTTCCGCCGTCTCGCCGCCGATCAGCGCACAGCCGGCCTGGCGGCAACCCTCGGCGATCGAGGCGATGACCCGCTCCGCGACGCCGGCATCGAGCCGTCCGGTGGCGAAATAGTCGAGAAAGAAAAGCGGCTCGGCGCCCTGGACGACGAGATCGTTGGCGCACATCGCGACGAGGTCCACGCCGACCCCTTCGTGCCGGTCGAAGTCGATGGCGAGCTTGAGCTTGGTGCCGACGCCGTCATTGGCGGCGACCAGCAGGGGATCGCGATAGCCGGCCGCCTTGAGATCGAAAAAGCCGCCGAACCCGCCCAGCGACGCATCGGCGCCGCGCCGCGCCGTGGATCTGGCGAGCGGCGCGATCGCCTTGACCAGGGCGTTGCCGGCGGCGATCGACACGCCCGCTTTGGCATAAGTGTAGGGCTGATCGTCTTCCACGGGGGTTAGCCTGTCCTTCGATACCCTCGGCAAGCTCGGTCGCTACTCAGGATGAGCGGAGCGGCTGACCCCAAACGCTCATCCTGAGTAACGGCTGAGCCTGGCGAAGCCGTGTATCGAAGGACCGCTAGCCACATCGCGCTTGGATTTCCACGTTCAACTCGCCAAAAGGCGGGCGTGAAGCTGACCGGCCGTCTTCCCGTCATTGTCGCCGTCCTCCTTTCCCTCGCCGCCGGCGGGGCGGTGTGGGCGCAGCTCGAGGGCGGCGAGCGCGGCGTGCCGCCGATCGACAGCGCCAGCACCTTCGAGATTGGCGGAATCGAGGTCGACGTCACCGCCGATACGGCGGAGAAGGCGCGCGAGGCCGGCTGGCGCGAGGCGCAGCAGAAGGGCTGGAAGGCGCTCTGGGCGAAGACCAACGGCCGTCCGGCCGAGCAGGCCCCCGGTCTCACCGACGACGCCCTCAACGGCCTCGTCGCCGGCCTCGTCGTCGAGCAGGAGCAGATTGGCCCGAAGCGCTACATCGCGACGCTGGGCGTTCTCTTCGACCGCGCCCGCACCGGTCAGCTGCTGGGCGTGAGCGGCTCGATCCGGCGCTCGGCGCCGATGCTGGTGATCCCGGTAATGCTGACCGGCTCCTCCTACCAGAGCTTCGAATCGCGGAATTTGTGGCAGGAGGCCTGGGCCCGCTTCCGTACCGGCAGCAGCCCGGTCGACTATGTCCGGCCGACCGGCTCCGGCATCGATCCCCTGCTGCTCAACGTCACCCAGACCTACCGCCCCGGGCGCGGCTGGTGGCGGATGCTGCTCGACCAATATGGCGCCGCCGACGTGATCGTGCCGGAAGTGCATCTGAAGCGGCTCTTCCCCGGTGGCCCCGCCGTCGCCACCTTCATCGCCCGGCATGGGCCGGACAATCGCGTGCTTGGGCAATTCACGCTGCGGGCGGAGACCAGCGCGCAGATCCCGCGCCTGCTCGACGAAGGCGTGCGCGGGCTCGACCTGCTCTACGCCCGCGCCTTGGCTGCCGGGCGGCTGACGCCCGATCCGTCGCTGATCGTCCCCGAACCGCCGCTGGTCGAGGAGATCGACGAGGAGACCCAGGTCGAGGAGACGCCGCTCGGACCTCTCCCCGGCGCCTCGCCGGTGGGCGCGGTGACGATCCTGCGCCTCGAGGTCGATACGCCCGACCGGGCGGCGATCGGCCGTGCCGAGCTGGCCGTGAGCCGCGTGCCCGGCGTCACCTCGGCCTTCACCACCAACCCGTCGGTGGGCGGCACGTCGGCGATGCGGGTCAGCTACATGGGCGAGCCGGGCGCGCTCGCCGCCGCGCTCGAGGCGCAGGGGTGGCGCGTCTCCGGCTCCGGCAACACTCTGCGCCTGTCGCGGGACGGCGACTGAAATGGCCCAGATCGCGCTGCCGCTCGACTGGCCGGTAGCCGACCGCGATGAGGATTTCCTCATCTCCGACGCCAACCGCGCCGCCTTCGACCATTTGAAGCGCTGGTCGGTCTGGCCGGTGATGGCGACCCTGATCACCGGTCCGCGCAAGTCGGGCCGCAGCCTGCTCGGCCGGCTGTTCGTCCGCAAGACCGGTGGCCGGCTGTTCGACAATGCCGAGGATCATGATGAGGAGGCCATCTTCCACGCCTGGAACGAGGCGCAGCTGTCGCGCCGGCCGCTGCTGATCGTCGCCGACGCGCCGCCGCCGATCTGGCAGGTGAGCCTGCCCGACTTGCGTTCGCGCCTCTCTGCGACGCCGCACGTCGCCCTCGGCGATCCCGACGACCGCCTGATCGGCGATCTCATCGTCAAGCTGCTCGGCGACCGCGGCATCGCTGTCCCGCCGGAGCTGCCGGCTTACATCGTGCCGAGGATCGAACGTTCCTACCTGGCCGTTCAGCAGGTCGTCGCCGCGCTCGACCGGGCGGCTTTGTCACATCATCGTCGCATGACCGTGGCAATGGCACGCAGGGCGCTCTCGGAAGGCGGCATGATCAAGAGGGCGAGAAGCCAGAGCTGATGGACACGCATGCCGCCTCTTCGCCGTCCGCCGATCAGGCCGCTCTGTCGCCGCGCGAGCGTTTTTTCAACCGCGAGCTGAGCTGGCTCGCGTTCAACCGGCGCGTCCTCGAAGAGGCGTCCAACCCGGCCCACCCGCTGCTCGAACGGCTGCGCTTCCTGTCCATTTCCGGCAACAATCTCGACGAATTCTTCATGGTCCGGGTCGCCGGCCTCAAGGCGCACCGCCTGCTCGGCGTCGAGGAGAAGTCGATCGACGGTCTTACCCCCGCCCAGCAGCTCGCCGCCATCACGGTGGAGGCCGACCGGCTGACCGAGAGCCAGCAGAACGTCTGGTCCGAGCTGCGCCGGGCTTTGGCGGAAGCCGGCATGGCGGTGATCGGCAGCGGCGCGATCGACGGTGAATCGGCGGAATGGCTGGAGCGGCATTTCCGCGAGCAGATCTTCCCGGTGTTGACCCCGCAGGCGATCGACCCGGCCCATCCCTTCCCGTTCATCCCCAATCGCGGCTTCTCGCTGATCTTCGATTTGCGTCGGCAGTCGAGCGGCGAGCCGATCCGCGAGCTGCTGATGGTGCCGGCGACGCTGCCGCGCTTCATCCGCCTGCCCGGCGCCGAAGCGCGCTACATCGCCGTCGAGACCCTGATCCGCCGCAATATCGGCGCCCTGTTCCCGGGCTACGATCTGATCGGCGGCGGCGCCTTCCGGATCATCCGCGACAGCGACATCGAGATCGAGGAGGAAGCCGAGGACCTGGTCCGCTACTTCCGCAGCGCGATCAAGCGCCGCCGCCGGGGCCGCGTTGTCCGCCTGAAGCTGGAAGCCGGCATGCCGCCGGAGCTGATGAACCTGGTCCGCGAGGGCGTCGCGGCGAACGACGCGATCGTCACCGAATCGACCGGCTTTCTCGGCATCGCCGATCTCGACGCGCTCTACGAAGAGGACCGGCCCGACCTCAAATTCGCTCCGTTCGCGCCGCGCTTCCCCGAGCGGGTCCGCGAGCATGGCGGTGATTGCTTCGCCGCGATCCAGAGCAAGGACATCGTCGTCCACCACCCTTATGAGAGCTTCGAGGTGGTGGTGGAGTTCGTCAAGCAGGCCGCCGCCGATCCCGACGTGGTCGCGATCAAGCAGACCCTCTACCGCGCCGGCAAGCAGTCGGCAGTCATCCGCGCCCTGATCGACGCCGCCGACGCCGGTAAGTCGGTCACCGCCGTGGTCGAGCTGAAGGCGCGCTTCGAGGAGGAGCAGAATCTGCTGTGGGCCTCCGCCCTCGAGCGGGCCGGCGTCCAGGTCGTCTACGGCTTCGTCGAGTGGAAGACCCACGCCAAGGTGTCGATGGTGGTGCGGCGCGAGGGCAACGGCTATCGCACCTATTGCCATCTCGGCACCGGCAATTACCACCCGGTCACGGCGCGCATCTATACCGACCTAAGTTTCTTCACCGCCGATCCGCGCGTCGGCCGGGACGTCGCCCAATTGTTCAACTACATCACCGGCTATGTCGAGCCGCGCGACCTCGAACTGCTGTCAATGTCGCCCCACCACCTGCGCGACGAGCTGCTCGCCCTGATCGACGGCGAGATCGCCAATGCGCACGCCGGCGAGCCCGGCGTCGTCTGGGCGAAGATGAACGCGCTCGTCGACCAGCCGATCATCGACAGGCTCTATGAGGCGAGCGCGGCGGGAGTGCAGATCGACCTCGTCATCCGCGGCATATGCTGCCTCAGGCCCGGAGTCCCCGGCCTGTCCGAGAATATCCGGGTCAAGTCGATCGTCGGTCGATTCCTCGAGCACAGCCGCATCTGGTGCTTCGGCAACGGCGCCGAGCTGCCCAACCGCGGCGCACGCATCTATATCAGCTCGGCCGACTGGATGCCGCGCAACTTCGACCGCAGGGTCGAATATATGCTGCCGATCGAGAATCCGACCGTCCACGCCCAGGTGCTCGACCAGGTGATGGTCGCCAATCTGATCGATAACGAGCAGAGCTGGCGCCTCCACGCCGACGGCAGCTACGAGCGGCTGACGCCCGACGGCGACCGGCCGTTCAACCTCCATCATTATTTCATGACCAACCCGTCGCTCTCCGGCCGCGGCGCCGCGCTGCGGAACAGCGGCTCGGTGCCGAAGCTGCGCTTCCGGCGCGGCCCGTGAGGGCCAAATCGTGAGGGGCGGAGCCCTGCGCCACGCCGAGCCCGTCGCGATCGTCGACATCGGCTCCAACTCGGTCCGCGTGGTGGTCTATTCGGGCGCGCCGCGGGCGCCGTCGATCATCTTCAACGAAAAGGTGCTCGCCGGCCTCGGCCAGGGCCTGGGCGAGACCGGCCTGCTCGGCGAGGAGCCGCGGACGCGGGCCTTGTCGGCGCTCAGCCGCTTCCGTTTGCTCCTCGACCAGATGGAGGTCGACGACGTGCGCGTCCTCGCCACCGCCGCCGTGCGCGACGCGCGCAACGGCGACGCCTTCCTCGGCGAAGTCCGCGCCGTCGGCTTCGAGCCTCAGGTCATTTCCGGCGAAAAGGAAGGCGAGCTGGCCGGGGAAGGCGTGCTGTCCGGTTTCCCCGACGCCGACGGACTGGTCGGCGATCTTGGCGGCGGCAGCCTCGAACTGGCCGACGTGAGCGTCGCCGCCGTTCACTCCAGCATCTCTTTGCCCTTCGGGGTGCTGCGAATCGGCAACCCCGACGCCGCGGCCGAGAAGAAGCTGCGCCGCGGCCTCGCCGCCGCCCTCGAGCAATCGGGCCTCGGCCGGCGTGGCCGGGGCCGACCGCTCTACATGGTCGGCGGATCGTGGCGCACGTTGGCGAGGCTCGACATCATTTCGCGCGACTATCCGCTGCCGATCACCCATCATTACCGGATGCCGCCCGGCCGGCCGGCCGAGCTGAGGAAGCTGATCGCCTCGCTCAACCGCGCCGATCCGAAGAGCATGCCGATGCTGACCGCCTTGCGCATCCCGACATTGCCCAACGCCAATCTGATCCTCTCCGCTTTGGTCGAGGCGGTCGGTCCGAGCGAGCTTATCGTCTCCAGCTTCGGCATCCGCGAAGGGCTGCTCTATCACGAGCTGCCGCCGAACGAGCGGACGAAGGACCCTTTGATCGAAGCGGCGCGCGACGCGGGCCGTGGTCTCAGCCGTTTCGGCGAGCATGGCGATTTGCTCGACCGCTGGATTTCGCCCATTTTCGCCGACGGCCCGGCCATGGCCCGCCTTCGCCTCGCCGCCTGCCTGCTCGCCGACGTCGCTTGGCAGGCGCATCCGGATTTCCGGGCGGAGCGCGGCGTCGAGATGGCGCTGCACGGCAATTGGGTGGGAATCGACGTCTGCGGCCGGGTGATGATGGCGCAGGCGCTTTTCTCCAACTTCGGCGGCGGCCGCGACTTTCCGGACCAGAGGGTCGCCGAGCTCTGCAACCGCGACCAGCTGGAATGCGCCGCACGCTGGGGGCTGGCGATGCGGCTCGGCCAGCGTCTCAGCGGCGGGTTGGCCTCCAGCCTGGAGCGCAGCCGCCTCGAGCGAGACGGCGACGTCATCCGCCTCGTCCTGCCGCAGGACGAGGAAGCGCTCTACGGCGAGACCGTCGACCGCCGCCTGAGGAAGCTGGCGTCGGCGCTGGGGTGCAAGGCAGAGTTCCGAACCGCCTAGCGTCCGGACCGCTCGACGCCCCTCTCCCGTGAAAGGGCGGGAGAGGGGCGGTCTCGACGTCATCCGCAGCTGATCGCGACGACCTTGTTCTGCCCGTCGAGCCGGAGGTTCAACCGGTCCTCGCGGAAATCCATGGTCACGATTCCGCCTTCGGGAATCCAGCGCAGCGCGCCGGCGCCGCTGAGCCGCAGCGCCGCCTCGCCGAGCTCCTGGCTGGCCTTGCGCCCCACCAGCCCCTGCGCTTTGGAAGCATCGCATTTGCGGCCGCTATCGCCCCGGACCGGAACCTCCTCGGCGTTCGGCGGCGGCAGGTTCGCGCAACCCGTCATCGCCATCAGCAGCGCTCCTCCTATCAGCCTCGTCATTGGCCGACCTCCGTATGGGTCATCACCAGCTTGCCCCCCTTGACCCCGAAGGCGAGGCGGCCCTCGACCAGGTCAAGCGCGTCGCGGCCGAACTGTTCGAACCGCCAGCCTTCGAGGATCGCCAGCCCGTCGCGCCGGCCGGCGGCGAGCAGCTCCAATTCTTCGGTCCGGGCGATCAGCCGCGCCGCGACGTTGCTGTCGCGCGAACGGATCTTGAGGAGCAGCTTCAACAGGTCGGCGACCAGCGCTCCCTCCTTGCCGAGGCCGGGGCCGCGATCCTCGCGCGCCGGCAGCTCCTCCGCCGGCATCGGCTCGGCCGCCGCGAGCGCCGCCATTAGCCGCGCGCCGATCTCGTTGCCGGCCCAGGCGGGCGACAGGCCCCGCACCCGCGCCAGCGCCTCCTGGCTCGCCGGCGGATGGGCGGCGACGTCGGCGATCGTCTCGTCCTTCATGATCCGCCCGCGCGGCAGATTCTTGCCCCGCGCCTCCTGCTCGCGCCACGCGGCGAGCGCCTTCAGTCGGCCGAGCACTTCGGGCTTGCGGCTCGAGATGCGGATCCTCTTCCAGGCCAGAGCGGGGTCGTTCTCGTAATTGGCGGGGTCGGCGAGCCGCTCCATCTCCTCGTCGAGCCACTCGCCGCGCCCGGTCCGCCGCAGCCGCTCCAGCATTTTCGGGAACAGGCCGGCGAGATGGGTGACGTCGCCGATCGCATAGTCGATCTGGCGCCGGTCGAGCGGCCGGCGGCCCCAGTCGGTGAAGCGCGCGCCCTTGTCGAGGCTCTTGCCGACCAGGCTCTCGACCAGGTTCGAATAGCCGACCTGCTCGCCGAGCCCCAGCGCCATCGCCGCGATCTGGGTGTCGAACAGCGGATGCGGCGTCTTGCCGGTGATGTTGTAGATGATCTCGATGTCCTGGCTGCCGGCATGGAAGACCTTGAGCACGTCCTCATTGTCGACCAGCAGGTCGAGCAGGGGCATCATGTCGAGCCCGTCCGCCTTGGGATCGATGGCGGCGGCCTCGTCGACGTCGCCGATCTGGATCAGGCACAGGTCCGGCCAGTAGGTGTTCTCGCGCATGAATTCGGTGTCGACGGCGACGAAGGGCGACCGGGCCAGACGCTCGCACAGGGACTTAAGCGAATCGGAATCGGTAATCAGCGGATGGATCTGCATCGCGTGGGCTCATAGCGGCGGCCTCACGGCTTGACAAAGCGCGTTCGGGGCCGCGGCGTTCCGCGCCGCGATTTTTCTGTGGCGACGCGGGCCGACGCATTCGCACGACCCGGGCCGGCTGGTCGTCGCGTCGCCTGGGTCACCGTAGACAGCAAATCACAAAAGGTATAATTTCTACAAGCGCCCGAAATTCTCATCCGAGGGGGAATATATGACGCGCACTGTGATAGGACTGGTCATAGTTGCGCTCACCTTGTCCGCAGGAAGCTGCCCGCCGAAAGAACTGCCATTCGTCGAGGTGCCTATTCCCGGACCACCGACGCTGGTAAGATCAGGCGACGCCATTCGCTGGGAAGGCGAAAGTGACTATTATGTCACCAGGCACGCGCCGGGTCCTGGCATTTACGATAACCCTTTCTCCTGGGACATCGTCATCAGCCGTGTGCCGGGCGGATTGGAGGTGACCGGCGACAACCAGGCTTGGACAAGGGCCAATGTGGACAGCCCCTCGGAGCCGTCCGCTCCAACCTTCGCTTACGATTTCGGGGGACCGCCGGGGGAAGACGACACGAACGACAACACTCGCAGCAGAATCTACTTCTCTCCGCCGCGGAGTCCCTCGCAGATCGATCACGGACGGCGCTGGGCAATGACGATCGTCGACAGGGGCGATCCGCCATCGGCCAATGCGCCGGGGCGCAATGTCGGCTTCGTCTTCGTCGCCCCCGGGCGCTGCGAGATCGAGCTGTTCGAGGCGAACGATTCCGCACCCGAGCCGGGCGCCACGATCACCTTGTCCCTGAGGGCTGGCCCATCCTGCAAACGGGCCCGGCTGCAGGGAGCGGCAGGCGTGCTGCTCGACGAAACTCGACCCGGCGTCGGCGGCCCGATCGTGGGCGAGGTGACGCGCACGGTACAGAACGAGCCTCTGAGCTTCCTCGCCACGGCCTGGGACGCCTATGGCCGACGGGTGCAGGGCAGCGCCGTTGTTACCCCCTCTCCGGGGCCCTAAGCGCTTCATCGACAGGCACCGGGGCCGCGCCAACGGCTTCGCGCCACGCACGCCGTGCCCGACGTGCCCGAGCGGCATAAGTCCGTGACCCGGCCTTGCAGCTTGACAAAGCGCGTTCGCTGACGCGAAGCGCTCGCCCACGTTCTTTTCCCGAACTTTACCGCCTTGAAAGCGATCCCCGATGCACGCCTATCGTAGCCATAATTGCGGAGCCCTGCGCGACAGCGAGGTCGGCGACGAGGTGCGACTGTCGGGCTGGGTGCACAGGAAGCGCGATCACGGCAACCTGCTGTTCGTCGACCTGCGCGACCATTTCGGGATCACCCAGATCGTCACCGACGTCGACGATCCTGCGTTCAAGCCGCTGGAAGCGGTGCGGGTCGAATCGGTGGTGACGGTCGACGGCAAGGTGGTCCGCCGCGCCGCCGATGCCGTCAATCCGAACCTGCCCACCGGCCAGATCGAGATTCACGCCGAAGCGGTGACTGTGTTGTCGGCGGCGGCCGAGCTGCCGCTGCCCGTGTTCGGCGAGCAGGACTATCCGGAGGAGATTAGGCTCAAATACCGCTATCTAGACCTGCGCCGCGAGCGGCTCCACAGGAACATCGTGCTCAGGAGCCAGGTGATCTCGTCGATCCGCCGGCGGATGGTCGATGCCGGCTTCACCGAGTTTCAGACGCCGATCCTTACCGCGTCCAGCCCCGAGGGCGCGCGCGATTATCTGGTGCCCAGCCGGGTCCATCCCGGCAAATTCTACGCGCTTCCGCAGGCGCCGCAGATGTTCAAGCAATTGATCATGGTCGCCAGCTTCGACCGCTATTTCCAGATCGCCCCCTGCTTCCGCGACGAGGACGCCCGCGCCGATCGCAGCCCGGGCGAATTCTACCAGCTCGACTTCGAGATGAGCTTCGTCACCCAGGAGGACGTCTTCCAGGCGATCGAGCCGGTGCTGTCGGGCGTGTTCGAGGAGTTCGCCGACGGCCGGACGGTGACGCCCGCCGGCGAATTCCCGCGGATCCCTTACAAGGAGGCGATGCTCAAATACGGCTCGGACAAGCCGGACCTGCGCAACCCGGTGGAGATAAGCGACGTCTCCGAACATTTCCGCGGCTCGGGCTTCGGCCTGTTCGCCCGCATCGTCGAGGGCGGCGGCGTCGTCCGTGCCATCCCGGCGCCCGGCACCGCCGACAAGAGCCGCAAATTCTTCGACGACATGAACGACTGGGCCCGCTCCGAAGGCCATGCCGGCCTCGGCTACATCACCCAGAAAGGGGGCGAGCCGGGCGGCCCGATCGCCAAGAATCACGGCGAGGAAGCGACCCGCAGGCTGGTCGCCGAGCTCGGCCTCGGCCCCGACGACGGCATTTTCTTCGCCGCCGGCAAGGAAGCGCAGGCGGCCAGGCTCGCCGGCGCCGCCCGCACCCGCGTCGCCGAGCAGCTCGACCTCATCGCCGAGGATGAGTTCCGCTTCTGCTGGATCGTCGATTTCCCGATGTACGAATATGACGAGGAGACGAAGAAGGTCGACTTCAGCCACAACCCCTTCTCGATGCCCCAGGGCGAGCTGGAAGCGCTGGAGACCAAGGACCCGCTCGACATCCTCGCCTACCAGTATGACATCGTCTGCAACGGCGTCGAATTGTCGTCGGGCGCGATCCGCAACCACCGCCCCGATATCATGTACAAGGCGTTCGAGATCGCCGGCTATTCGCAGGCGGACGTCGACCGCGACTTTTCGGGCATGATCAACGCCTTCAAATATGGCGCCCCGCCCCATGGCGGCTCGGCGCCCGGCATCGACCGCATCGTCATGCTGCTCGCCGGCGAGCCCAACATCCGCGAAGTCGTGCTCTTCCCGATGAACCAGCGCGCCGAGGATCTGATGATGGGCGCGCCTTCCGAAGTGAGCTCGAGGCAATTGAGGGAGCTCAACATCCGCATCGTCGAGCCGGCCGGCGCCGGGGCGAAGAAGGACCCGGCAAAGGTGGTGGCGCCGGAATAAATTCCTCCCCTGCATTTGCAGGGGAGGGGGACCGCGCGAAGCGCGGTGGAGGGGCCTTGCCGAGCCCGAAGAACCCCTCCACCATGCTTCGCATGATCCCCCTCCCCGAGCAATCTCGGGGAGGAATTGAGGAGCGCCGTGACGATCGACCTTTCCGACTACGAAACCGGCGCCAAATATCGCGGCAATTATGCCGACGACCTCGCCGCGCTGCAGGAGCGGCTGTCGCGCATCCTCGTCGCCCACATCGTCCACAAGAAGCGCGCCATCGTCGTCTGCGAGGGCTGGGACGCGGCCGGGAAGGGCGGGGCGATCAAGCGCATGACCGCCGAATGGGACCCGCGCGCCTATCGGGTCTGGTCGATCGCCGCGCCCACCGCGGCGGAGAAAGCCCGCCACTTCCTCTGGCGCTTCTGGAGCAAGCTGCCCGGCGCCGGCCAGGTCGCGGTGTTTGACCGCAGCTGGTACGGCCGAGTCCTCGTCGAGCGGGTCGAGGGCCTCGCGGCCGAAGCCGAATGGCGGCGCGGCTATGACGAGATCAACGAGTTCGAGGCCCAGCAGGCCTATGACGGCACGACGATCGTCAAGCTGTTCTTCCACGTCACCCAGGAAACCCAGGACGCGCGGCTGAAGGCGCGGCTCGACCATCCGTGGAAACGCTGGAAGGTGACCGCCGAGGATTTCCGCAGCCGCGCTCGCCGCGACGATTATTTCGCCGCGGCCCACGCCATGCTCGAGCGTACCGACACGCGCTGGGCGCCGTGGCAGGCGATCGACGGCAACAACAAGAAGGCGGCCCGGATCGCGGCGCTGACGGCGGTCGCCGAGGCGCTGGAAGCGGCGTGCCCGCCCAAGCCGCCGGAGCCGGACCCCGAGGTGCCGGCGCTCGCCCGCAAGGCTTTCGGGAATTAGGCTGAATCGATCCTGCGCAACGGTCTACCCGCACGGAGGCGCGATTAGCCCGCCGCGTCACACTTTCCTGCTCAGGGTCCGCATCGCGTCGTCCAGCCCGGCCAGCGTCAGCGGGTACATGCGCTCCTGCATCAATTGCCGCAGGATCTGGGTCGACTGGCTGTAGCCCCAATATTGCTCCGGCGTCGGGTTGAGCCACACCGCGCTCGGATAGGTGGTGGCGAGACGTTGCATCCACACCGCGCCGGCTTCCTCGTTATAATGTTCGACCGAGCCGCCGGGATGGGTGACCTCGTAGGGGCTCATCGAGGCGTCGCCGACGAACACGATCTTCCAGTCGTGGCCGAATTTGTGGAGCACGTCCCAGGTCGGGGTGCGCTCGGCGAAGCGGCGGCGATTGTCCTTCCACAAGCTCTCATAGGGGCAATTGTGGAAATAGAAGAATTCGAGATTCTTGAACTCGCTGTGGGCGGCGGAAAACAGCTCCTCGCAGACCTTGACGTGCGGATCCATCGATCCGCCGACGTCGAGCAGCAGCAGAAGCTTGACCGCATTGTGCCGCTCCGGGCGCATGTGGATGTCGAGCCAGCCCTTGCGGGCGGTGCCGTCGATCGTTTCATCGAGGTCGAGCTCGTCGGCGGCGCCTTCGCGGGCGAAGCGCCGCAGGCGTCGCAGAGCGACCTTGATGTTGCGGGTGCCGAGCTCGACATCGCTGTCGAGGTTGCGGAACTCGCGTTTGTCCCAGACCTTGATCGCGCTTCGGTTGCGGCCGCCTTCCTGGCCGATTCGAATGCCTTCCGGATTGTAGCCGTAGGCGCCGAAGGGGGAGGTGCCGGCGGTGCCGATCCATTTGCTGCCGCCCTGGTGGCGCTCCTTCTGCTCCTCGAGCCGCTGCCTGAGCGCCTCCATGATTTCCTCCCAGGAGCCGAGCGAGCGGATCTTCGCCATCTCCTCCTCGCTGAGGTAGAGCTCGGCGACCTTCTTCAGCCATTCCTCCGGCACCGGCACAGAGTCGGTGCCATATTCGGCCTCGAGCCCCCTGAAGACCTTGCCGAACACCTGGTCGAAGCGGTCGAGCAGGCCTTCGTCCTTCACGAACGTGGCCCGGGCGAGGAAGTAGAATTGCTCCGGGCTGGCGCCGATGATGTCGGCGTCGAGCGCCTCGAGCAGCACCAGATGCTCCTTCATCGAGGCGGGGATCCCCGCGGCGCGAAGCTCGTCGACGAAGGAGAAGAACATTAGGCCGCGCGATCGAGCGTGGCGACCTCGACGCGTTTCCCGCAAGCGGTCAGAGCCTGTTCCATTTGGGCCACGGTGGAGGCGTGGCGCAGATCCAGGAGGCGGTCGATTTGGCGGGGATTGAGACCCATGGCCCGGGCCAGATCGGCCTTGCGCCAGCCGCGCGCCCGCATGGCCTCGTAGACCGCGAGCTTGAGCGAACCCAGGAGCGACGGAGCAACGGTTCGGCGGCCGTTCGCCGCGCTAGGCCGGGGAACGTCCTCCCGGCCGCATATCAACCCGATAAGAATGGTTTCGAGGGCGTCGGCCGCGCGGGCCAATGCATCCTGCTCATCATCGCCGAACGTGGCGCCGGGCAGATCGGCGAAGGTGACCAGGATCGTGCCGTTATCGTCCGGAATCAGTTCAACCGGATAATTGTACATGCTGCCCGTTACCTTAGCCCGAGGTCCTTTTCGATCCTCCGGATGAGCCCGGTGCCCAGCTGCTTCGCACCACCATGCTGCGGAAGAGAGCTCACCTTGTCGCCATTCCTGACGACGAGGTGACCGCCGCGTCCCGGTTCGAAGGTGCAGCCCAGCTTGGCCAGGTGTCTCCTGAATTGATCGCTGTTCATGTATGGACACCTGTGTCTATTTGCAAGCAATTCCTGAGAGGAGACAAAGGCGCTAGAGGAGGCCTTTCGCGGCAATCTCATTCAGAACTTGGTGAAGCTTGCTCAGCCGCTTGCGCAGGGTTTTGTCGTCTCGGAGCGTGTCCGCCAGCCACTGGCGGTGCCGTTTCGAGCCGAAAGCGACATCAATCGGAGCCTTTTGGTTCTGCAGCATGCCTCCGTCGAGGGTCGTGAACTCGGCGCCTCGGCCATATGCGAGAGCCGTAAGGATCGTCAGATCGACCAGTCGTGAAACCGGCAACTCCTCCGACTGTCGTGACCACCTGCCCGATTTTGCATAACGCACTACCTTGGCGGAAACCTCATTGTCGTTCCATTGCGACCACCCTACGCTAAGGAACTGCGCATCAGTATTTGATTCCCGGTCAGGGTCATGCTTAAAATAGGGAATGAGGAAAACCGGCGTATGTGAAATTTGATCGGGGAAATCGAGTTGGGGCATGTCCAAGCTCCTTGATATACTAAATCTACTGAATAACACTGCCCTGTCAAGCCCTTGATTGGACGACTTGGCCATCGCGGTGGTCCTGTCGGCAAGGCATCGACCGTGTGTGGTTAACGGCCTCTCAACACTTTTCCCCTAGCCCTCATTGCCGCAACAAGGGCAGGGGCGGCACGTGGCGAGTTCAGCGGCAGAGGCACCCGACGGCAATGCGGTCAATATCGTCGCCCGCAATTGCGGCGCGCTGGCAATCGAATGCAGCGACGTGTCGGGCTATGTCGCCGGCGTCTCGGAGCGCATCTCGTCCAACCTTCGCACCCTCGATTCGCTCGAGGAAGTGACCAGCCGGTTGCTGCTCGACCAGGCCCGCGTCGCCGAATCGACCGACGAGGCGCGCATTCTCGCCGAGCAGGCGCGCGAGCGCCTGTCGGAAGGGCGCGCCGCGATCGAGGACACAATCGGCATCTTCAGCGGCTTGACCGACCTCGTCGTCCAGCTGGGCGAGCGGATGACCGGCTTCGCCGAGGCGATGAGCCGGGTCCAGAACGTCTCTTCGAGCATCGAGCGGATCGCCTACCGGACCAACATGCTGGCCTTGAACGCCACCATCGAAGCGGCGCGCGCGGGGGAGGCGGGGCGCTCGTTCGCGGTCGTCGCCGCCGAAGTGAAGAAGCTCGCCCAGGAAACCCGCACCGCCACCAGCGAGATTACCGGCACTATCGCTTCGCTGACCCGCGAGGCGGAGGCGGTCACGTCCGAAATCGAGACCGGGGTCGGCCGCAGCCGGGTGGCGCGCAGCGGCTTCGCGACCATCACCGAGACGGTCCGCCAGGTAGCCGACATCGTCGCCCTGGTCGACCGCCAGACCGACGGCATCGCCCAGTCGACCAGCCAGATCCAGCAGAGCGTCGACTCGGTCAAATCGGGCCTGTCGAGCTTTGCCGCCGACGCCCGCGACAATGGCGGCCAATTGCTCCAGGTCCATGGGCGCCTGACCAAGCTCGAGACTCTGTCCAACGAGATGCTCGACCGGCTGGCGAGCTCGGGGGTGCGGATCGACGACACCCCGTTCATCGAATTCGCCCAGGCCGGGATGCGTGAGATACGCGACATCATCGAGGCCGGCATCGCCCGGCGCGAGACTATCGAGGACGACGTCTTCGACACACGCTACGTGGCGATGCCCAATACTAATCCGGTGCAGTACGAAACCCGTTTCTGCGACTTCGCCGATCGCCATGTCCGCCCCGTCCTCGACAAGCTGATGGCGCGCGAACCGCGGCTGATCGCCTGCGCCATCACCGATATTAACGGCTATCTGCCCACCCATATTTCCAAGCGCTCGCAGCCGCAGAGCGACGATCCGGCGTGGAACGCCAAATATTGCCGCAACCGCCGCAACTTCATCGACGACGTCACCCGCCGGGCGATCGAGAGCGAGAAAGAGGCGATGCTGGCCACGTATTCTATGGACCTGGGGCAGGGCCGCTATCTGCCGGTCAAGAACGTGTTCGTGCCGCTCTACGTAGGCGGCCGCCGCTGGGGCAATTTCGAGCTCGCCTATCGCGACGAGGCGATGCGGCTCTAGGCGCTCCCGCCCAGGTCCCCGTTATCCAGGCCTGGCTTCCCTAGGGGGCGTCGGCGTCAGTCAGCGTGGCGCCGCCGAACACGTCGGCGGCGACGGCCTTCGACAGCTTCTCGGTCAGTTTCTCGTCGCGGCGCGGGGTGGTGACGATGGCGTTGACCTCCCAGCCCTGGTCGTGGGCCCGCCAATAATCCTTGCGATAGGGGCCGACGACGTAGCGGCCGTGAAAGGTCGCCGCTTGCGGATGGCCGGGCCAGGCGAAGGTCGACTCCTCGATCACCACCGGCACCCCGGTCTCGTGGAAGGCGCCGCGCGCGTCTTCCCGCATCGTCGCGAAATCGGGCCGGCCGCGGTCGAACTTGTCGACGCCGACCAGCGCCACCTTGCCGGCCAGCATCTCGTTCAGATTCTTCGGCATGTACATCGCCATCACGCCGCGCGACGAGGAGACGATCCGGACCATGCCGCCGAGGCTGTCGGGCAGGGTCACGCCCGTCGCCTCATGCTTGAGCGCGCCGGTGATGGCCACCCACCCCGCTGGGGGCGCCTCGACCGGCGCCGAAGCCGCAGGGGCGGCGGCCAGAGCCGAGAGCGCGGCGAGCCAGAGCCTGGGTCCCATCCTGTCCTCCCCGGCGCCCCGCCGGGAAGGCGCCGCTCCTCAACAGCATGACATCCTGCCGGGGGTTGGGCAATGGGGCCGTCAGGCGCGCCGTCGCCCCCGTCCCGCTGCTGCTCGTCGGCTGGGACGCCTTCGGCGCGATTTAGGCGCCCGGGCGCCGGCTCATGAACGCCAGCCGTTCGAACAGCATCACGTCCTGCTCGTTCTTGAGCAGCGCGCCGTGCAGCGGCGGGATAGCTTTGGAAGGGTCGCGCGACTGCAATATTTCGAGCGGCAGATCTTCGTGGAGCAGCAGCTTCAGCCAGTCGATCAGCTCGCTGGTCGACGGCTTCTTCTTGAGCCCGGGCACCTCGCGGACCTGGTAGAAAATGTCCATCGCCTTGGCGACCAGCAGCTTCTGGATGCCGGGGAAATGGACGTCGATGATCGCCTGCATGGTGTCGCGGTCGGGGAATTTTATATAGTGGAAGAAGCAGCGGCGCAGGAAGGCGTCGGGCAGCTCCTTCTCGTTGTTCGAGGTGATCACCACGATCGGTCGCTCGGCGGCGGCGATCGTCTCCCGGGTCTCGTAGACGTGGAACTCCATCCGGTCCAATTCCTGGAGGAGGTCGTTGGGAAATTCGATGTCGGCCTTGTCGATCTCGTCGATCAGCAGCACCGGCAGCTGGGGCGAGGTGAACGCCTCCCACAATTTGCCGCGGCGTATGTAGTTGGAAATGTCGTGGACTCGCGGATCGCCGAGCTGGCCGTCGCGCAGCCGCGCCACCGCGTCATATTCGTAGAGGCCCTGGTGGGCCTTGGTGGTCGACTTGACGTGCCATTCGATCAAGGGCGCGCCCAAAGCGGCGGCGATCTCGCGGGCGAGGACGGTCTTGCCGGTGCCGGGCTCGCCCTTGACCAGCAGCGGCCGCCTGAGGGTGACGGCGGCGTCGACCGCGACCTTGAGGTCGTCGGTCGCGACATAAGCGGCGGTGCCTTCGAAGCGCATCCGCCGCGGATAGGGGAGGGGCCCGGCGAGGGCAAGTCAGGCGGCGGCGCGGGCCTCGCGGCGGGCCTCGAGCAGGTCCCACAGGCCGTGATGCTGGACCAGGATCTGCTCGGCGCCGAACAGCAAGGCGCGCTGGACCGGGGCGGCGGCGGCATAGGCGTCGGCGAGCGCGGCGACGGCGTCGCGGCCGGCGCCGGGATAGAGCGGGGAGTCGATTCCGAAGCGCCCGGCGGCGGCGTCGAGGCAGCGGCGCACCGCCGCCCAGTCGAGCACCAGCGCCATCGCCGCGCCGAGCGCGCAGCCGCGCCGCTCCGAGCCGGCCAGCGTCTCCATGGCGTGGCGCTGGCCGAGCATGGCGGCGTCGCTGCCGGCCGAGCCCGGGGTCGACGGCACCGGCCCGGCGGCGACCGCCAGGCGGGCGAGATAGGCGCGCTCGCCGGCGAAGACGTAGGCGGCCTGGCTCAGCCAGGCGCGCGCTTCCGGCTCGACCACCCGGGCCGCGGCATGGTCGACGAGGCCGGGATAGCGGCCGTGGAGGACGCACAGATAATGGACGAGGTCGGCGAGGTCGCGCCCGGCCGCCGGCGCCGCCGCCAGATGCGGCCCGCTGGCATAAGGATGGGCGGCGCTGCCATGGTCGGCGAGGCGCGCCAGCAGCAGCGCCCCGGTTGGCGGCCCGCCGGCAATCTCGACCGATGCTGATGCCACGTGCGGCCCTCCCATATGCTGCTCATCCGCCGCTCTAGGCCCCCCACCTATATCAATGCCGTAAAAACCCGGTTTACGCCGCGTTAGGAGCGCGGAAAGGCTGTTGCGGCGCCGCCGCCGCCGCGACGCCGACCGCCGCGGCGCGATTCCCGGCGCGGCGCCGGCCGGCGCGGCGCTCCGGGCCGAAGCCTGTCGGCGCCGGCCGGAGGGCAGGGCCGCGGCGTCCGGGGCCGACGGCCGGCCCGATGTCGAGCATGACGAGGCGGTGAAGCCGGGACGGGCGATTGTCGAAAGGCGCGAAGGCGGTCCCTGCAAGCGGCCGCCCGCAGGCAGCCAGACCGGGTTCGCGCGGAGGCGCGGAGCGCGGCGGGAACCAGGCAGGTCTCTTCGCGGCGCAGGGGCTGAGAATGCGCTTCGGGATCGGGATGACCACCGACGACAGGCTCGCGGAGGTAGCGGGACGGTGTAGGGGACAGTTACCGATAATCGTCCCCCACCTCAGCCAGTGGTCATCCCGGCGGAAGCCGGGATCCACCTTCCTCTTCGCGGCTTTGCGGCTTCGTGTGAGGCCATCCTGAAGCTTCCGGGCGCGCAGAGGCGTGGGAGATATGTCTCACGCAAAGCCGCAAAGGGGCTCGGCCGGCTGACGGCGTTTCCGCGAGCTGTCGATCGCCGGACATTCAGACTCCGCTTCGGGCGAATACTATCTTTGCATTTCAGGAGCTTGGCAGCCGTCGAACCTTGCACCGCCCGGTTCCTCCGGTCATGTTGCTGCCAGGGGCGCGGCCGTGATCCGTGCGGCAGGCATAGTTTCCATATCTGGAGAATGGTATGGAAGGGGCGAGCATTGCCTTCGAGTTCGACCCCGAGAAGAGCGCGGCGAACCTCGCCAAGCACGGGATCGATTTCGAGGCGGCGCAGGCGCTCTGGCGGGACGAGCGGCGGGCTACCGGTCCCACCGGCTCGCCCGACGAGGAGCGTTGGATGGTGGTCGGGATGATCGCCGGGAAGCTCTGGTCGGCCGTCGTCACGTATCGCGACGACGCGATCCGGATCATCTCGGTCCGCAGGGCCCGGCCGAAGGAAGAAAGAGCCTATCATGCCCAAGACGATCAGCGCTGAGGAGTTCGACCGCCGCTTCGACGAGGGCGAGGACATGGGCGACTATATCGACTGGACGTTGGCGAGGCGCCCCGGCGAGGGGATCGAGCGGGTCGACCTGGATCTGACCCAGCGGATGGCGGCGAAGCTCGATGCGGCAGCGGCGCGGAGAGGCGTCACGCGCGAGGCGCTGATCAGGATGTGGCTGAGCGAGCGGCTCGACCGGGCGGCGGAGGGAAGCACAGGCACTTCGGCGGCGGCATGAACGCCGGCCCCAGGCCCGAGGAGGCAGCAGCAATTCCCGGTGACCCGCGAGCGCATCCGGCAGATCGAGGCGAAAGGCGCGGCGGAAGCCGAAGCATCCGAGCCGGAGCCGGAAGCTGCAATCGTCCTCGACCGTAGCGGGTGTTGAAGGGACCGAGCGCCCGTGACGGCTGCTGTGTTCGCCTTGTCGATCGACGCGGAGGCCGCGAACGGATGCGAGTATCCGGCGGGTGAGCGGCATCATTTGATCGTGCTGGTTCCCGCAGCCTCCCCGGAGGAGGCCGCCGCCGGAGCGATGGCCGCGCTCTCGGATTGCCGGTGGTGCCGCGGCGAGGTGAGGGAGATCGGGCGTCTGAGCGTCCCGCTGGAGTCCCTGGACGACCCGATTCTGCGTGAAGCCGCCGGGAAGGCCTTGGCCGGCAGTCGAGCGATCGTCGTCTTCAGCCGGCGCTGACGTCGCGCCAACGGTGGACGCAGGCCCGCGAGCGCAGCCGGCCTCCAGGTCGCGCGGGCGACTCCCGGCCGCATGCCGGATTTGAGCCGGCCTCCCTTGCCTCCGGGCCGCGGAAGAGCCTTTGCTCACCCAGAGGCGGAAAGCGGCCAAAGACGGTCACTGAAAGTGACCGTGCAGAAGCACCCCTCCCCAGGTTGGCGCGAAGGCTCGGAGCGCGGCGGGAACCGAGGCGGGTCTCTGCGCGGCGTAGGGGCTGAGATGCGCTTCGGGATTGGGATGAAGGCCACAGGCTCGGGGGAGGTGGGGCAGCAATTCTCCGTCATCCGCGAGAGGATCCGGCAGATCGAGGCGAAGGCGCTTCGGAAGCTGAAGCATCCGAGCCGGTCAAGGAAGATGCGGTCGTTCCTCGACCAATAGAGGCCTGCTCTCCCTCCCCTTAGTGGGAGACGGCTGGGTGATGGGGATGCGGACCGGAGTGTTTTCTCCTACGCCACGCCTGCTGCCGCCCGCTACGCCTCACCCATCCTCCTAGCAATGAGAGGGTTTAAAAGCGACCGCCACCTTAACTCTCTACGGCGGCTTACCCCTTGATCTTCCTTACCTGGGAGCGACCCTGCTTGTCAGTCACTACATCGACAGATAATTCTTTTCCTTCGAACAAATCTCTCTTCTGACTTGCAGAGAGCAGGTGGTAGTGAAAGAAGGCATCAACCCCCGTCTCCTCGACATGAACAAATCCGTACCCCCGCTCGTCAAAAAGCTTCACAACGGTCGCGGATAGGACAGGCCCTTCAGATTTGCTCACCTCTAACACCCGAGAGATTGTAAGCCCCTTCTCATTACGCGATACATCACAGATGATGTCATCTCCGTCGTGGACTTCCTCCAAGCCGTCGCGCTCGAGGACGCTAGCATGCAAGAAGGCAGTGTCTCTTAGCGATGGAATGTCGACGAAGCCAAACCCGCGCGTTTGGTCAAATCGCTCGACCGTTCCCCGTACACCTTCCGCCGCTTTCTCCGGCAACTTAAGCATCTCAGTCGAAGAGGCGGCGGCTCCGATCCACCGGTTTCGAAGCTCGGCGGCCAAATCAACCTGTAGGCGATATTCAGGCGTAACGGGCACGCTGCAATGGCGCGCATCCTCGTCGAGGAGGTATTCACAAAACGCTCTCCGCACTTCCTCCAAACGAGCATTGAAAGCCTTCTTCGAGTGATAAGCTCCACGAATTCTCGCCGCAGCCTCGGAATCTGGTATTCTCGTCGTGAGCGCCATCTGTTCGAAGAATACGGGGTTATATACAGCCATGTCGAGGTGGCTAAGACCGCTCTGCGAAATCGCTATCTTTTGATCGTCTGAGTAATCCTTCTTCGACAGGTCGTACGGCTCCACAAGCCCGCCTGCTAGCAGAAACTCCACCGACCGTTGAATCGCCACCTCAGACGTGGACATGGTTCCGAAGTACGAAATCAGAGAGCTCATCGTAAGATAACGATCATTATCATCTGTCGCGTGACGGTGCATGCCGTATAAGAGGGCGAGTACGCGCACGTGAATCAACGGGGACTGCTTTATAGTTCCATCAACCTGATACACAGGAAGTACAAGCGGTTCGTCTCCAGGTTTATAGAACTCGTAGTCTCCTTTAAGAAGCGCGTTCA
>DASUVK010000044.1:0-55812 GCA_036378975.1 Allosphingosinicella sp. | reverse complement strand
CAGCAGCCCGAGCCGGCGCGCGATTTCCTGATAAGCCTCGGCTTCGCCGCCGAGGTTGAGGCGGAAGCGATCCTTGTCGAGCTTCTCGCTGGTCTTCATGTCCCACAATCGGCAGCCGTCGGGGCTGATCTCGTCGGCCAGGATGATGCGCGAGAAGTCGTTCTCCCACAGCCGCCCGAATTCCAGCTTGAAGTCGACCAGGCGAATGCCGATCGCCGCGAACAGGCCGCAGAGGAAGTCGTTCACCCGGATCGCATAGTCGGCGATCTCGGTCATCTCGTCCTGGGTCGCCCAGCTGAAGGCGGCGATATGCTCGTCCGCGATCATCGGATCGCCGAGTGCGTCGTCCTTGTAATAATATTCGATAATCGTTCGGGGGAGCTGGGTCCCCTCCTCGATCCCGAGCCGCGTCGAGATGGTGCCGGCGGCGACGTTGCGCACCACCACCTCGATCGGGATGATCTCGACCTGGCGGATCAGCTGCTCGCGCATGTTCAGTCGGCGGATGAAATGGGTCGGCACGCCGATATGGCCGAGCAGGGTGAAGATGTGCTCCGAGATGCGGTGGTTGAGCACGCCCTTGCCCGAGATGGTGCCGCGCTTCTGGGCGTTGAAGGCGGTCGCGTCGTCCTTGAAATACTGGATCAGCGTGCCCGGCTCCGGGCCCTCGTAAAGGATCTTGGCCTTGCCTTCGTAGATCTGGCGGCGGCGGGACATGGGTGGGGAGGTCCTCCACGGACTGAAAAAATCGGCCCCGGACGCATCGTCGGCGGACGGGCACCCAGGGCGGTCCCCGGGCCATAGCTTAACCCCCTCCTTTGTGCAATGTGGCCGCCGCCGCCGGGGAGGGACGAATGGCCGACGAGACCGACGAGTTCGCGACGATCGATGCGCTGATGACGGCGCTCTACAGCTCGATCTCCGGGCCGCCCGGAGGCCAGGATTTCGAGCTGTCGCGGCGGCTCCAGCACCCCGACGTGCGGCTGGTGCGCACTCGGCTCGACGAGGCCGGTCGTCCGGTCGCTTTGTCCTTCTCGGGCGACGAATATGAGGCGAACGCGAAGGCGCTGCTCGCCGGCATACATTTCTACGAGGTCGAGACGGAGCGGCGCACGGTGCGCTTCGGCAACGTCGCCCAGATCTTCTCCGCCTACGAGGCGCGAACCGCCCCGGACGGCGGGGAACCGCTCAAGCGGGGGATGAACCTCGCCCATCTCTTCAACGACGGCCGCCGCTGGTGGCTGATGCACATGATCTGGGACGACGAGCGCGACGGAGTGACGGTGCCGCGTGAGATTTTCGACGATTGGGAGGATGTGGAAGCCTAGCTGCCTCGCTATGCGAAGCATGGGGAGGGGACCGCCGAAGGTGGTGGAGGGGTGACCTGGCGCAGGCCTGCGTTCGATCACCCCTCCACCAGGCTTCGCCTGGTCCCCCTCCCCATCTGGCGATGGGGAGGCAAATCTACTTCGCCGCCAGCGCCTCCGCCAGGCCCGGGGCATATTCGGCGCCGTGCGGGACCTGCGCCGTCGACGGCTTCAGCGCGTCGCCGATCGGCTCCGCCCGTCCGCCCAGGCACCTCGCCAGGAAATTCTCGGCCACCGCATTGAATGCGATATTGTTCTGCGGCCGGGCGAAGCCGTGGCCTTCGTCGGGAAAGACGACATAGGTGACCGGGATGTTCTTCGCCTTGAGCGCGTCGACGATCTGCTGCGATTCGGCGACGTTGACGCGCGGGTCGTTGGCGCCCTGGCCGATCAGCAGCGGCCTGCGGATCTTGTCGGCGCTGTACAAAGGCGAGCGCTCCTTGAGCAGAGCCAGGCCTTCCGGCGTGTTCGGGTCGCCCATCCGCTTGTAGAATTGCGCCTTCAGCGCTTCCCAATAAGGCGGGATCGTGCCGAGCAGCGTGTTGAGGTTGGACGGGCCGACGATGTCGACGCCGCAGGCGAACCGGTCCGGCGTGAAAGCGAGGCCGGCCAGCACGGCATAGCCGCCATAGGAGCCGCCCATGATCGCCACCTTGTCAGCGCTGGTGACGCCGCGCCCGACGGCCCAGGCGACGGCGTCGTCGAGATCGTCCTGCATCTTGCGGCCCCATTGCAGGTCGCCGGCGGAGATGAACTTCTTGCCGAAGCCGGTCGAGGCGCGGAAGTTGGGAGAAAGCACGGCATAGCCGCGATTGGCCAGCCATTGCGCATAGCCGTCATAGCCGTAGCTGTCGCGGCCCCAGGGGCCGCCATGGACCATGAGCACCATCGGCACCGCTTTGTCCGGCTTGCCGTCCCCGTCCGGATCGGTGCCCGGCGGCAGGGTCAGGTAGGAGACCATGTTGAGCCCGTCGCGGGTCTTGATCTCGACCGGATGCATGGCGGCGAGCGGCGCGCCTTCGAGCTCGGGGCGGCTGACGTAGAGCTTGGTCAGCGTCTTCTTCTTGCGGTCGTAGAGATAGGCGGCCGACGGCGCCGTCACCGGATCGACCGAAACGATCCATTTGTCGTCGGCGTCGGTGCGCGAAGTGACGTTGATCTGGCCGTTGAGCTTGCTCTTGAGGAAGTCGAGATCGCCTTTGACGGCGGCGCCGACCGGCACCCATTCATTCTTGAGGTAATTGACCGCATAGGCCTCGACCCGCCCGGTCTTCGGGCTCGCCATCGCCCCGCCGATATCGGCTCGGTCGTTCTGGGCGACGATCGTCTTCTGTCCGGAGGCGACATCCTGGGCGATCAGGGCGGCGGTATCGCGGCCGCGCGAGTCGATCCAGTAGAGCGTCTTGCCGTCGGTGGTGAAGCCGGCCGGAAAGGTCGTCTGACTGTCCTCCAGCGTCACCACTTCGAACGGCTCGGCTTCGACCTTGCCATTCGTCACCCGGTAGAAGGCGCTGCCGCCGTCGGGCGTGGGCTTGGTGGCGCCGCGGATGTTGAGCTGCTCGTCGGCGAGGAAGGTCTGATAGCCGCCGGTGTTGATCATGACCGGCGTCAGCTTGCCGCTGGCGAGGTCGAGGCTGTGGACGTCGTGCCATTTGGGATCGCGATTGTTGACGCCGACGAGGATGCGCTCCCTGACCTCGCTGGAGATGCCGACGATCTGCACCCGCGTCTTCTCGAACGGAGTAAGCGTGCGCTGCGCGCCGGAGACGACGTCGACGCCGTAGAGCAGGAAATTCTCATCGCCGCCCTTGTCGTTGATGAACAATATCTGTTTGCTGTCCGGCGACCAGAAATATTGGCGGATCGGTCGCTTGGTCTCGGCCGTGAGCGGCCGCGCCGCCTTCGGGTCGCCTGCCGGCGCGACGAAGATGTTGAGGACGCCGTCGCGCGGCGCGATCCAGGAAAGCCACTTGCCGTCGGGCGACAGGCGGCCCGCCACCTGGGTCGGGTTGCCGAAAATCTTCTGGCGCGGAATCAGCGGCACGTCGGTCTGCGCCGCGGCCGGAACGGCGGCGATGGTCAAGCCCGCGCAGGCGGCGAGCAACAGGTTTCGGGTGTTCATCTGGGAAGGCCCCTCTCGGTTGGAACCGTCACTCCATAGTGTCTTACGATACTAATACACAAGGGGATTTTACGTGACCTTTCCGCGGACAGCGAATTTCGGGTCGCGCCAGCGGCCGCTTTTTAGCAGCTTTTGCAATCGCTGAGCGGCCTCCCACATGTCCACAAAGCCGAGATAGAGCGGGGTCAGGCCGAAGCGGACCACGTCGGGAGCGCGGAAGTCGCCGATCACGCCGTCGGCGATCAGCGCCTGGCAGAGCTCGAAGGCGTGGGGGTGGCGGAAGCTGATATGGCTGCCGCGCCGCTCCGGGTCGCGCGGCGAGATGCAGACGAGCTCGGGGCAATGGGTCTCGACGAGATCGGCGAACAGGTCGAACAAGGCGATCGATTTCGCCCAGAGCGCCTCCATGTCGGCGCCCGCGAAGCTCTCGACCCCGCTCTCGAGCGCGGCGAGGCTGAGCATCGGCGGCGTGCCGGCGAGGAAGCGGTCGATGCCGGGCGCGGGCCGATAATCGTCGGTGAAGGCGAACGGTTCGGCATGGCCCATCCAGCCGCGCAGCGGCGACAGCAATCGCTCCTGGAGATGGTCCGCCACGTAGAGGAAGGCCGGCGCGCCGGGGCCGCCGTTGAGATATTTGTAGCCGCAGCCGACCGCGAGCTCCGCCCCGTCGCGATTGAGGTGGAGCGGCACCGCCCCGACGCTGTGGCTGAGGTCCCAGAGGGTCAGCGCGCCGGCCGCCTTCGCTTGCGCCGTCACCGCGGCCATGTCGAAGCGGAAGCCGGCCTTGAAATGGACGTGGGTGAGCAGGAGGAGGTTGGTCTCCGCCCCGATCGCCGCGTCGATCGAATCGCGCTCGACGATGTCGAGGCGCAGGCCGGCAAGCTCGGCGGCGCCGCCGGCAATATGGAGGTCGGTGTGGAAATTGCCGGCTTCGGAAAGGAGCTGCGGCCGGCCGGGCGCGAGCGCGGCGGCGGCGACGATCAGCTTGAACAGGTTGACCGAGGTCGAATCGGCGACGATCACCTCGTGCGGCTTCGCCCCGATCAGCGCCGCGATCTTGGCGCCGACCCGCTGCGGCGCCTCGATCCAGCCGCGCGTGTTCCAGCTGCGGATCAGCTCGGCGCCCCATTCCTCCTCGACCAGCTCGCGCTGGCGGGCGATCGCCGCCCTGGGCAGGGCGCCGAGCGAATTGCCGTCGAGATAGATCACGCCCTCGGGGAGGACGAAGCGGTCGCGGAACGCCCGCAGCGGGTCGGCGGCGTCGAGCGCGCGCACCTGGTCGAGGGTCCGGCTCATCGGCGCAGCGCCGCCTCGATCTCCTCGACCGCCGCCGCCCAGGCGGCGGTCTCGGGCGCGATCAGCTCGACATGGCCGGTGCGGTCGATCATCCGCACCTTCGCCTTGTCGCCGGCGGCGCGCATCTTGCTCGCATAATCCTCGGCATAAGCGGTGGGGATGATGCGGTCCTGGAGGCCGTTGATCAGCACCTGCCTGACGCCGAGCGGCGCCAGGCGCGGGACCGAGGTGTCGGCGAAGACGTTGCGGCTGCTCAGCGTCGGCGGACCGACCAGCTTCTCGATCACCTCCGTGCCGCAGCCGCTGCCGGGCGGAGTCGCCGCGAGCTCGAGATCCGGCAGCCCGCCGAGGCTGACCACCGCGTCGATCGGCAGGGCATTGGCGGCGATGAGGGGGCTCCCGCGCGGGATGAGCGGGCTCGGCGGCCGGGCGCTCGCCGCGGGCCGCGCCGCCAGCCAGAGGGCCAGGTGACCGCCCGCCGAATGACCGACGGCGACCAGCGGCGAGAGGGCGAGCCTGTACCGGGCAGCATGCCCGCGCAGCGCGTCGGCCGCCGCGGCGGCGTCGGCGAAAGTGCCCGGATAGCCGCCGCCGCTGCGGTCGACGCCGCGATAGTCGATGTTCCACACCGCGATGCCGCGCTTCCGGAGGTCGTCGGCGATCCAGTTCATGATCCGCCGGTCGGCGATCTCGGTCTGCCAGCAGCCGCCATGGACCATCAGCGCGGTCGGGTGCGGCCCCTCGCCGGCCGGCAGCCAGACGTCGACCTTCTGCATCTGGTCGGGGCCGTAAGCGAGGGTTGCGTCCGGCTCCGGCCTTTGCCGCTCGAGCAGAGCGGGCCATTTCATCAGCTCGGGCTGCGACGGCGGAGGGGCAGGGGGGTCGGACACCGAACACCCGGCTAGCGCCGCGGCGAGGGCGAGGGCAAGGGCGAGGCGCATTCCGGCGGGAGTAGCGGGCGGCCGATGCGACGGCAACCGCCGGACAAATGGGGACAGGCACCGATTTCCTGCAATCGGTGCCTGTCCCCGATTGGCGAGCGCCGGGGAGAGGGGGCGGCTCCCCGGCGCTCGCTCGGCGGCTCGGTGGCGTCAGGCGGTGCGGGCGACCTCGATCGGCAGGGGTGGGGCCGAAGCGGTCGCGGCCAGGGTGACACCCGTCACCGTCAAAGCGAGGGCGACGATGACCGTGGCGAATTTGAGGCTGAGGTCGGTCATGGGGCGTCTCCTTCAGACGTAACGGGCGTTCAGGCCCGGCCGGAACCGCGCACGTCGCGCTTCCAGGGCGCTTCGAACTCGATTTCGTTGAGACGCTTCAGGCCCTTGCCGGCGGCGGCGAGGAAGCCCGCCAGGGACTCGGAAAAAGCATGGCCGTGCTCGACCCAGATGCGGCTGTCGATCTCATCGCGCATTTTATCACTCCTTCGAACGGCTCCGGCGCGGTCGGCGCCTGATGGCCTGCAGATAAGAGAGAGGTGGCCGTCCCGTCCAACTAAAGGCTGGACGGAGGTGATAAGCCAGGCTTATCATCTTAGGCGATGCGCCACCTCCCGCCCTTGCCGTCGGTCCGAGTGTTCGAGGCCGCCGCCCGGCACGAGAATTTCACCCTCGCTGCCGGCGAGCTCGGCATGACCCAGGCGGCGGTGAGCTACCAGATCCGGTTGCTGGAGGAGCGGCTCGGCCTGCCCTTGTTCGTCCGCTCGAAGCGGCGGGTGACGCTGAGCGAGGCGGGCCGACGGCTGGCGCCGCTGGTCTCCGACGCCTTCGACCGGCTCGCCGAGGGCTTTTCGGATCTGGTCGACGAGGACGAGAGCCTGCTCGCGATCAGCACCGCCCAGACCTTCGCCTCCAACTGGCTGGCGGGCCATCTGGGCGGTTTCCAGATCGCGCGGCCGGAGCTGGCGGTGCGGCTGCAGACCAGCAACGGCCTGGTCGATTTCGCCCGGGACGATGCCGACGTCGCGATCCGCATGGGCGAGGGGCCGTGGCCGGGCCTGCGCCAGCATTTTCTGTTCCACCACCATTTCACGCCGATGTGCACGCCCGAGTTCCGCGAGCGCCACCGCCTCGACCAGGCCAGGGACGTGCTCAGGGTGCCGCGGCTGACCCCCGACGACGAATGGTGGAAGCTGTGGCTCAACGCCGCCGGCGTTCCCGCCCCGGAGGGTCGCCAGCCCGGTATCCGCCTCGATTCGCAGGCCACCGAAGGCCAGGCGGCGATGGCGGGCCACGGCCTCGGCATGCTGACGCCGATGTTCTGGCGCGCCGAGCTGGCCTCGGGACGGCTGGTCCAGCCTTTCCCGCTGATCGCCTGCGAACGCCGCGCCCACTGGCTCGTCTACCCCGAGCACAAGCGCGGCCGCGCCAAGATCCGCGCCTTCCGCGACTGGCTGCTCGCCGAGATCGCCGCCGAAGCCCCGGGGGGTCCGGCGGCCGCGTTCAGGCCTCCGGAGGCGGCGCCGGCGGGCTGAAGCGGCGCGCGACCTTGCGTCCGCCCCAGACCAGCAGGCCGGCCACGACCGCCCACGGCAGCAGGGTGATCAGGGCGACGAAGATCCACGCGAGACCACCCAGGAAATTGTCGACCGCATCGTCGAGCGCGCGGCCCAGGCTGGGCCGGCCGCGGAAGCCGGGGGCGAGCTCGCCCGAGCCGTAGTGGAACTCCATCGGCGTCGTCGCGAGCGATTCCTGCTGCTCGGTGCGGGTGGCGCGCGACGCGCGCATCCGCTCGCGCAGCTGCTGGACCTGGAGCTGGAGCTCGGCGCGCTCGGTGCCGCGCAGGCCGGGCCGCGCCAGCTGCGCCTCGACCCGCTTCAATTCCTCCTCCAGCTCGCCCTCGCCGCGCCGCGCGACGGCGATCTTGCTGCCGACGTCCTCGCCGCTGATCGCGGCGTCGACCAGCATGCCTTCGGCCCGGACGACCGCGTCGATGCCCTGCTTGCCGAACTCGCGGGCGAGCGCGGGGTCGAGCTTGAAGGCGAGCATGGCCTCGATGTCGTCCTTCACCAGCCGATAGCGCAGGCCGGTGATCCGGCAGCGGTCGACGCCGAGCTTCTCGCAGGCCTGAGCATGCTGCTCCTGGACGGCCTGGACGCGATCGACGGGCAGGCGGAAGGCGTAGCGATAGTTGAACGCCACCCCGGGCGCGGCGGTGACCGCGACGTTGGGCCCGGCGGAACTCTCCGAAACGGCGCTGCCGTCCGCGGCGGCGTCCAGATCGGCGACGGAATTCTGGCTGGCCGAGGGGCCGGCATATTCCTGATTCGGCGCCTGGCTACACCCGGCGGCAGTGAAAAGGAGAAGCAGTCCCAGGGGCTTGCGCATGCTCGTCTCTCCCATCTGTATCATTGTCCGACTCGGTCGGTGGAGATACTCTATCTATTTAGTAGAGAAACGCAACGGGGCGCTCGCAACCGCCCGGCGCGGCTGCTATCCGGCGCCCATGTCCGACGCGCTCAACGATATCGATCCGATCCAGAATGCCCCGTTCGACCAGGCGCTCTCGCAGCGTTACCTGGTCTACGCCTTATCGACGATCACCGCCCGCTCGCTGCCCGACGTGCGCGACGGGCTGAAGCCCGTTCATCGCCGCCTGCTCTGGGCGATGCGGCTGCTCCGCCTCGATCCCGCCGCCGGCTACAAGAAATGCGCCCGCGTCGTCGGCGACACGATCGGCAAATATCATCCGCACGGCGACCAGTCGGTCTATGACGCGATGGTCCGCCTCGCCCAGGATTTCTCGCTCCGCTACCCGCTCGTCGACGGCCAGGGCAATTTCGGCAATATCGATGGCGATAACGCTGCCGCCTACCGCTATACCGAGGCCCGGCTGACCCCGGCCGCGATCGAGCTGATGGCCGGCCTGGACGAAGGCACGGTCGACTTCCGCCCGACCTACAACAATGAGGAGGAAGAGCCCGAGGTCTTTCCCGGCCTGTTCCCCAACCTGCTGGCCAACGGCGCCAGCGGCATCGCCGTCGGCATGGCGACCTCGATCCCGCCCCACAATCTCGCCGAGATCATCGACGCCGCCATCCACCTGATCGATTACCCCCGCGCGGAGCCGTCGGCGCTGATGGGCTTCGTCGCCGGGCCCGACTTCCCGACCGGCGGCGTGCTGGTCGACAGCGCCGCCGCCATCGCCGCCGCTTACGAGACCGGCCGCGGCAGCTTTCGAGTGCGCGGGCGCTGGACGACCGAGGATCAGGGTCGCGGCACCTGGGTGGCCGTAATCAGCGAGATTCCGTACCAGGTGCCGAAATCGAAGCTGATCGAGCAGATCGCCGCTTTGATCGCCGACAAGAAGCTGCCAATCCTCGCCGACGTCCGCGACGAATCGGACGCCGAGGTGCGGATCGTCGTCGAGCCGCGAAGCCGCACCGTCGATCCGCCGCTGCTGATGGAGAGCCTGTTCCGCCTCACCGACCTCGAAGTGCGGGTGCCGCTCAACATGAACGTGCTCGACGCCCGCCACACGCCGCGGGTGATGGGCCTGAAGGAAGTGCTGTCCGCCTGGCTCGCCCACCAGTTCGAAGTGCTGGTGCGCCGCGCCCAGCACCGCATCGCCAGGATCGACGATCGACTCGAATTGCTCGAAGGCTATCTGGTCGCCTTCCTCAATCTCGACCGGGTTATCGAGATCATCCGCAGCGAGGACGAACCCAAGCCGGTGATGATCGCCGAATTCGCGCTGACCGACCGCCAGGCGGAAGCGATCCTCAACATGCGGCTGCGCTCCCTGAGGCGGCTCGAGGAGATGCAGCTCAGGAAGGAGCGCGACGCGCTGATCGCCGAGCGCGAGGAACTGGCCAAGCTGGTCGAATCCACCGCCCGCCAGCGCACCCGGCTGAAGAAGGACCTGACCGCGCTCCGTGACCGTTACGGCGCGGCCACCGAGCTCGGCCGCCGCCGCACCCTGATCGAGGAAGCGGCGCCGGCGCGCGACATCCCCCTGGAGGCGATGATCGAGCGCGAGCCGATCACCGTGATCATGTCGCAGCGCGGCTGGATCCGGGCGATGAAGGGCCATGTCGATGCGGCCGAGGCGGAGGCGCTCAAGTTCAAGGAAGGCGATGGGGCCCGCTTCTGCTTCCACGCCCAGACCACCGACAAGCTCCTGCTCGCCGCCGCCGACGGGCGCTTCTACACGTTGGCGGCGGACCGTCTGCCCGGCGGACGCGGCTTCGGCGAACCGGTCAAACTGATGGTCGACGTCGAAGGCGAGGGCAATATCGTCGCCTTGTTCCGCGCCGCCGCCGCCGACAAGCTGCTGCTCGCGACCTCGGACGGCCGCGGCTTCGTGACCTCGACGGCCGGAGCGGTCGCCGAGACTAGAAAGGGCAAGCAGGTCGTCAATCTTCGTCCGGGCGCCAGGCTGCGCGTGGTGCGGCCGATCGGCGAGGGCCACGATTATGTCGGAGTGATCGGCGAGAACCGGAAGATGGTCGTCTACCCTCTGGGCGAGCTGCCGGAGATGGGCCGCGGCCAGGGCGTCCAGCTGCAGCGCTACCGCGATGGCGGCCTCTCGGACGCGACCACCTTCGTCTTCGCCGCGGGGTTAAGCTGGGAAATGGGCGGCGACAGCGGCCGCACCCGCACCGAATCCGATCTCAACCCGTGGCGGACCGCGCGCGGAGCGGCAGGCCGGGCGGCACCGGTCGGATTTCCCCGTTCCCACCGATTTTGAGCCGTCGCCGTTCACGGCGCCGACTTGGCAAGGCTCAATTGTGGGTGCCGGCTATGTCAAATGTGCCACTGAAGATGTCCGCCTTGCACGGCATCGAGTAAGATTTGAGGTCGGAGCAGACCACGCCCCACTTTGGTGCGCCGTCCCCAGAGAAGATTATGAAGGTGCTGCAGGTGACCGCTTCCTGCGCGAAGCTGGGATTGTCGTGCCATTCCCTTTCTATCAGCCGGGTGAAATCCCGGCCGGCCGGCTGCCAGCTCGCCAGCGGGGTTTCGACGGGGTTTTTCCGATCCATCCTGCCCTGGCGGCATCGATGCTCGCCAAGACCGTTTCTCAACGATGCGTTAACCCTCTTTCTCTACCCCAGCGGCGATGCAGGCAGCGAAAGCGCGGAGGCGAGGCAAATCGGCTGCGGGAGAGCCCCCGCCGCAGGGCGGCGTGCCGCCCGAGCTGGCGCCGCAATTCCACCAGGTGCTCGAGACGGTGCGCCAGCGCTATCTCGATGCCCTGCCGATCGCCGCCGCCATCCTCACCATCGGCGACGACACCTTCATCGAATGCGCCAACGACCCGTTCCGCTTCCTCGCCGACTGGGACGAACGGCTCCGCGAGCGCAGCATCGCCAAGGTGCCGATGCTCCGCTCGGGCCCGATCGGGGCGCGCCTGATCGCCTTCCTCAAGGGCAATGAAACCGCCTTCCAGTTCGACACCACCGACGGTCGAAGCATCGCCGGTCGCCATTTCACCGTCCGCTTCGCGCGGCTGACCCTGCTGCCCGGCCAGCCCGGCCGCTGCATGGTCTCGCTGATCGACAAGACCGCCCAGGTCGAGACCGAGCGCAGCCTGCGCGCGGAGATGCTGCGCGACAGCCTCACCGGCCTGCCCAACCGCATCGCCTTCAACGAACGGGTCGCGGCGGCGCTCGAGGATCCCGGCTTCCAGCCCGGCAGCCACGCCGTCCTCGTCGTCGACATGCGCCGCTTCAGCCGGGTCAACGAATGCGTCGGCTCGCTCGCCGGCGACGAATTGCTGATCACCTTCGCCCGCCGCCTCTATTCCGCGCTTCGCGCCGGCGACCTGCTCGCCCGCACCGGCGGCGACGAATTCGGCATCTTGATCCGGCTCAACCGCGGCCTCGAGGAGGCGCTGCAGGCGGCGGCCCGGATCGAGGCGTCGCTGGCCGCGCCCTTTCGCCTGTCCGAGCTCGAGATCAGGGTCGACTGCGCGCTCGGCTGCGCCCTGCTGAGCGGCAGCGAGGCGCTGGCCGAGGAGGTCCTGCGCAACGCCCAGTTCGCCTTGAGGCGCTCCAAGGCGAGCGGCGAGATCCAGATCTACGAGCCCAACCAGGCGCGGGCGGCGCGGCGGCGGTTCAGCATCGAGACCGAGCTCAGGCGCTCGATCGAAGCGGACGGCCTGACCCTCGTCTACCAGCCGCTGATCGACCTGCGCTCCGGCGCCGTCGCCGGCTTCGAGGCGCTGGCGCGCTGGAACCATCCGCAGCGCGGGCCGATCTCGCCGGGCGAGTTCATCCCGGTCGCCGAGGAATCGGGGCTGATCGTGCCGCTGGGCCAGTGGGCGCTCGAGACGGCGCTGGCGACCCTGGCGGGCTGGGACGCCGCCGCCGGCGTTCCGCTGCCGCTGTCGGTCAGCGTCAACCTCTCCGCGCTGCAGCTGGCGCGGGACGATCTGGTCGGCTTCGTCGACGCCGCGCTGGCCCGGCACGGCCTGCCCGGCGCGCGGCTGACGCTCGAGCTCACCGAGAGCGCCATCGTCCCGGATCCGCGCCGCGCAACGTCCGTGCTGGACGGGCTCAAGGCGCTCGAGGTAAGCCTCGCCATGGACGATTTCGGCACCGGCTATACGTCGCTGGCCTATCTCCAGCGGCTGCCGATCGACGTGCTCAAGATCGACCGCAGCTTCGTCTCCGGCATGCTGCGCGACGCCGATTCGGTCGCCATCGTCCGCGCCATATTGTCGCTCGCCAGCGCGCTCGGCATGTCCACCACCGCCGAGGGGGTCGACGCGCCCGAGCTGGCGCAGGCGCTGGCCGAGATGGGCTGCTCGCACGGCCAGGGCTTTTATTTCGCGCGGCCGCTCGAGCCCGACGCGGCTTTCGCTTACTGGCGCTCGCGCAACGCCTGATCGACGTGGCGGCGGGCGATCGCCCGCTGCGCCGCGCCTTCCGGCGGGAAGCCCGCCTCGGCCCATTCGCGCTCGATCGCCTGCAGCGTGCGCGCCACCACCGGGCCGGCGGTGAGCCCCATCGCGATGATGTCGCCGCCGCCGACGCGCAGCCGCGGCCGCTGCCAGCCGGCCAGCGAGGCCGCCGTCCGCGGATCGCCGTCGCCAAGCAGGATGCGGTCCGCCGCTTCGTCGGCGCCGATCCGGTAGGCGAGCACGTCCGGCGCTTGCGGGTCGTCCGGGCCACGGCCGGCGGCGGCGGCGAGCCTTTTGGCGGCGCGGTTCGACAGGCGCAGGCGGGCGGCCACCGCAGCGGCGACATCCGGGTCGGGGGGGAGCAGGGCGGCGAGCCGGCACAGCGGGTGCGGCGCCACACCCGCCTCCGCCTCGCGCCGGACCAGCCGGACCAGACGCTCGACGCCGTCGGCGCCGATCTCGGGCAGGACCGGGCTCAATATCCCGCGCTCGACCATCAGCCGCACCGCCCCGATCGGCCCGGGCAAAGCGAGCAGCTTGGTCAGCTCGTCGGCGATGCGTTCACGCGACAGCGCCATCAGGTCGTTGGCCCGCTCGGTGCAAGCCGCCAGCGCCTCGGCATCCGCTTCCCCCGCCCCGAACCGGGCGTAGAAGCGGAAGAAGCGAAGAATGCGAAGGTGATCCTCGGCGATGCGGGTGAGCGGATCGCCGATGAAGCGGACGCGGCGGGCGGCCAGATCCTCCTTGCCGCCGAAATAATCGTGCACTTCGAGGCTGACCGGGTCCGCAAACAGCGCGTTGATGGTGAAGTCGCGGCGAGCCGCGTCCTCGCGCCAGTCGTCGGTGTAGGCGATGGTGGCGCGGCGGCCGTCGGTGGCGACGTCGCGCCTCAGCGTCGTCACCTCGACCGGCTTGCCCGCGACCACGGCAGTGACGGTGCCGTGGGCAATGCCGGTCGGCACCGCCTTGATCTTCGCCTTGGCCAGCCGCTCCATCACCGCCTGCGGCGGTAGCCGGGTGGCGAGATCGACGTCGCTGACCGGCAGGTCGAGCAGGGTATCGCGGACGCAGCCGCCGACATAGCGGGTGGCGCCGCCCTTGGCGTCGAGCGCGGCGAGTAGCGGCTTCATGCCCTCGCGCTGCTGCCAGGGCGCCCGGGGCAGCTTCATTGCGCCAGCTCCAGCCGCCGCGACAGGTTGACGATCATCGCGGCGGTCGCCCCCCAGATCCGCCGGCCGTCCCACTCGATCTCGTAATAACAGCGCTCGCGTCCCTGCCACTCGACGCTGCGGACCAGCTGGTGGCGCGGATCGAGCAGGTAATCGAGCGGCGCTTCGAACATCGCCGCGACCTCGCCGGGCTGCGGTTGGAGTCGGAGGCCGGGCGGCACGACGCCGACGACGGGGGTCACTTCGAAGCCGGTGACGGTGCGGTAGAGGTCGGCAGTGCCGATCACTTCGACGGCCCGGCGCGGAAGGGCGATCTCCTCCTCCGCCTCGCGCAAGGCGGCGGCGATCGGACCATCGTCGTCCGGGTCGATCCGTCCGCCCGGAAAGCTGATCTGGCCGGGATGCTTGCGCATCGTCTTCGGCCGCTCGGTCAGGATCACGGTGGGGGCGTGATGGTCGACCACGGCCACCAGCACCGCGGCCGGGGTGAGATCGCCATCGGCGCCTTCGAGCACGTCGCCTTCGAGCAGGATCGGCCGGCGCTGCCGCCCGCGCTCCAGCGCTTCGCGCAGCCGGGCGGCGAGATTCATCGCGCCGGCTCGATCGGGAAGAAGGCGCCGCCGCTCCACAGGCCGGGCGGCTCGCCGCCGGCGAGGGCGAGCTCGGCCAGCTCGTAATAGACCGGGCGGGCGATCAGAGCGTCGAGCCCGCGGCGGACTTCGAGATAGGGGTGGGGCCCTTCCGGCCCGGCCTCGAAGCGCAGCCGGTGGTCGGGACCGGCGATCACCACCTCGCCATTATTAAGGCGGAAGGCGAGCGACCCGTCCCTGCCTTGTCCGTCCGCCTTGAGCTCGACCGCGACGAACGGCGCGTCCTCGACCGCGATGTCGAGCTTCTCGGCCGGAGTCACCAGCACGAAGCGGCCGTCGGGCTCGCGCCGCAATATGGTCGAGAACAGGCGCACCATCGCCGGCCGCCCGATCGGGCTGCCCTGATGATACCAGATCCCGTCGCGGGCGATGCGCATCTCGCTGTCGCCGCAATGGGACGGGTTCCACTGCTCGACCGGCGGCAGCTTCCGCTCCTCGGCCAGCCGCGCAATCTCGGCCAGCGAGAGGCCGGCAAGGTCTTCGGGAGGCGGCGGCATCGGCATGGCGGGGGGACTCTGGCGGGGCTTGGAGCCCGCGGCAAGCCTTGCCGCCCTGCGCCGTCCATCCTATCCGGCGCCATGGCCAGCGAGTTCGAAGGGCCGCGGACGGCGATCGTCACCGGCGGCGCGAAGCGGATCGGCGCCGCTTTGTGCCGGGCGCTGGCGCAGGACGGCTGGCACGTCCTCATCCACTTCAACCGCTCGGCCGACGCCGCGGCGGCGCTGGCGCGCGAGCTCGGCCAAGCGTCCGCCATCGGCGCCGATCTCGCTTCGCCGGACGCGGCGGAGCGGGTCATGGCGGGCCTCGAAGGCCTGCCGCCGCCACGGTTGCTGGTCAACAACGCTTCGCGATTCGTCTTCGACGGCGCCGACGATTTCACCGCCGAAAGCTGGGACGCGCATTTCGCCCCCAATTTGCGCGCCCCGGCCCTGCTCTCGCGGGCGTTCGCGGCGCGGGCCGAGGGCGGCGGGCTGATTGTCAACCTGCTCGACGCCAAGCTGGCTGCGCCCAACCCGGATTTCTTCACATACACCCTTTCCAAATTCGGGCTCGCCGGCCTGACCGAGCTCGCCGCCCGCGCCTGGGCCGACCGCGGCATCCGGGTCTGCGGAATCGCGCCGGCGGTCACCTTGCTGTCGGGCGCGCAGAGCCGCGAGAATTTCGAGGCGGTCCACGCCCTCAACCCGCTGCGCCGCGGCGTCCGGGTCGAGGAGATCGTCGGCGCCCTGCGCTTCATCATTGCCACGCCGAGCCTGACCGGGCAGACGCTCACCCTCGACGGCGGCCAGCATTTCCTCGGCCTGCCCCGCGACGTCCAGTTCCTGGAGCCCGACGATGAATGAGCGAGTGAAGCTCGACGGGCTCGTGCCCGCGCGGCTGGCGCCGAGGAGCCGCAAGATCGTGCTCGACGATTATTGCCTCACCGCCGACATCGGCTTCCACGATTTCGAAGTCGGCGCGCCGCAGCGGCTGCTGGTCACGGTCGAGGTCTGGGTGGACGAGGGGAGCTTCCCGGCCGACGATGACCCCGGCGGCGCGTGGGACTACGATTTCCTGCGCCGCGAGATCGGCGCGCTGATCGAGGGCCGCCGCTTCAACCTCCAGGAGACGGTGGCGCTCGAAATATACGAGCTGGTCGCGGCTCGGCGCGGCGTGACCGGGCTGCGCGTCGCCACCCGCAAGCCCGACATCTATCCCGACTGCGCCGGGGTCGGGGTGGAGCTCACATCCTTTTAGCCCAACCCCCTTCCCGCCGTTGGCGGGAGGGGGAGGGGCTGCGAAGCGCGGTGAGAGACTGTGCGCCGGACTCGGCAACATCCTCGACTCCGCCTCTCCGGTTAAGGGCGGGAGCGGGTTTCAGCCTGCTCTCGTGCGAACGCATGGCCCCAGCCGTTCGAGCACCAGCCGGTAGTCCGCCTCGATCGCCGCCGCCCCCTCGCCGTCGGCCTCGGCGAGGCTCTGCCGCGGCAGCGCTCGGGGCAGTCCGCAGGCGAGCCGGTACCAGAGCAGGGTTCCCGGCGCTGGCGCCGCCGCCGCTTCGTCGACGATTTCGCTCAGCGCCACCGCCCATATCGGCCTCTCGCCCGGCCGCCGCAGCACGGTCAGCGAGACCGGCGTGCCGCCGGCGGTCTGCAGGAAGATCTGGGTCTCGCTCTCGCCGCGGATCGCGCCGGGGACGTGAAAGGCGCGCCCGATCCCGGCGATGCGCGGCGGCGGCGACGCCGCGCTCGCCTCCCGGACGATCGCGCGCAGGGTGGCGGCGCGCTCGGCCGTGAACGGGAGCTGGGCGTCGGGGGCGACCAGCCGCAGCTCGCCCGGCCGCCCGGCGACCGGCGCGGCGAGGAGCAGATATTCGGTCCCCTTGCGCGGCTTCGGCGCCTTGCCCCGGGCGTCGCGCGGCAGGTCGACGAGGTAGCGCAGCCGCGCCGGCAGCGATTGCGGGGCGCGGATCAGCGAGACCAGCTCGGCCTCGACATAGAAGCGGGCGAGACCCGGCTTCAGGCCCGGCGCGCGCGCGGGCTTGACCGCCACCGCTTCGGTGACCCGCACCTGGGCGGCGACCGGCGCGGCGAGGGCGAGATCGGCGAGATCGGCGTAGGTCGGCGCCGGTGCCGGCGGAGCCTGTGATTCGGCCGGCGCCGCCGCCGCCGCCGCGACGGCCGCCGTCAGCGCCCATCTGCAAAAAGTTAGCGACCGCTTCACCGTTCCACCTCCATAAGTTTATGTCCCGTATCCCATAGGCTTAGCCGTCTGAACGGGGAATTTCAGCACTTCGGACCGGGATCGCCCCCAAGCGACAGGAGGATTGCGTCCACGCTTGTCTCACGATAGAGGGTCCGGCTCCAGTCGATGATATGTTGATACATTGCCGTCGTCATGGAGCCGTTGGGGATCAGCCGCGTTGATGCTCGCGCCGAGCTCCCCGGCGAGAACGATGAAGAGAGGGTGTGGCTGATTAATGGCATATGCTGACAACAAGATGAGCCGGAGCCGCATGACGGCGATCTTCATCGTCGCCATCCTTCACGCTCTGCTCGGCTACGCGCTCATCACCGGCCTGGCCTACAATGTGGTCAAGAAGGTGGCTGCCGATCTCAAGACCTTCAACGTCGAGGAAGAGCCGCCGCCCCCCGAGGAGAAGCCGCCGCCGCCGCCCGACCAGCCGACGCCGCCGCCGCCGATCGTGACGCCGCCGCCGATCGTGCGCACCAATACGATGCCGCCGCCGATCGTGACGACCAACGTCGCGCCGCCGCCGGTGATCACCTATACGGCGCCGCCCGCGCCGCCGGCGCCGCCGGCACCGCCGCCGCCGCCGCCGCCGCCCCGCAAGGTGGAGCCGGCGCGCGCCAGGGCGAACCTGCCGTCGCTGTTCTCGGACGAGGATTATCCCGCCTCGGCCGTGCGCGCCGGCGAATCCGGAGCGACCGGCTTCCGGCTCGAGATCGGCACCAACGGCCGGGTGACCAACTGCTCGGTGACCTCGTCCAGCGGCTCGTCGGCGCTCGATTCGACCACCTGCCGCCTGCTCAAGTCCCGCGCCCGCTTCACCCCGGCGCGAGACAGCAGCGGCAATGCGACCACCGACACCTATGGCGGTCGTATCGTCTGGCGTCTCCCGGCCGACTGACGGCCGTAACGGCAATCACGATTTCAATATTTATCTGAGAGGAAAGTAGAGACCATGGCCACCCCAGCACCAGGCGCAGCCCCCGGCGGCGAAAACCCCTATGGCCTGATGGCCGCACTCGAGCAGGGCGGTGCAATCGCCTGGGCCACCTTCATCATCCTCGTGATCATGTCGGCCGGTTCCTGGTACGTGCTGTTCGTCAAGCTGTTCGAGCAGCAGAAGATCATCAACCAGGGCCGCCGCGCCCGCACCAGCTTCTGGCAATCGGCCAACCTGCGCGAGGGCGCTTCGAAGCTCGAGAAGAACAGCGCCTACCGGCAGATCGTCGACGACGGCATCCTCGCGCTCGAGCAGCATGACAAGCTGACCGACCCGATCGACCAGCATGACTGGATGCTCAACTCGCTGGCGCGCAGCCAGGGCGCGATCACCTCGCGCCTGTCGAGCGGCCTCGCCTTCCTCGCCACCGTCGGCTCGACGGCGCCGTTCGTCGGCCTGTTCGGAACGGTCGTCGGCATCTACCGCGCCCCCGTCAAGATCGGCGCCGCCGGTCAGGCGTCGATCGACACCGTCGCCGGCCCGGTCGGCGAGGCGCTGATCATGACCGCGCTCGGCCTGGTCGTCGCGGTGCCTGCGGTGCTCGCCTACAATTGGCTGATCCGCCGCAACAAGGCGATCGTCGAGGAGCTGGCGCGCTTCGCCAACGAGCTGCACGGCTATATGATGTCGGGCGGCGCGGTGCGTCCGGTCGTGGCGACCCGCGGCGGTGCCGCCGCCGGCCGTCCGTCCCAGCCGGGCACGGCCTCGCCGGGCGGCTCGACCGCCACGGGCAGCGCCACCGGCGCCACCCACGGCGGTCCGAAGAAAGTCTGACGAAAAATGCGCCGGCGGAGCGGTACGGCCCCGCCGGCGCCAGCTTAAAGCGGCACCCGAGCTAGGATAGGATCACCGACCATGGCCATGAATGTCGGCCAAGAGAGCGAAACCGGCGAAGAAACGCCGATGTCCGACATCAACACGACGCCGCTCGTCGACGTCATGCTGGTGCTGCTCATCATCTTCCTGATCACCGTGCCGGTCGTCATCCAGACGATCCCGATGAAGCTGCCCAAGGTCGATTTCGAGCCGACCACGACCAAGCCGGAGAACGTCTCGCTCTCCGTCCGCGGCGGCCCGGGCGGCACCTGCGAGGTCTATTGGGGCCTGACCCCGATGAACTCCGAGCAGCTGCTCGACCGCGCCGTCAAGAAGCTCGAGGACGAGATCAAGAAGCTCGGCGGCGTCGAGAACATGACCGAGGAGAACATGCCCGAGGCGCATATCCGCGCCGACATCAACACGCCGTACAAATGCGTCGGCGGGGCGATCTTCACGATGCAGCGGGCGGGCTTCTCCCGCGTCGGCTTCATTTCCGAGCCGCCTCCGAGGGGCGGCGGTGCGCGCCTCTAGGCGGGTGCGGGACACAGTTTAGGAGTTAGAGCTTATGTCAATGGCAGTCGCCGGCGAAGAAGACGAACCGATGATGGACATCAACACGACGCCGCTCATCGACGTCATGCTGGTGCTTCTGATCATGTTCATCATCACCATCCCGCTGCAGACCCACGCGGTGAAGCTCGACCTGCCGCAGGACCAGCCGAACCAGCAGCCGCCGCCGATCGATCCGGTCAAGAACAAGATCGTGATCACCCCGCAGGACCAAATCCTGTGGAACGGCTCGCCGATCAATCAGGAAACGCTGCGGCAGTATCTCGATTCCACCCAGACGATGAATCCGGTCCCCGAGCTGCACCTCCAGCCCGATCCCAACGCCCGTTACGAGCTGGTCGACGAAGTCCTCGCCGTCACCAAGCGCGCCCGGGTCGAGAAGATGGGCTTCGTCGGCAACGAGGCCTACGCGGTCTTCTGACGAGCGCTTCAGCTTTTCTCTCAGGGGCGGTCCTTCGGGGCCGCCCTTTTTTCATTCCTCCCCGAGCTTGCCTCGGGAAGGGGGACCGCGGCGCGGAGCGGCGTGGTGGAGGGGCCGTGGCTGAGTCCGAATTTCCCCTCCACCGCGCTTCGCCCGGTCCTCCTCCCCCCGCAAGCTGGGGGAGGAATTCCTAGGCCGCGATGCCGTCGAACTGGAGGCGGGCCAGCCGGGCGTAGAGCCCGCCCTCGGCGCGCAGGCTGCGATCATTGCCTTCCTCGACGATCCGGCCCTGGTCCATGACGACGATGCGGTCGGCGGCGCGGACGGTGGCGAGACGGTGGGCGATGACGATCGTCGTGCGATCCTGCATCAGCCGCTCGAGCGAGCTTTGGACGAGCCGCTCGCTTTCGGCGTCGAGCGCCGAGGTCGCCTCGTCGAGCAGCAGCAAGGGCGCGTCGCGCAGCACCGCCCGGGCGATGGCGAGCCGCTGGCGCTGGCCGCCCGACAGCCGCGCGCCGCCCTCGCCCATGAAGGTGTCGAGCCGCTCGGGCAGCCGGCGCAGGAACTCGGCCGCATTGGCGGTCTCGGCCGCCGCCCACAATTCGTCGTCCGACGCCTCCCAGCGGCCGTAGCGCAGATTGTCGCGCGCCGAGGCGGCGAAGATCACGCTATCCTGCGGCACCATCGCGATCCGCGCGCGCACTTCGGCCGGATCCGCCTCGGGCAGCTTGACGCCGTCGAGCAGCACGCTGCCGGCTTCGGGATCGTAGAAACGCTGGGCGAGCTGGAACAGGGTCGACTTGCCCGCCCCCGACGGTCCGACCACCGCCAGCGTCTCCCCCGGCGCGATCTTGAGCGAGAAATCGTGCAGCGCGCTCACCTCGCGCCGGGTCGGGTAGCGGAAGGTGACGCCGCGATATTCGAGCGCGCCGCGGCCCGGCTCGGGCAGCGGCCTGGGCCTGGCCGGCGCCTTGATCTCGGGTTCCTCGCCCAGCAATTCGGCCAGCCGCCCGGCCGCACCGGCGCCGCGCAGCAGGTCGCCATAGACTTCGGTCAGCGCCCCGAACGCGCCGGCGACGAGCCCGCCGGTAAGCACGAAGGCGGCGATGGTGCCGCCGCTGATCCGTCCCGACTGGACGTCGACCGCGCCCTGCCACATCACCATCGTGATCGAGCCGAAGATGAGCGCGATCACGCCGGCGGTCATCGCCGCCCTGAGCGTGATCCGCCGCCGGGCGGTCTGGAACACCTTCTCCACGGCCTCGGCGAACCGGCTCGCCTCGCGCGCCTCCTGGCCGAAGCCCTGGACGATCTTCATCGCGCCGAGCACTTCGTCGACCATCGCCCCGACCTCGGCGACCCGGTCCTGGCTCGATCGCGAGACGTTGCGGATGCGGCGGCCGAGGAAAACGATCGGCAGGACGACGACCGGAATGCCGAGCAGCAGCATCAGCGTCAGCTTCGGCGCCAGCGCCAGCAGATAGATGATCCCGCCCAGCCCCATCACTACGTTCCTGAGCGCCACCGAGATGGTGGTGCCGACCACCTGCTCGATGATCGTCGTGTCGGCGGTCAGCCGCGAGGCGATTTCGGACGGACGATTCTCCTCGAAGAAGCTCGGCGCCAGCCGCAGCAGGTTGCGCTGCACCGCCTCGCGAACGTCGGCGACCACCCGCTCGCCGAGCCAGGAGACGAAATAGAAGCGCAAGGCGGTGGCGAAGGCCATCACCACCACGATCAGCAGCAGATATTGGAACCAGCGGCCGATATCGCCGCCGGTGCCGGCGAAGCCGCGGTCGATGATCAGCTTGAAGGCGCTGGGGATGGCGAGCGTCGCCAGCGCCGCCACCAGCAAGGCGAGCAAGGCGCCCGCGACATGGCCCTTGTAGCGGGCGGTGAAGCGCCAGATCAAAGCGAGATTGGCGATCTTCCTCGGGGTCGCGGTCTCGTCGATCGTTTCGGCCATGGCAGCGGCGTAGCAGGGGGAAGGAGGGGGCTCAATGGAGGGCGATCGGGGACAGCCACCGAATTCGGTCGCGCCGCATCGCCGGCCGCAATCGGGGACAGCTACCGAATTCGCCCGGCGCCGCGCAGCCCCCCTGCGGGCGTCCCGAATTCGGTAGCTGTCCCCAATTACGATCGTCCTGACTCGAAACCCGTTTTTGCGTTGACGCCCCCGCCGCGCCGCCCCAAGTAAGGCGCCACATGCTCTACGACGCCTATGAAATGCAGCGTTCGCTGCTCGCCGGCGCTTCTACCCTCGCCAATATCGGCGCCGGCTGGATGCAGAACCCCGCCAATCCTTTCGCCTATAGCCGGATGGGGCCCATCGTCGCGTCCGCGCTCGATGTCTTCGCCCACGCCTCGGCGCCGCGCGGCAAGCCGGAATTCGGGCTCGACACGACCGTCGTCGACGGCCGGCGGGTCGCCGTCCACGAGGAGGTCGTGCTCAGGAAGCCGTTCGGCCAGCTCAAGCATTTCCGCCGCGAGGGGGTGAAAAGCGGCCCCAGGCTGCTCATCGTCGCGCCGATGTCGGGCCATTATGCGACCCTGCTTCGCGGCACCGTCGAGCGCATGCTGCCCCGCCACGACGTCTTCATCACCGACTGGCGCGACGCCAAGCTCGTCCCGCTCGACGCCGGCCGCTTCGACCTCGACGATTATGTCGACTATCTGATCGCGTTTCTGGAGGCGATCGGACCCGGCGCTCACATGCTCGCGGTCTGCCAGCCCTCGGTCCCCTGCTATGCCGCCGCCGCCCTGATGAGCGCCGACAAGAATCGGTGCCGGCCGCGCAGCCTGACCATGATGGGCGGGCCGATCGACACGAGGAAGGCGCCCACCGCGGTCAATACGGTTGCCACCCAGCGCCCCCATTCCTGGTTCCAGCAGAACGTCATCGCCTCGGTCCCCTACACCTATCCCGGCGCCGGCCGGGCGGTCTATCCGGGCTTCCTCCAGCTCGCCGGCTTCATGGCGATGAACCTGGGCGATCACCTCACCGGCCATTGGGAGATGTTCAAGCATCTCGTCCAGGGCGACGGCGAGAGCGCCGAGGCGAGCAAGGCCTTTTACGACGAATATCGCTCGGTCTGCGACATGACCGCCGAATTCTACCTGCAGACGGTCGACGTCGTCTTCCAGCGCCATTTGCTTCCCAAGGGCGAGCTGATGCACCGAGGCCGCCGGGTCGACCCGGCCGCGATCCGCGATATGGCCCTGCTCGCCATCGAGGGCGAGCGCGACGACATCAGCGGAATCGGCCAGACCAAGGCCGCGCTCGACATCTCGACGAAGTTGCCGGCCGGCATGAAGCAATATCATCTCGCCAAAGGCGTCGGCCATTACGGCATCTTCAACGGCAGCAAATGGCGCGACCGCATCGCTCCGGTGGTCGAGGACTGGGTCGCCGCGCACGACGGTTAGCGTCATCCTGGCGGAAGCCGGGACCTCAACCCGCTAAAGGCGTCGGGGCCAATCTCCACGAGGCCCCGGCTTTCGCCCGGATGACGGCCGATCAGGCGATTTTCCTCGCCGTAAAGGATACGCCCGGCCGCCGTCCCGGCCGGGCGCACCCCTTGATCAGGCCTGGCTTCAGCGCGATCGCGGGCCGTCGGCCTTGACCTGGACGGCGCCGCCGTTGGCGACGATTCCTCTCGCGACATTGACGAGGGCCCTGATCGTCGCCTGTTCGGACACCGCGGGCCGGCCCTCGCAGGTGCAGGGCCTGAATGACGCGCCGGTGCCGGCCGCCGCGACGGGCATCAGCCCGTAAGCGCTGACCGTCCCCGCGAGATTGAAGCCGGTGACGACGCTGCCCGTATCCACGACAAGGACGTAGACGCAGTTGCGCCCGGTCTGGAACTTCGGCGCCGTCGCCGGGCCGTTGATCGCGGGACCGTTGAAGCTGCCGCCCTGGTACGGCACGATATTGTTGCCCGCCGAGTTCAGATAGACGGCGATGCCGTCATCCCCGCGCATCTTGAAGCTCATCTGCGCCTGCTTGTGGCCCGGCATCAGGCAGAAGCATTTCCGGAAGATCGCGAAGGTGGTCTGGCCGGACGGGCTCGTCCCTGTCGCGGTCGGGCCGACCCATTTCGTCTGGGAGCCGGGGATCGAGCCGGGAAGCGTCTGCCATGCAGGGTGCGCGGGGATGACGAAGCCCGGCGACGCCGTCATGGTGCTGCTCGAGGCCACCTTGATCCAGTAATTGTCCGGTGAACCGTTGACGGTGTAGTAGGTGAAATTTGAATTGTCGAACCCGGTGTCGAGCGGGAGCGTAGTTTGGCTCATTGCCGCCGATGACACCCCCAATAATGTGAGGGTGAGTAGTGCATGTAGTTTGCGCATTGTTGCCTCCTGAGCCCCCTCAGGTGGGGCCTGTTGGTTACCGAGGAATCGAAGTCGTTGCCGTGACGGCCGTCACGGCGTAATTATTTTCTACGGCCAGCCGTTATTTTATCGAAGAAGCGCGAAAGCCGCTTGAGGGAAAGCCGGCTTGCGCGGCCCCTCCGCCCCGCTATGCTGCGGCGCAACAGTTCGAGGAGTGGGCCGGTGAAGAAGATCGAGGCGATCATCAAGCCGTTCAAGCTCGATGAGGTGAAGGAGGCGCTCCACGACGTCGGCGTCAGCGGCATCACCGTCACCGAGGCCAAGGGCTTCGGCCGCCAGAAGGGCCATACCGAGCTCTACCGCGGCGCCGAATATGTCGTCGACTTCCTGCCCAAGGTGAAGCTCGAGGTGGTGGTCGAGGACGGGCTCGCCGAGCGCGTCGTCGAGGCGATCGCCAACGCGGCGCGGACCGGCCGGATCGGCGACGGCAAGATCTTCGTCATGGAGGTGGAGGAAGCGCTGCGCATCCGAACCGGCGAGCGGGGCAGCGACGCCATCTAGGATTTGACGCTCATCCTGAGTAGGGACCGAGCCTGGCGAGGATGGGCCGGTGCGAATTGCCCCCGGGCAATCGGCAGCCATGCTGGGGGCATGGCGTGCCGGCCCATTATCGAAGGACGTCCTTCGATACGCCGCTTCGACTTCGCGCAGCGGCTACTCAGGATGAGCGGGAGTGGGTAAAGCCCGGTCCGTGGAAGATCCCCGCCTCGCCTCGATGTCGCCCGACGAGCTGCGCGGCGCGATGCGCACCCTGGGCTACCGAACGCAGAACGATCTCGCCGCGGCGATCGGTGTCAGCCGCTCCGCCGTCAGCCTCTGGCTCGAGGGCAAGGTCGGCGTTCCCCGCCCGGTGGCGATGCTCTTGAGAATGCTGATCGCGGCCCAGCGCCGGCCATTTTAGAGTCGCGGCAGTCGGCTGCGGCATTGCAAAAATTTGCAAAGGTCACGGTGCCAGGATGATGGCCTGCGCCTCCATCGCCGCATCGGGGTCCTCATCGCCCGCACCGTCCCGGCCTGCGTCCCGCCCCAGGCCACCCTCGAACCGGCAGCGATCCGGCACCGATCCGGCACCGATCCCGCGTCGGCCCGGCATCAGTCCGTCCACACCCGGTACACGCCCCATGGACGGTGCCACGTCAGCGGTCCGCCCTCCACTCGAGTGAGGACCGCCGCCCGCGACTTGCCGGAAAATGGCGTTCATGCTATGTTCTAATCCCGGCCCTGTTCAGGACGAGGAGGATTGCGATTCGCCGCCAGTTTGCCCCGCGGCGGCTTGATCGGGAAAACCGATCACAGCGGCGCGACTGATCGGAAAGATTTTTATTTATCGCCGACCTTCCGACTTTCCGAACCTTCCGCAAGGCGGGAGCGGCGCCGAATCGGCGGGAAGCGGCTTGCCCACGTGAATTATTCACGGGCGCTGGACCCTGGCGGGCTCGCTTGGGAAGGCTGGGGGTGAGCGTCGGCCGAGTCGGCGGACGCGCTTCACGACAGCGGGACGAGGGCATCATGGCGAGCGACGCGGGCAGGATATTGAAGCGGATCGAGGACGAGGAGATCGAGTGGGTCGACCTCCGCTTCACCGACCCGCGCGGCAAGTGGCAGCATCTGTCGATGGTCGCCGGCATCGTCGACGAGGACCAGCTGGTCGACGGCTTCATGTTCGACGGCTCGTCGATCGCCGGCTGGAAGGCGATCAACGAATCGGACATGATCCTGAAGCCCGACCTCGATGCCGTCTATCTCGACCCGTTCAGCGCGACGCCGATGCTGGTCATCTTCTGCGACATCGTCGATCCCGGCAGCGGCGAGCTCTACGCCCGGGACCCGCGCTCGACCGCCCGCCGCGCCGAGAATTATCTCAAGGGCACCGGCATCGGCGATACCGTCTTCGTCGGGCCCGAGGCCGAATTCTTCATGTTCGACGACGTCCGCTTCGAGGACGGCTACAACGCCTCCGGTTTCCGCATCGACGACATCGAGCTGCCGACCAATACGGGGCGCGACTATGAAGGCGGCAACCTCGCCCACCGGCCGCGCGCCAAGGGCGGCTATTTCCCGGTCGCGCCGGTCGACAGCGCGATGGACATCAGGGGCGAGATGGTCTCGACGATGATCGAGATGGGCCTGCCCATGGACAAGCATCATCACGAGGTCGCGGCAGCCCAGCACGAGCTCGGCCTCACCTACGGCACGCTCACCCAGACCGCCGACCGCATGCAGATCTACAAATATGTCGTCCACATGGTCGCCCACGCCTACGGCAAGACCGCGACCTTCATGCCCAAGCCGATCAAGTCGGACAACGGCTCGGGCATGCACACCCACATGTCGATCTGGAACGGCGGCAAGCCGCTCTTCGCCGGCAACGGCTATGCCGGCCTCAGCGAGACCGCGCTCTATTTCATCGGCGGCGTGATCAAGCACGCCAAGGCCCTGAACGCCTTCACCAACCCGACCACCAACAGCTACAAGCGTCTCGTCCCCGGCTTCGAGGCGCCCGTTCTGCTCGCTTATTCGAGCCGCAACCGCTCCGCCTCCTGCCGGATTCCCTATGGCGCCGGCGAGAAGGCCAAACGGGTCGAGTTCCGCTTCCCTGACGCGCTCGCCAATCCCTATCTCGCTTATTCGGCGATCCTGATGGCGGGCTTGGACGGAATCCAGAACCGTCTCCATCCGGGCGATCCGATGGACAAGAATCTCTACGATTTGCCGCCGCAGGAGCTGGTCAACGTCCCCACCGTCTGCGGCTCGCTGCGCGAGGCTTTGATCTCGCTCCAGAACGACCGCGCCTTCCTGACCAAGGGCGACGTGTTCAGCGACGACCAGATCGACGCCTATATGGAGTTGAAATGGGAAGAGCAGATGCGCTGGGAGACGACCCCGAGCCCGGTCGAATATGACCTTTATTATTCTTCTTGAGCCCCACTCAATCGAACCGCTCGGATTGATGTACCAGGTCATTCCGGCAGCACTATATCCGAGCCTTATTCCGTCAGCGTTACGGTTTCTCCTAGAGATGACATGAGTCCGGCTGGGGTAAACCGGCGTGCGTGCACCGGGCTATCGGGGTCTGGTTGGAAGAAGCGATGACGCGTCCAGTGCTTGGCGACGCCCAGTCAAGTACGACCTTATTATTCGTCCTGAGCTAGCGTGCCCGCCGCTTCCTGACCGCCGCCGGGGCAGACGCCGGCGCGGGCGCCTCCGGCTGGGGTGCCAGATATTGGGGTTGCAGCATCGGCGGAAGGCCGTCCCTCCGGCGGGTGCGGGCAAGCTTGCCAAGCGCGAACTCCCCGGCGAAGTGGACTCCGATCTGGCCCTGCCGGCACCAGCGCACCGTTGCCGCCAGCGTCCCCGCCTCGTCCAGGTCGAGCTCGACCGGCGTGTCCGGCGCCAGCGCCCGCTCGCATTCCATCATCGCCCCGCCGGCGGAGATGTTCCTGAGCCGGACCGGCAGCGTCCGGCCCTCCCAGAGCAAGGTGCCGTTGCGGATCAGGCGGTGGCGCGGCGGCCGGCTGAAGCCGACCACCTCGGCGCTCGGCCGGCTCTCGCTGGCGAGCGCCAGCGCCTCGGCCGCGGGCACCGGCCGGCCGAACACGAAACCCTGCACCTGCGAGCAGCCGAGCCGGCGGATCAGCGCCAGCTCCTCGATCGTCTCGGCGCCTTCGGCGGTGGTATCCATGCCGAGGCTTTCAGCCAGGACGACGATCGCCCTGACGATGGCGCCGTTGCGGCTGCCTTGGTCGGCCGCGCCGCGCACGAAGCTCTGGTCGATCTTGATCTTGTCGAGCGGCGCGTCGCGCAAATGGCCGAGCCCCGAATGGCCGGTGCCGAAATTGTCGAGGGCGAGGCGGACACCGATCCGCCGGAGGCGCGCCAGCGTCGCCTCGGTGACGCCCCGGTCGGCGAGGAACACGGCTTCGTTGATCTCGAGCTCGAGCCGTTCCGGATCGAGCCGCGAGGCCGCCAGCGTGCCGGTCACCGTCGCTCCCAGCGCCGGATCGGCGAACTGGACCGGCGACAGGTTGACCGCGACTCGGATGTGGCGCGGCCATTTCGCCGCCTCGGCACAGGCGGTGCGCAGCACCCAGTCGCCGATCCGCGGCATCAACCCGCTTTCCTCGGCGAGCGGGATGACGAGCGACGGCAGCAGCAGTCCGCGCACCGGATGGTGCCAGCGCAGCAGCGCCTCGAAGGCGACCACCTCTTCCGAAACCGAATCGACGATCGGCTGGTAGAGGAGCTGGAGTTGGTCGCCGGCGAGCGCCTGGCGCAGGTCCTTCTCCAGGATCTGCCGCTCGGTCGCCAGCGCGTGCATCGCCGGCGCGAAGAAGCGGAAGGTGCCGCGCCCGTCCGCCTTGGCGGCATAGAGCGCGACGTCGGCATCCTTGATCAGCCTTTCCGCCAGTGTCTTTCCGGGCAGACCCACGGCGATGCCGACCGACGTGCCGATGCGGATTTCGTGCCCCTCGATCTTGTACGGCAGCGACACCTGCTCGATCAGCCGCCGCGCCAGCTCGGAAAGCCGGCCCTCCTCCTCGATGCCGGGCAGGATCGCCTCGAACTCGTCGCCGCCGAGGCGGCCGACCTGGCCGTCCTCGCCGAGCACCTCGGTGAGCCTCCCGGCGACCTTGCGCAGCAGCTTGTCGCCGACCGGATGGCCGAGCGTGTCGTTGACCTGCTTGAACCGGTCGAGGTCGATCATCATCAGCGCGCAGCCGCGCCGCCGCGCATCGGCATTGGTCAGGGCATGATCGAGCATGTCGCGCATCATCGCCCGGTTGGGGAGGTTGGTGAGGCTGTCGTAGCGGGCGCGCTTCGACGTCTCGGCCTCGCTGCGGCGCTGCTCGGACAGGTTGCTGCCGAGGCCCCGAAAGCCGAGGAAGCGGCCATATTCGTCGAAATTGGGGCTGCCGGAGAGGGACCACCAGACATCCTCGGCAGCGGGCGCGCGCACCACCACTTCGGCGAACGGGAAGCGGGCCGAGAGATGGAAGCCGAGCGTGCGACGGCTGTCGCCTTCCTCCTCCTCGGCGCAGTCGAGCAGCAGCACTTCCTCGAAGCGCCGGCCGATCAACTCGGCCGCGGCGAGGCCGAGATGGGCGGCAAGCGGCTCCGAGACGTAGCTCAGAGCGCCGTCGGCGTTGGTCTCCCAGAACCAGCCGCGCCCGCTCGCCTCGAAATCGGCGACGAAGCGCCGCGCCTTCTTCGCCTGCCACTCGAGGGCGAGGTGCTGGCGCGCGGTAAACAGGAGGTGGCGCGAGCGGGAAACGCACAGCCAGACGAGAAGCAGGCCGATGCCGGCGCCGATCGGCACCAGCGGCTCGTCGCTGGGCAGCATGCCGGCGACCCCGAGCGTCGCGGCGCTGGCGAAGATCATCAGCAGCGGGATGGTGAAGAAGACCGGGATGCCGGCCCCGGCGCCGGCGATAAGCGCCGCCTTGACCACGACCGATTCGGCCGCCGACCCGACCAGCGCGGCCGCGCCGACCCACAGGCCGGCGATGGCGACGCCATGGACGGCGATGAGCCGCATCGCCTGATGGGGCTTGAGCCGCAATCGCTCCAGCGCGAACCAGAGCAGGCCGTCGAGCAGAAGGACACCGGCGAGCAGGGCGGCGAGCGGCGCGGTCCACACCGCCGGCCCGGCGAGGTTGGCGAGCAGGACCGCGCCCCACAGCAGATGGGAGCCGGCGAGCAGGGGGAGCGACAATTGGGTGGTGCGGACCCGTTCGCGGGCGGTGCGTTCGTCGTCCTCGCTGGCGGCGGGCGTGAAGTCGAACAGCAGCAACTCCGCGAGCTCCGGCGGAGTGACGGGCTCCTGGCCCCTGTGGCTCAAACCGGCGAATCGCCCTTTGCGCATCGCGTCAGCGTCCCGATAATGATCCGCCGGCTTCCCCTGGAACCCGACGGGAAAAGCCTAGGTAACCCAGGTTAAGAAAGCGCTTATTCGCGCTCTCCGATTTCAGGCCGACGCGCAGCCTTTTCGCATCGGCAGCGCGGCCAGGATTTCGCGTCGCAGCTGGCTTTCCGCGCCGCGCCGGCCGGCCCGTTTCGCCGCGGCCCTTTCGACGAGCAGGTGCGCCAAGGCGTGATGCCGCTCGCGGAAGGTCCATTGGCAGTGCCGCAGCTCGATCGGGGCGAAGAAGCGGGCGCCGAACTGGTCGCCGCGCTGCCATTCGACCTGCGCCTCGACCGCACCGATCCCCGGCACGTCGAGCGAGACGCTGCCGCCGGGCCGCACCCGCGCCTCGCATTCGGCGCGGAAGCCCGAGGCCGACAGGTCGAGCATCTTGATCTGGAGGCTGCTCCAGCTGTTCGGCCGCAGCCGCGTCTCCGCGTCGAGCGGGAGCCTTTCCGACTGACGGCCGCCCGGGGGGGCGTTTTTCTCGTCCGAGGGCATTCGATCCCCATCCCCAAGTTGAGGCTGCGGCAAAGACTAGCGCGTCGGCGTTAACGAATTGCTGCCGCTGACTAAAACGCCGTTGGAGACGTGGGATATTCCCCTATTCCGCTCGGGGCGCCTCAGCGCCGCCGCACCGCCTGCTCGATGATTCTGCGGATGGCTTCGGGACGGGTGGGAAGGTCGGGCTGCTCCCGCCGCCTCGTCTGCTACCGCCGCCTCGCCGCCCGCGCCAAGCACGCCGCCGAAACCGGCTTCCTCCGCGCCGCCCCAAGTACTCCTAATAGTCCTTCGATACCCGGACGTTGACGCTCTCCCTGCCGATGGTCGAGATGCTCGACAGGATCGAGAGCCAGCGGGTGATCTGATATTCGACCAGGGTCGCCGAATAGCCGCGGGCGTCGGTCACCACCTCGACATAGACGCGGCGGCCGAGATATTTGCCGGCGGCCAAAGCGGTGCCCTGACCGGTGGTGATGTCGGCGGGGACGATGCGCAGCCGGTCGAGGCCGGTGGCGGCGCGCACCGCATTGATCGGGTCGAGACCGCCGCCGCTATCGTTCAATGACGCGACCGCGGCGGCGAGCTGCAGCGCCTCGGGCGCCGACAGGTTGGTGATCGAGGTTCCGAACAGGAGGCGACTGAGCAATTCGTCCTGCGGCAGCGCCGGGCTGCTGGTGAAGCTGATCTCCGGCCGCTGCCCGCGCCCGGTGACCCGGATCACCGCGTTCAGCCCCTGCACCCCGCCCTCGGCGGTGATGTCGAGCACCGGATTGACCGGCGATTCGCCGAGAAAGCGGATCTGCCCGCGCTCGAGATCGAAGCGGCGGCCGGCGAAATCGTAGCTGCCGCGGACGAGGTCGGCGCGGCCGGTAATGCGCGGCTCGGTGACGGTGCCGGCGATCCTGAGGTCCGCGCCCCACTCGCTGTTGATGCCGAGCCCGGTCACCATCAGCCGGTTGCGCGCCTTGACGTCGAGGTCGAGCCGCCAAGGGGCGAGCCGCCTGGGCACCGGCCGCTCGTCGGCGGGGCGGTTGACCTCGCGCACCGCCAGCCGCGGCACCCGGGCCGAGGCGGTGACGCTGCCGAGCCGGAAGGCGCCGCCGGCCAGCTCGACCTGGCCGGAAATGCTGCCGTCCTCGCCGTCGGACCGGATCCGGATCGGGCCGGTCACCTGCGCCTTGATGTCGTCGCGGTCGAGCAATTGCGCCGCCTTGGCGTCGAGCGCGATGTCGATGCCGAATCCCTTGGGTCCGGCGAGGTCGAAGGTGGCGCGGCCGCTGACGGCGCCGCCGCGCTTGGTCGTGCCGGCAAAGCTGTCGAGCACCAGCTTCGAGCCGCCGAATCGACCCGAGGCGCGGACATTGTCGATCACCATGCCGGTGACCGCGCTCTCGATCCGGGCCCGCTCGGTCCTGAGCGAGCCGCGTATCTGCGGGCTGGCGAGCGTGCCGCGGGCATCGGCGCCGACCGCGACCGGGCCGGACACGTCGAGCAATTCGACCCCGGTCAGGCGCCAGAGCGTGTCGGCCGGGCCATTGTAGCGCAGCTGCGCGAAGAGCGGCGCGACGCTGAGCCGCTCGCCGATATTGCCGCTGCGGCCGATCGGCGCCAGCCGCGCCTGCGCCCGGCCGATCGTCCTGCCCTCGCTGACCGCGACCGCCCGCAACGCGGCATTGCCTCCGGCCAGCTTCGCCACCACGCCGATGTCGACCGGCTTCGACGACAGGACGAGGCCCGATCGGGTGAGGCCGCGGACTCGCAAATCGGCGTCGCCGCTCGGTTCGCCGACCGCGCCGAAGCGATAGCTCAAAGTCCCCGAGGCGGTGCCGCCGAGCCCGAGCTGCGGCCAGCCTATGTCGAGCACACCGAGCGGCATCCTTTCCATCCGCGCGTTCAATTCGCTGGTCGAGCCGCCGAACAGGCCGGAGACGGTGGCGTTGCCGCCGGCGAAGGTCAAAGCGGTCGGCGCCAGCCGCCAGGCGTCGCCCTCGCGGGTCAGCAGAGCCGGCTGGGTCAGGACGATCGCCCGCCGGTCGACGGTGCCGCGGCCGGTCAGCCGGAACCGACCGGGCGCGATGTCGGCGACGGTGTCGAAGACGAAGTCGCGGCCGCGCGTGCCGGCGATGCGGGCCCGGATCTGCCCGGTCCCGCCGCGCAGCTCGCCGCTGGCGCTGAGGCTGGCGATCGACAGCGCGCCGCGGCTGAGGCCGCGTGCCGTCAGCGTGCCCTTGAGCGAGGTTCCGGCCGGATCGAGCAGGGCGATGCCCTCCAGCCGGCCAGAGCGGATCAGGATCGGCGGCGGGCCGGCGAAGCGGGCATCGTCGGCCTTGAGGTCGATCGCGATCCGCTGGAGGCCGCGCCAGGGGTCGAAGACGAGCCGCCCGGCGAGGCCGCCGCCGCTGACGCTGAGCTGGCCGGTAAAGCCGCCCGGATCGGAGCGCAGGGCCCCCGTGGCCCGGCTGTTGGAGACAAGGATCGCCGCCACCTGAATCGTGGCCGGCCGGTCCTTCGGCATCAGGATCGCGCCGTGCGAGGTGAACGGCCCGAGATGCGACCTTCCCGCCGCCCGGTAGGCGAAGCCGGCGGCGGTCGGATCGAGGTTGAGCAGCACGTCGGCCAGGCCCAGCGCCTGGTTGGGGCGGGCGAGGCGGATTGCCAGCTTGGGACGCTCGATGCGTCCGTCGAGGTTCATCGAGAAGGGGCCGTAAGTGTCCTGGGCACCCTTGCCGTCGAAGAAGAAGGTCCCGTCGCGCCGCCGGTAGCCGGTGCCGGAAATGCGGATTTTCGGCGCGGTGAGGACGAGGTTGCTGAAATGGACGATCAAGTCGTTGCCGCGAACGAGGTCGGCCTCGAGATAGGGCAGGCCGCCGGCCAGGCCGGCGAGGAACCTGTTGTCGAAGCGGCGGACCCAGGCGCGGGCCTTGCCGGTGACGAGCGTGCCGCGGCCGCTCGGATTGGGCACCACCTTCAGCTCGGTGGTGACGTCGACAATGCCGAGGCCGGGAATCAGATAGCGGGTCATGCCGCCCGACAGGACGACGTCGAAGCGCCCGCTGATCAGGTCGACGAACAGGCTCACTTTGCCCCTGAGCTTGTCGGAGGTGAGGCTGAGCCCCTCCCCGGTCAGCGCCTTGCCGGTCACCTTGAGCAGCCCTTCGACCCGCAAATTGGCGAGGATTCCGCCGGCGACGTCGCCGACACCGGTCACCCGCCGCGCCGACATCACCAGCGGCACCGTCACCGGCGCCTTCGAGAAGCGGCCCCGCCCCTGCGCCCAGACGTCCTCGAAGCCGGTATTGTCGAAGGCGACGCGCGGGCTGGTGAGGCGGTAGGCGAAGGCGAAGGTGCGGAACGGACCGTTGAGCAGTGCGACCAGCCGCACCCTCTCGCCGGTCATGTTGGGAAACAGAGCCGGCGGCCGCAGCAGGTCGGCGCCGATGCGCAGGTCGCGGAAGCCGCTGCGGGCGAGGTCGACGATGCCGGTGGCGACGACGTTCATCGCCGGCGAGCGTAGCGCCAGCCGCCCCTGCAGCTGCCTGTCCTCGAGCGTCGCGCGGCCGCTGACCGCGACGACCGGCGCGGTCAGCCTCGCTTTCTTGCCTTTCCAGAACTGGGCCGGCGCGAGCCGGCCGCTGAGGCTGTAGCGGCCATTTTCCGCCCGCAGGCGCAGGTCGGCGGTGCGGCGGCCGGACAGGTCGAGCCGGGCGACGCCGTTCCAGGCCGCCCAGCGTCCGTCGCCCTCGATGGTCAGCGCGATCGGCCGCCCGGTCCCCAGCATCGCTCCGGCGACGCCGCGCGCCGGCGAGGCGAGCTTGACGTCGAGATCGAAGCGGTCGCGGTCCGGCTCGGCGTCGAGGAAGAGGGAGAGGCGGTCGCCGCCGTCCTTGACCACCGCCTGGAGATTGACCAGCGCCCGGCCGGAGCGGATGTCGGCCTCGCCGGCGAGACGCGCCACCCGCGCCTGGCCGGTCACCGCCCTGCCGATCCTGAGCTGGGCGATTTCGAGCCGGCCGAGATGGATGTCGAAGCCGGGCAGGACCGGCCCCGGCCGCTCGCTCGGCCTCAGCCTGGGCAAGCGGTGAAGGGTGGCGAGATCGGCGTCGAGCCGGTGGATGACGAGACGATTGGTGACCCAGCCGAGCGGCTGCCAGTCGACCTCGATCAGAGGGGATTCGGCGAACAGCCCGTGGGGGTCGTAGAGCCGGACGTCGCGCAGCCTGGTGTCGCTCCAGATCGATCCTTCGATCCGGCCGATATGGATTCGAAGGCCCGATTTGGGGGCCATGGCGGCAATGCGGTCGGCGATGAAGCGATGGCCCGGGCCGGTGTCGAGCAGCACCGCCAGCGCCGCCGCCAGGACGGCGAGCGCGATCGCGATGCTGACGACCGTCTTCGCCAGCCGCGACAGCCAGTTGCGGCGCGGCGCCGGCGGGGGCGGGGCGTCCTTGCCGTCGTCCATCAGAAGGCCTGGCCGAGCGACACGTAGACCGCCACCCGCGAATCGCCGCTCCGGGGATTGAGCGGCGTGCCGACGTCGACCCGGATCGGGCCGAAGCGGGTATGGTAGCGGACGCCGATGCCGGCGCCGAAGCGCAGATTGTCGAACTTGGGCAGCGGCGAGGTCGAGACGTTGCCGCCGTCGAGGAAGGGGACGATGCCCCAATTGCGCCAGCGGATCCGCGCCTCGACCGCGAATTCGGTGAGGCTGCGTCCTCCGATCGGATCGTCGAAGACAGGGTCGCGGGGCCCCAGCCGCTGGAAGCCGTAGCCGCGCACCGAGCCGCCGCCGCCGGCATAGAAGCGCCGCGAGGGCGCGATGCGGTCGCGGCCGGCGCCGAAGATGGTGCCGAGCCGGACTCGCCCGGCGAGCGTCACCGTCGCCGTGAAGGGCTGGTAGAAGCTGGCATCGGCTTGGGTCCGGGCATAGCCGAAAGTGCCCGACTGGAGCGACGCTTCGGGCGAGAGGCGCACGGCCAGGCGATAGCCTCGGGTCGGGTCGAGCAGGTCGTTCGAGCCGTCATAGCTGAGGCTGGCCGGCAGCGCGCCGATGAAGAAGGTCCGCCGCCGGGTCATGCCGCTGGCGACGTCGACGTCGCGCTCATCGGTGGCGACCAGCTCGCCACCGATCGACCAGGTCCATTTCTTCTGCCAGATGAGATTGGTCTGACGCTCGATCGCGCCGGCGAGGAGCGTGGTGCGCGCGTCATAAGCGGCGCGGTCGATATGGCTGACGGCGAACTGGGCGGTCAGCACCTGATCGCGGCGCAGGAAGTTGTTCCGCCTGAGGACCGCCCCGAGCAATTGCTCCTGCGTCCCCGCCACGCCGCGGAAGGTCACGGCGCCCTCGGGCGGCAGCAGATTGCGGTGCTGCCAGCTCGCCTCGATCCGGATGCCCTCGCCGGTGCCGTAGCCGGCCTGGCCGGCGACGGTGCGCATCGGCGCCCGCTCGAGCGAGACGGCGAGGTCGACCGTCTTGGCCTGGCCGGGCACCGGGCGGATGGCGACGGCCGAGACGAGCCCGGTGGCGATCAGGGCGCGGCGCAAATCCTCGATCAAAGGCGCCGCATAGGGCGCGCCGGGCTTCCAGCGCGCGATCGTCTGGATGTGCCTGGCGCTGAACAGCGGCTTGCCCTCGACGAGGATCCGGCCGAACTGCCGCGCTCCGTTCGGATCGACCGGAAGAATGAGGGTGGCGGTACGGGTCTCATGGTCGAGGGCGATGTCCATCTCGCCCACTTCGGCGAAAGCGTAGCCGCGCTTGCCGAGCTCGACGCGCAGCGCCGCCTCGCCGGCGGTCACCTGCGCCGCGTCGACCGGCTCCTCGGCCTCGATCCCGAACGCCTCGCGCAGCGCCGCCGAGTCCTCGCCGGCGCCTTCGATCCCCGGCAGCCGGACCTCGGCGAAACGGTAAAGCGGGCCCGGCTCGGCCTCGAGCGTCACCATCACCTGGCCGCCGGCCGGCGCCGCCTCGACCCGGGTCCGGACCAGCGCGTCATAATAGCCGCGGGCGCGGAGCAGCTCGGCGAGCAGATCGGCGTCTTCGCGGGCGCGGCGGTCGATCTGGGCCGCGTTGGCGGATTCCTTGCGGTTCTGCTCCAGGGTCGACAGCGGCTCGAACTGGATCCGAAGCGCCGCTTCCGTCTCGAGGTCGAGGCCCTCGATGCGGATCGTATAGCGGCGCTCGGCGGCGGCGTCGGCTATGCCCGAGTCCGGCGCGTCGGCGATACGATCGTCCGCCCCCTCCTCCATGTCCGGCCAGTCGACGCCGAGATCGGGCAGGGGGTCGAGCGGCGCCGACGGGTCGAGCGGCGGCTGCTCGAGCGGGTCCGCCGGCGGCTGCTCCTGGGCGAGCAGCGCCCCGGGGCAGGCGCACAGCAAAAGGGCGGCCGACGCGGCCGCCACACCCCGCCCCGCAAGCATCTGGAACATCGCGCGAAACTAGCTGTCGCCGGGACGCGCCGCCAGCCGTGAAATTACCGTCCGTCACCGGTGCGAAAGCAAGGAGACGGACGGTACTCCAGCGAAGGCTGGGGTCGCAGCGGGCCTGGCGCCGACACTCTTCTCCCGCGGGGTCCCAGCCTTCGCCGGGACGACGCTAGTGGACCGGCCCGGTCACCGCATCGTCGCGAATCAGCGCGATCATCCGCCCGACCTCGCGCCAGCGGCAGAAATGGACGACATTGCCGAGGTCGCGGCTTCGGTCGGCGCGCAACGCGGCCTCCGAGCCGGCATGGGCGCCGAAGCGCTCGATCAGTTGCGCCGCCTCGGTGAAAGCAGCGGATTCGAACACGGTGTGAAGCAATCTTGCCCCCGTTATTGGTCCCGGCCGCTCTAGGCCGCGACGGGTTTCGAAAGCCCGCAGGCCCATGCTTGACGCGGCGTTCACCACAGAAATTCCGCCCGCGCCGTCCGCGCCGCGAGGGCTGGAAGCGCGCCGTCCAACCTGCCATGAGCCGTCCATGTCTCGGCGCACGCGTCATAGCCAGGCGGCGGGGTCGGTGCTGGCGATCAGCATCATCGCCGGTGCGATAGCGGGGGTCATCGTCGGCCAGCCGAGCATCGGCGTCCTCGCCGGTACCGCCGCCGGCCTGCTGCTCGCCATCCTGTTCTGGCTGAACGAGCGCCGCCGCTAACGCAGCCGGCGGCCGACCCAGACCACCCGGCCGACCACGTCCGCCGCGCCGGGGTCGAGATCCGGCCAGCCGGGATAGGCGGCATTGTCGCTGCGCACCGAGAGCCGGCCGGTGGGGCCGACCGCCAGCCGCTTGACCACCAGAGCGCCTTCGACCCGCAACACGTAGATGCCATCCCGAAGCCGCCCGGCGCCGTCGTCGCGGTCGACCAGTATCTCGTCGCCGTCGGAAAGAGTGGGAATCATCGAATCGCCGTCGACGCGGATCACCGACAGCCGGCCGGGGTCGCCGCCGCCGAGGCCGGTGCGGCGCAGCCACGCCGCGTCGAAGCCGATCCGGCCCAGCCGCCTTTCCTCGGCGTCGAGCGCGCCCGGTCCGGCCGAAGCCTGGACGTCGAGCCGCTCTACGCTCACCAGCCCTTCGCCGCCGGCGGCCGCCGGTGAGCCGCCGAGCAGCGCCTCGTCGACCCCGAAATAGCGCGCAAGCAGGCGGCGGTCCTCCTCGGCCAGCCGCCGCGGCGTTCCCCGCTTGATATATTGCTGCACGTAAGCGGGGTTGCGGCCGAGCAGGCGCGACAGGCCGGCATAATCCTCCCCCCGTTCCCGGATCAGCTGCTCGAGCAGCGCGCGCGGATCAATGCCGGCCATGGGCCTGACCATAGCAATAGGAATTTTCCTAGACAAGTAGGAAATTCGGCTACAGAATAGAACGCATCAAGAACGCTGATTCGCAAAGGAAGACGATGTGGAATGGCCTCTGCTTCGCAGAATCGAACTTTATCTGAAGGCCTCCGGCACCAGCCCAACCCGGTTCGGGCGCGAATCGCTGCGGGATCCAAGGCTGGTGTCGGAGCTCAGGAGCGGCCGGGTGGTGCGGCCGCCGACGAGGAAGCGGCTCATCGCCTATCTCGACCGGGCCGAGCGGGCCCTGGGAGGCAGGTCGTGCCGCCGCCGCTGACCGATGCCGCGACGGCTTTCCTGCACGCCGTTCGTGTCCACTTCGTCCACTTTGCCGGCTTCGTCCTGGAGGAGATACGCAGCCGCCGCTGGGCGAGCGTCACGTTCCGAGGCGCCCGGCACGAGCTGGCCTTCCGGCTCGAGGGCGAGGGTGCCGAGGAAGCGGCCGGGCGTTTTCTGAGTGGCCTTCATGCGCGCGAGTTTCCGCTCCGCGGCCATTTCCTCGCCGACCTGTCGCTGGTGGCGGAAGAGCGCCGGCCGGGCTGCGCGCGAATCCGCCTCGAAGCGCTGACGGTGGAGGACGGCTGAGCGCCGTCAGGTGCCGCTCGAGGCGATCTTTTGGAGGTCGTTGATCGCGCTGCGCAGCCTGTGGCCGACCCGCTCCTCCTCGACCGACGGCGTCTCGACGGCCGGCGGCTCGCCCGCGGGCAGCGCCTGGCGCTTGCGCGACAGCCCGAATTCGATGCGGTTGACGAGCTGCGATAGCGACTGATCGGCCTCGTCCTTCGCTTCGGGCAATTGCGCCGCAAGGTCGGCGATCGGCGGGGGTTCGGCTTGGGGCTCCGGTTCCGGGTCTGTCTCGGCGTGGCTGGTTTCGTCTTCGGCTTCGGCCTCGGCGTCGGGCTCGAGCTCCGATGCCTGGGGAATGAGGAAGCCGGGCAGGGGCCTGTCGTCGGCCTGGAGGGGCGGCTCCGGCTCGGGAGCCTCGGCGATCACGTCGAGCTCGAGCGGTTCGCCGAGGTCGCGGGCGAGAAGGGGGCGCGGCGCCGGAGCGTCGGGATGCGCGTCGGCGCGGCGCAGGCGCGGCGCTTCCGTCTCCGGCTCGGCGCCCGGCGCGGCGCGGCGAGCCGGCACGCGGTCGAGCGCCGCCATCAGCGCCCACACCGCGGCGAAGGCGAACAGGGCGGCGACGCCGGCCGCGGCGAGGCGCGCGGTCTCGCCCAGCGGCGGCTGGGCAGCGGCGACGAATTCGGGGAGCCGGCTCGCCTCGATCAGGCCGGAAAAGAGCGGCTCCGGCATGGCGAAGACGACGAAGCCGGCGGAGACCGCTGCCAGCGCCGCCAGCCCCGCGTCGAACGCATGCCCGCCTTGGAAGGAGAGTTTCGGCATCAGACCGCCTTGCCCGTCAGCTTTTGGTAAGCGGGGTTGTAACTCGAAATATTTGACGACCAGTTACGATCCCGTTTGACGAAGGCCTGGGCGGTGTCGCGCCTCTCGTCCCAGCGGCCGCGATTGGCGAACAGCGTGTCGAGCGCTTCGGCCAGGGCCTGCGGGTCGCCGGCCGGGAAGAGGGTGCCGGTAACCCCGTCCTCGATCAGCTCGCGATGGCCGCCGACGTTGGAGGCGACGACGAGCTTGCGCTGCGCCATCGCCTCGAGCGGCTTCAGCGGCGTCACCAGTTCGGTGAGGCGCATCGCCTTGCGCGGATAAGCGAGGATGTCGATCAGGCCGTAATAACGCTCCACCTCATGATGCTCGACGCGCCCGGCGAAATGGATCCGCGCCCTGGCGGGCGAAGCCTCGGCCTGCGCCTTGAGCGCGTCCTCGACCGGGCCGCCGCCGACGAGGAGGAGATGGGCCTTGGGGCGCTTGCGGAGCAGCAGCGGCATCGCCGCAATCAAGTCGTCCAGCCCCTCATAATCGTAGAAGGAACCGATGAAGCCGACGACGTCGGCGCCGGCGAGGCCGAGCTTGCGCGCCAGGTTACGGTCGGTGGCGAGCGGGTTGCCGAACAGGCCGAGGTCGACGCCGTTGGGCGCGACGATGATCTTGTCGGCGGCGATGCCGCGGCCGATCAGGTCGCGGCGCAGCCCTTCGCAGATCACCGCCACCGCATCGGCTCGGCGCGCCGCCCAGGTCTCGAGGAGGCGGGTGAGGCGATAGCGGGCGGAGCCTTCGCGGCCGGTGCCGTTGCCCACCGCCGCATCCTCCCAGAAGGCGCGTATCTCGTAGATGAGCGGCAGGCCGCGCCGTTTCGCCACGGGCAGCGCCGCCAGCGCGTTCAGCACCGGCGAGTGGACGTGGAGCTGGTCGGGCCGCCAGGCGGCGGCGAGCGCGTCGAGCCGCGCGCGCAGCGCCCTGATCTCCCGCCATTCGCGCAGCGGCGACGGCGCCGGCGCGGGCTTGGGGGTGCGGTAGAAGTCGATGCCCTCGATCGTCTCGGGATCGACGCCGCCGCGCCAGTGCCGCGCCCCGGTCAGGCAGGCCACCTCCATCCCCCGCGCCTTCTGCGCGGTCACGATCGCGCGGGTGCGGAACGTGTAGCCGCTGTGGAGCGGCAGGCTGTGGTCGAGCACGTGGAGGATGCGCATGCCCGCGGCTCTGCCACAGCAAGCTTAACGGCCCGTCAACCGCCCCGCTCTATCACCCGTCGCATGACAAGCCGCATTCTCTTCGCGCTCGCCGCCCTGACGGCGGCTGCAACCTGGCCGCTCCAGGCGCAACCCTCGGCCCCCTTCATCGTCGACGAGACCGGCGAGGCCTTTGGCAGCCTGCAGGATGCGGTGACGGCGATCGGCACCGGCACCGGTACCATTCGCATCGCGCCCGGCCGCTATCGGGAATGCGCCGTGCAGGAAGCGGGCCGGGTCGTCTTCGCCGCCGAGCCGGGGACGGCGGTATTCGACGGTGGCGCCTGCGAAGGCAAGGCCACGCTCGTCCTCCGGGGCAGGGCCGCCCGCGTCGAGGGCCTCGTCTTCACCCGCGTCCGCGTGCCGGACGAAAACGGCGCCGGCATCCGCCTGGAGGACGGCGATCTCGCCGTCTCCTACACGCTGTTCTCGAACGGCCAGAACGGCATCCTCTCGGCCAACGGCCCCTCCGGCGCCATCTCGATCGACCATTCGACCTTCAGCGGCCTCGGCGAGGCCGACGGCAGCCATTCGCTCTATATCGGCGATTATGGCAGCCTCAGCGTCACCAATTCACGCTTCGAGCGCGGCACCGGCGGCCATTACCTCAAGAGCCGCGCGCCGCGCATCGAGGTGCTGAACAACAGCTTCGACGACAGCCGGGGCCGCCGCAGCAACTATCTGATCGATCTCTCCAACGGCGCGGTCGGCCGGATCGCCGGCAACGTCTTCGTCCACGGCACCGGCAAGGAAAATTACGGGACGATGATCGCCGTCGCCGCGGAAGGAGCGAACAATCCTTCGGCCGGCCTGATCATCGAGGATAATGATGTCTCGCTTGCGCCGGGCTTCCGCTGGCACACCGCCTTCGTCGGCGACTGGAGCGGCGAGCGGCTGGCGATCCAGGGCAACCGCGTGGGTCCCGGCATCGCCCTTTTCGAGCGCCGTTGAAGCGCCGCGCATTTACCGATCCTTTTCATCCGGGCGGGTAGGAGGGCAGGATGGCGACGCGCGTCCTCCTGACGATCGATACCGAGCTGAGGTGGGACTGGCACGTCCGCGGCGCCTCCTGGCAGGAGAATCTGGCGCTCAGCTACGATCCGGCCGGCGTCGGCATTCCCTATCAGCTCGCCCAGCTCGCCGCTTACGGCCTCAAGGCCTGTTTCTTCGTCGATCCGATGCCGGCCCTGGTTTACGGCATCGAGCCGATCCGGCGCATGGTCGAGCCGATCCTGGCGGCCGGGCAGGAGGTCCAGCTTCACCTCCACCCCTGCTGGGCCAACCTCGCGGACCCCGTATTCGAGCTGGTCGATCTCGATGCGCACAGGCAGCTCGAGCTGATCCGCACCGCGCGCGATCTGCTGGTCGAAGCCGGCGCACCGTCGCCGATCGCCTTCCGCTCCGGCAGCTATGCCGCCGATATCGCGACCGTAGGCGCGCTGGCGGCGCTCGGCATCGTCTATGACAGCAGCCACAATGGCAGCCATCATCCCTGGCCGAGCGCGCTGCCGCTCGACCCGCGGCGGATCGCGCCGGCCTTGCTGGACGGCGTCGTCGAGATCCCGGTGACCCAGATCGAGCCTCGCCCGGGCAGCCTCAGGCATCTCCAGATCTGCGCGGTCTCGTCGGGCGAGATGCACGCCGCCTTGCTGCACGCCGCCGACCATCGCCATCCGGTCGCCACCCTCGTCGGCCACAGCTTCGAGCTGGCCTCGCGCGGGGGCAGGCGGGCCAACCCGATCCTGATCCGCCGCTTCGAGCGCTTGTGCGGCTTCCTCGCCGAGCATCGCCAGCGGCTGCCGACCGCCTGTTTCGCCGACCTCGCCGATCTCCCGCTCCAGGCCGAGGCGTCGCCATTGCGGTCCCCCACCCTGCGGACCGCCGCCCGCATGGCGCAGCAATTGTGGGGCAATGCCGTCTACGAACGGGCCTTCTGACCGGCCCGGCCGAAGGACGCGCAAGACCAGGCTTAACGGCCCGTCAACCGCGTCTCTCTAAGAAGCGGTGGATGAGGCGCGCGCAGGGACGGCTGGAATGATCGACAATTTCGCCCTCGGCCTGACCCACGGCCTCCTTCTGCTCGTCGCCTGGCGCCTCCTGTCGCGTCCCGACCTCGACGACGATGAAGCGGCCGTGCCGGCGCCGGTGCGGAAAAACCGCCGCTGGACCCTCGGCAAGGGCGACGGCGATGCGTGACCTTGCCTTCGTCGCCTTCCTCGTGGCGCTGCTCGGGCTCGGCTTCAGGCGGCCCTTCCTGTTCGTGCTGGCCTATCTCTATGTCGACACCGTCTCGCCTCAGCGTCTTTCATATTACCTGCTCAACAGCGTGCCGCTGTCGATGATCGTCGCCGCTTTCGCCCTGGGCGGGTGGCTGCTGGCGGACAGGAAAAGCGATTTGCGATTCAGCGTCCGGCAGGGGCTGCTGGCGATCCTCCTCTGCTATACTTTCTACACGACCGGCCGCGCCGATTTCCCGATCGAGGCGGTGGAGAAATGGGATTGGGCGTGGAAGGCGCTCGCCTTCGCGATCTTCCTTCCGCTGACGCTTCGCACGCGGCTGCGGATCGAGGCGGTGCTGCTGTTCCTGACCCTGTCGGCGGCGGCGATCGTCATCGTCGGCGGCCTCAAGACGGTGGCGTCGGGCGGCGGCTACGGCGTCCTCAACCTGATGGTGAACAACAATAGCAACCTCTATGAGAGCAGCACCATCTCGACGGTCGCGGTCGCGCTCATTCCGGTGATCCTCTGGCTGGCGCGCTTCGGCACGGTCTTCCCGCCCGATTGGCGCGTGAAAGCCTTTGCCGCCGCTCTGGTCTTCGCCTGCCTGCTGATGCCGATCGGCACCGAGGCGCGCACCGGCCTGGTCTGCATCGCCGTGCTCGGCATCCTCATGCTGCGCAACGTCAAGCGCCGCTTCCTCTATCTCGCCGGAGCGGGCCTGCTCACCGCCGCCTCGATTCCGTTCCTGCCCGATTCGTTCACCGGCCGGATGTCGACCATCCAGGGCTATGAGTCGGATTCGTCCGCCAATGTGCGGCTCGCCGTCTGGGGATGGACGTGGAACTATGCGAAGGAGCACCCGTTCGGCGGCGGATTCGGGGCGTATCGCCAGAACAAGATCGAGGTGCGAACCGTCCAGACGCAGGTGTCGGGCGGCGTCGCCACCGTCGCCGCGCGCACCGACATGGACCAGGGACGCGCCTATCACAGCTCCTATTTCGAGATGCTCGGCGAGCAGGGCTTCCCGGGCCTGATCCTGTTCCTGCTGATCCACGGCGCCGGGCTGGTGCGGATGGAGATCGTCCGCCGCCGCTATCGCAAGGCGCAAGGGGATCAGGCCTGGATCGCGCCGCTGGCCACGGCGCTGCAGCATTTCCAGATCATCTATCTGGTCGGCTCGCTTTTCGTCGGCATCGCTTACCAGCCTTTCCCCTGGCTGATGTTCGCGGTCGGCATCGGCCTCGACGCCTATCTCGCCCGCCGCGCCCGAGCCGCGGCGAAGACGCCCTTCCCCGCTCCGTCTCAGGCGGTTTCGAGCGGGGCCTCGGCCTTTTCGTAGAGCGCGATCAGCGCTTCGGTGAAGGCGGGTATGTCCTCCGGCTTGCGGCTGGTGACGATGTTTCCGTCGGTGACCGCTTCCTCGTCTACGACCTCGCCGCCGGCGTTGCGCAGGTCGGTCCGGATGGACGGCCAGCCGGTGACCTTGCGGCCGCGAACCACGTCCGCCTCGACCAGCAGCCAGGGCGCGTGGCAGATGGCGGCGACCGGCTTGCCGGCAGCGGCGAAGGCGCGAATCGTCGCCACCACCCGCGCGTCCATCCTCAGCTTGTCCGGATTCTTGGTGCCGCCCGGCAATACCAGCGCGTCGTAATCGGCCGGGTCGACCTCGTCGATCCTGCGGTCGACCTCGACGCTCGCTTTCTTGTCGCCCTTGATCTCGCCTCGCTCCAGCGAGGCCAGAATGACCTCGGCGCCGCGTTCCTTCAGGATCCGGCGCGGCTCGAGCAGCTCGCTATCCTCATAACCGTCGGTGGCGATGATCAGGATCTTCGCATCGGCGATGCTGGGCATGACAGTCTCCTTCAGGCCGTCAACGGCGGGGACCGCGACGCGTTCCGGAACGAACCGCACGCGCGCGCGCTTACGGGTCCCATGCTCTGCTTCGTTGACGATTCGACCCTTTCCGGCATCACCCGCAAGCGCGGCGGCCGCTACTGGCAATATTTCGCGCCGGACGGAAGCCGGATCACCGACCGGGACGAGATCGACCGGCTGAACGCCATCGGCATGCCGCCCGCCTACGAGCGCTGCTGGTTCTGCCCCAAGCCGAACGGCCACATCCAGGCGACCGGCTATGACGCCCGCGGGCGCAAGCAATATCGCTACCATCCCGATTTCCGCGCGAAGCAGGAGGCTGCCAAATATGAGCGGCTCGCGGCTTTCGGCCAGGCGCTGCCGCAGCTGCGCAAGAAAGTGGAGGAGGACCTGACCGGCAAGCCGACGGCGCGGGATAGCGTCCTCGCCGCCGTGGTTCGGCTGATCGACGAGACCCGGATGCGGGTCGGCAACGAGGAATATGCGAAGGACAATAAGAGCTTCGGCGCCACCACTTTGCGCAACCGGCATGCCAAGGTGGAGCGCGGGAGGCTGAAGATCAGCTACGCCGGCAAGCATGGCGTCAGGCGCACCGTCACCCTTACCGACCGTAATCTGGTCCGGATCGCCAGGCGCACCCAGGACCTGCCGGGCCAGAATCTGTTCGAATATGTGGACGAGGACGGCGAGACCTGTCCGGTCACCTCAAGCGACGTCAACGCCTATATCAGGGAAGCGATGGGCGAGGAGTTCACCGCCAAGGACTTCCGCACCTGGGGCGCCAGCACCATCGCCTTCGAGGAGATGATCCGGCGCTGCCGCAAGCACGGCAAGGTCAACCTCAAGAGCATGATCGAGCCGGTCGCCGAGGCGCTCGGCAACACCGCCGCGATCAGCCGCAAGTCCTACGTCCATCCCGCCTTGATCGAGGCCGCAAGCGACGCCGGCGCGATCGGCGAGTGCAAGCTGCCGCGCGCGTCCAAATATCTGAGCTCGGCCGAACGCGGCCTGATCGAATTTCTCGAAGCGCTGGACGACAAGGCGCAAGCTGCGGCAAAAGCCGCCTGATGGCGGACGGCGCGACGGGCAATTTCATTTCCAAGAGCAGCGCGCTCGCGAGCGAGGCGCAGGCCTGGTTCAGCGGCAATCTGGTCGGCATCCTCGTCGCGACGGCGATCGGCGTGGCGATCGCGCTCGCCATGCTCGCGATCCGCTCGCTCGGCTGCAGGCTGATCGAGCGGCTCGGCACCGATCCGCACTGGCCGGCCATCTTCGCCCGCGCCCTGGCCCGGACCAAGCTCTATTTCATCATCTTCACCTCGGCGGAGCTGGTCGCCGAGCATGCCGACACGCCGCCCGTCCTGCTCGGCGCCATCCATGTCGGCTTCGTCATCGCCGCCGCGCTGCAGGCGGCGATCTGGGCGCGCGAGCTGATCCTCGGCTACGTCGCCCATCGCACCGGCGCCGATCAGGACAAGAGCAACCTCGCCTCGGCGATAGGCATCATCCGGCTGCTGGTGACGGTGACCCTGTTCGCCATCGCCATCATCCTCATCCTCGACAATCTCGGCGTCAACGTCACCGGCCTCGTCGCCGGCCTCGGCATCGGCGGCATCGCCATCGGCCTCGCCGCCCAGGGCATCTTCTCCGACCTGTTCGCCGCCCTGTCGATCCTGTTCGACAAGCCTTTCCGGCGCGGCGACACGATCAGCTTCGACCAGCATACCGGCACGGTCGAGCGGATCGGCCTCAAGAGCACCCGAATCCGCTCGGTCGGCGGCGAGGAGGTGATCGTCTCCAACGCCAATCTGCTCAACGCCCGCCTGCAGAACTGGACTCGGCTGGAGCGGCGGCGGGCGCTGATGACGCTGAGCCTCCCTTTCGAGACGCCGCCCGACGTGCTCGCCCAGCTCCCCGGCGAGTTCAAGGCGATCGTCGAGCGTCAGCACCAGGCAGTGTTCGACCGCGCCCATCTGGTCAAGTTCGCGGCCTCGGCGATCGAGCTGGAGCTGATCTTCTTCGTCAATTCGAACGACCTCCCGGCCTTCCTCCAGGCCCGGCAGGCAGTGATGCTCGACATCCTGCGCCATCTCAGCGAACTCGGCATCCGCTTCGCCTATGCCGCCCAGACCAGCTTCACCGCGGCGCCCGACGGCCGGCTGATCATGCCCTATCCGGAGGCGGACTCGACATAGGCGTCGAGGCGGGCGAGTTGCGCCTCCCTCTCCAAATCGTCGAGGAACGAGCCCTCGAAGCTGTTGCGCGCCAGCGTGACGAGATCTTCGCGGCCGAGATTCCGGCCGGCGGCGGCGGCGCGGTAATTGTCGTTCACATAGCCGCCGAAATAGGCCGGATCGTCGGAGTTGATCGTCACGTGCAGCCCCTCGCGCAGCATTCGGTCGATTGGGTGATCGGCCATGGCGCCGACGACGCACAGCTTGAGGTTCGACAGCGGGCAGACGGTCAGAGTCATGCCCTCGCGGACCAGCCGGGCGACCAGCCTTTCATCCTCCAGCGAGCGATTGCCGTGGTCGAGCCGATCGACCGCCAGGACATCCAGCGCCTGCCACACATAGTCCGGCGGCCCTTCCTCGCCGGCATGGGCCACCCGCTTCAGGCCTCGCTCCGCGGCCGCCGCGAAGACTCGGGCGAACTTCTCGGGCGGGTGGCCAAGCTCAGAGGAATCGAGGCCCACCGCCTCGATCCGGTCGAGCCAGGGCTCGGCCCCGCGCAGGGTGGCGAAGGCCGCCTCCTCGTCGAGGTGCCTGAGAAAGCAGAGGATGAGCTTCGAGGTCAGTCCGTGCCGCTCCCTGGCCTCCGCCATCCCTGCCAGCAGGCCTTCCATCACCACCGCGAACGGAATGCCGCGGTCGGTATGGGTCTGCGGATCGAAGAAGATCTCGGCATGCGTCACGCTGTCCGCCGCGGCCCGGTCGAAATAGGCCGCCGCCAGATCGCGGAAATCCTCCTCGGTCCGCAGCACCTCCGCGCCCTGATAATAGATGTCGAGAAAATCCTGGAGGTTCGAGAAGCAGTAAGCCGCCCGCACCTCCTCGACGCTCCGGAACGGTATCTCCACCCGGTTGCGCCGCGCCAGCGCGAACATCAACTCCGGCTCGAGGCTTCCCTCGATATGCATGTGCAGCTCCGCCTTCGGCAGGCCGGCGATGAAGGCGTCGCGATCGGTCATCGGCCAAGGTTATCGGCAGCCGCCGCCGATTGCCAGTTGTTCACTCTGGACGGAAGCGCCGCCGCCGCGCCTCGATCTCGTAACGGTAATTTGGCTTGATCTCGCGGTTCACATATTCCCCGGCCGACGAGGCGGAGCGCAGCGAACGGTAGACGTCCATCGGCACGTCGAAATAGCTGTAGCGGTCGCCGTCGGCGTACCAGATATCGAGCGTCCGCGCCTCGTCCTCATAGGCGGCGCGGCGGATGGCGCTCGAATCGAGCTCGGCGACGTGGAGCGCCATCTAGAAACCGACATCTTCCAGGGACAGCAAGGTCGCGTTGCCGCCCGCGCTGGTCGTGTCGGTGCTGGTCACCCGCTCGGCGCAGAAGCGCGGCAGGTAATGGGGCCCGCCGGCCTTCGGGCCGGTGCCCGACAGGCCCTCGCCGCCGAACGGCTGGGAGCCGACGATCGCGCCGATCATCGAGCGGTTGACGTAGAGGTTGCCGACCGTGCCGGTCTCCTCGACCGTCTCCGCCGCCCGGGCGATGCGGCTGTGCAGGCCCATGGTGAGGCCAAAGCCGGACGAATTGACCCGCCGCACCGTCTCGGCGAGATCGCCGCCCTTCCAGGTGGTGACGTGGAGCAAAGGCCCGAACCATTCCTCGCGAAGATCCTCGATCGCGTCGATGCGGATCAGGGTCGGCGGCACGAACAGCCCCCGCTCCGGGACCGCGACGGTCTTGAGGATGCTCTCCTTCATCGCGTCGCGGCGGCCCATCAGCTTGTCGTAGGAAGGCCGGTCGATCACCGGCCCGACGTCGGTGCGCGGATCGGCCGGGTCGCCGACGATGAGCGTGTCCATCGCCCCGGCCAGCATCTCCAGCGTCCGCTCGGCAATATCCTCCTGCAGGACGAGCAGGCGCAGCGCCGAGCAGCGCTGGCCGGCCGAGCGGAAGGCCGAGGTGATCACGTCCTGCACCACCTGCTCGGGAAGCGCCGTCGAATCGACGATCATCGCATTGACCCCGCCCGTCTCGGCGATCAGCGGGATGATGTCGCGATCATCGTCGGCGATCAGGGTGCGGGCGATGGTCTTGGCGGTGGCGGTCGAGCCGGTGAAGGCGACGCCGGCGATGCGGACGTCCTCCATCAGCTTCTGGCCCATGTCGCGCCGTCCCGCGGCGAGGATCAGGGCGTCTTCGGGGATGCCCGCCGCGTGGGCGAGGCCGACCGCATAAGCGGCGATCTGGGGGGTCTGCGAGGCGGGCTTGGCGATGACGCTGTTGCCCGCCGCGAGCGCGGCCGAAACCTGGCCGAGGAAGATGGCGAGCGGGAAGTTCCAGGGCGCGATGCAGACCCAGGCGCCGCGCCCTTCCATCCTCAGCACGTTGCGCTCGCCGGTCGGACCGGGCAGCTCGACCGGCTGCAGATGCCGGCGCGCCTGGGCCGCGTAATAGCGGCAGAAATCGACCGCCTCGCGCACCTCGGCGAGGGCGTCGGGAATGGTCTTCTTCGCCTCCTGCACCGCGATCCGCATCAGCATGTCCCGGTCCTGCTCGAGCAGGTCGGCGAGCCGCTCGAGGGCCGAGGCGCGCTCGCCGACGCCGCGTTTCGACCAGTCGTCGAAGCCCTTGAGCGCGCGCGTGACGAGCTCCTCGGCCGCCGGGCTGGCGGGCGGCGCGAAATCGAGCGGCGGCGCCACCGCCGCCGCGACCCGCTCCAGCTCGGGCCGGTCGTTGAGATCGAGGCCCTGGCTGTTGCGCCGCTCGGGCGCGAACAGATCGCCTGGGAGGGGAATGGCCGGATGCCGCGTGCCGCCGACCGCGGCGATCTTGGCGACCGGATCGGCGATGAGGTCGGCGTCGGAGAGCCGCTCGTCGGCGAGCTGGTGGACGAAGCTGGAGTTCGCGCCATTCTCCAGCAGGCGGCGGACGAGATAGGCGAGGAGGTCGCGGTGGCCGCCGACGGGCGCGTAGATGCGCGTGTGATAGCCCTGCTCGCGGACCAAGGTCTCGTACAGCCCTTCGCCCATGCCGTGGAGCCGCTGGAACTCGAAGTCGCGGCTGGTGCCGGCCCATTCGAGAATGGTCGCCACGGTCAGCGCATTGTGGGTGGCGAAGGCGGGGAAGATGTGCTTCGCCGCCAGCATGTCCTTCGCACCCGCCAAATAGGAGACGTCGGTCGCCGCCTTGCGCGTGAACAGGGGATAATCGGCGAGGCCCTGCTCCTGGGTGCGCTTGATCTCGCTGTCCCAATAGGCGCCCTTGACCAGCCGCACCGCGATCCGCCGCTTGGTCGCGGCGCCGAGCGCGTCGGCCCAGGCGATGGTCGGCCGGACGCGCTTGCCATAGGCCTGGACGGCCATGCCGAGCCCGTCCCAGCCCTTCAGCGACGGCAGGCCGGCGACGGCCTCGATGATGTCGAGGCTCATCTCGAGCCGCTCGCTCTCCTCGGCGTCGACGGTGAAGCCGATGCCCGAGGCCTTGGCCAGCACCGCCAGCGCCTCGACCTGGCCGATCAGCGACGGCACGGCCCGGTCATATTGCCCGACCTCGTAGCGCGGGTGGAGGGCGGAGAGCTTGACCGAGATGCTGTGGCCGCGATCGGCCACCTTGCCGACGGCGCGGATCGCGTCCTCGTAGGATCGGAAATAGTGCTCGGCGTCGGGGAAGGTGCGCGCCGCCTCGCCGAGCATGTCGAAGCTGGCGGTGAAGCCGGCATTCTCGCGCTTCTCCATCCGCCTTATCGCCTCTTCGATATTGCGGCCCATGACGAAGATCTCGCCCATCAGCCGCATCGCCGCGCCCACCGCCTGGCGGACGAACGGCTCGCCGGCGCGCGCGAGCAGGCGTTTCAGGGCGCTCGCCTGCTCGCTCTCGCTGACCAGGGCGCGGCCGATCACCAGCCCCCAGGTCGCCGAATTGACCAGCGTCGAGTTCGACTTGCCCTTGTGCGCACGCCAGTCGGCATTGCCGAGCTTGTCGGCGATCAACTGGTCGGCCGTCTCCGGGTCGGGCACGCGCAGGAACGCCTCGGCGAGCGAGAGCAGGGCGATCCCTTCCGAGGTGTTGAGCCGATATTCCTGGAGGAACCGGTTGACCCAGCCGGACGCCTGGGCGGCGCGAAGCTCGCCGAGCATCGCCAGAGCCCGCTTTTCGATTCGGGCGCGCGAATCGGGATCGAGCGCGGCGTCGCGCAGCAGCGGCTTCAGCACCTCGGGCTCGGGCGCGCGGTGCAGCTTTCGAAGGTCGGCGCGCGCGGTTGCCGTAGCGTCCGCCATGGGGAGGGTCCTTGCAGGGCTTGAGTCTCGCATGGCCGCCGCTCTAGACCGCCTCCATGCCCATCGCCAGCATCGAAGACATCAAGTGGAGAGTCGGCCAGGAAGTTGGCGTCTCCGACTGGATCCTGGTCGATCAGGCGCGGATCGACGCCTTCGCGGAGATCACCGAGGATCCGCAGTTCATCCATATCGATCCTGAAGCGGCGGCGAAGACTCCGTTCGGCGGCACCGTCGCCCACGGCTTCCTCACCCTCTCCCTGCTCAGCCGAATGGCCGCCGACGCGATGCTCCGCCCGGAAGGCGTCAGGATGGGCGTCAATTACGGCTTCGAGAAAGTCCGCTTCCTTGCTCCCGTCCGCTCCGGCAGGCGCGTCCGCGGCCGCTTCACCCTGGCGCGCATGGACGAGAAGCGCCCCGGCCAGTGGCAGTTCGTCCACAATGTTACTGTGGAGATCGAGGGGGAGGACAAGCCCGCTTTGGTCGCCGAATGGATCGGCCTCATCTTCCTCTAGCCGGCCTCCGCGATCCTCTCGCGGAACCAGTCCGCCATCTCCTCCTCGCTGAGCTCTCCGGCGGCGAGGGCGAGAAAGGCGACGACCACCTCCGCGTCCGAAGCGTTCAGGTCATATCCGTTCAAGATCAGGAAGGTTTCGCTGATCACCGCGGCGGTGCGCTTGTTTCCATCCACGAAGGGATGGTTGCGAGCAATTCCGAATGCATAGGCTGCAGCGAGATCAGCGACGTCGGGGCTGGCATAGGCTGCAAGGTTTTTCGGTCGGGCGAGCGCACTTTCCAGGGCACCGTGGTCTCGAATGCCTTCTCCGCCGCCATGCTCGGCAAGCTGCTCGGCATGAGCGGCCGTCGCGACGTCGGCGGCGAGCCAGGTCCAGCTTTCCGCCATAAGCTACCTTGCAAGTTCGCGGAGCGCTCGCCGCCGCCGGACCATGACTTCCCTTGCAGCCGCCATTTGCGTTTCGAAATCCGCCTCGACGGTGGACAGTTCGATGCCGCGCGGAGTTCTGGTTACGGACACCTGCTGCCCTACCGCCGCGCCGAGCTGAGCAAGCAGCTCCTTGGGGAGGATGACTCCAGCGGAATTGCCGAACTTCTTGATCTTGAGGATGGTGTTCATACAGACGTTATAACAGGAGGAGCCGCCCGCGTCCACCCCGCGCCTTGTCCCTACCGCCCGCTACGCGCTAGGAGGCCGAGACACCCACACCGGAAAGATCCGTCATGGCCACGCGCGAAGCCGTCATCGTCTCCACCGCCCGAACGCCGATCGGCAAGGCTTACCGGGGCGCGTTCAACGCGACTCCGTCGCCGACCTTGGCAAGCCACGCGATAAAAGCGGCGGTCGAGCGGGCGAAGATCGATCCGGCCGAGGTGGACGACGTGATCATGGGGGCGGCCCTGCAGCAAGGCGTCCAAACCACCATCGGCCGCACCTCCGCGCTGCGCTCGGGCCTGCCCGTCACCGTCTCGGGCATGTCGGTCGACCGCCAGTGCGCGTCGGGCCTGATGGCGATCGCCACCGCCGCCAAGCAGATCATCGTCGACCGGATGCCGATCTGCGTCGCCGGCGGCGTCGAGAGCATCTCGATGGTCCAGACGCCCGAGATGCGGGTCGGGCCGGACCCCGAGCTGCTGTCGATGCACAACGGCGTCTACATGCCGATGATCCAGACCGCCGAGGTGGTCGGCAAGCGCTACACGGTCAGCCGCGAACGGCAGGACGCCTACGCCTTGCGCTCCCAGCAGCTCACCGCCAGGGGCCAGGCGGAAGGCAGGTTCGACGACGAGATCGTCCCCGTCACCGCCCGGATGATGGTCAAGGACAAGGAGACCGGCGAAACCTCGATGAAGGAGGTGACCCTCACCAGGGACGAGGGCAACCGCCCGCAGACCACGCTCGAGGACCTTCAGAAGCTGCAGCCGGTGATGGGCCCTGAAGCGATGATCACCGCCGGCAATGCCAGCCAGCTCTCCGACGGCGCCTCGGCCTGCGTGCTGATGGAGGCGGGCCTGGCCGCCGAGCGCGGCCTGAAGCCGCTCGGCCGCTATGTCGGCATGGCCGTTGCCGGCACCGAGCCCGACGAGATGGGCATCGGCCCGGTCTTCGCTGTGCCCAAGCTGCTCAACCGTTTCGGCCTCACGGTCGACGATATCGGCCTGTGGGAGCTGAACGAGGCCTTCGCCGTCCAGGTCCTCTACTGCCAGGATCGGCTCGGCATTCCCGACGATCGCCTCAACGTCGATGGCGGCTCGATCTCGATCGGCCACCCTTACGGCATGTCGGGCGCGCGGATGACCGGCCACGCCTTGATCGAGGGCAAGCGCCGCGGCGTCAGATATGTCGTGGTGACGATGTGCGTCGGCGGCGGCATGGGCGCGGCCGGGCTGTTCGAGGTGCTCTGAACCTGGACATCCCCGTCAGGCTCGGCCTCATGGGACGGACGACGCGCTCGACCGTCGTCGGCTTCCTCATCCGGCTCTGCCTGCCGACCCGAGGGGCTGGCGGTCGCGGCAGCATGATATGGACCAGCGGCGCCGGCAGCGCAGCCAGTGACCCGCCTCAGCGGGCGTAGAGGGCCGCCTCGGCCGCCCGGCGCCGCGTCAGCCCCGCCATTACCCGCCCGCCCGCCTTGTTCCACCGGGCGAACTCGGCGGCGGCGCCCTTGTAATCGCCAGCCTTATGCTTCTTGAGCAAGGTGCTGGACGAGAGATTGCCGGTGCCGAGATTGTAGGCGAAGCTCACCATCGCGTCGAACTGACGCTGGGTGGTGGGGGCGCTGCCGATGATCTTGCTGACCTTGGCCGCGAACTCGGCCAGATGCGCCGTGAAGCGGTCGTCGCACTGCTTTTGCGTCCAGACCACGCCCTTCTTGACGTCCGGCCCGGTCGTGCCCCAGCCGATCGTCCAGGGATCGCCGCCGGAAGCGGGGTCCGGATAGGCTTCGATGCTGCCGTCGGCGCGCTTCTTGGCGCACCCTTCGAACTCCTGGACGAGCTTGATGCAATCCGGGCCTGGCGTCATTCGAACATCCCCTCTGCGGCGGCGAAACTGAGTCGCCGCCGGAATGATAAGCGCTTTCCGCTTAGCCTCAAGCGTTGGGCGCGTTCCCAAGGCAAGCCTCGCAACCCGCCGCCGCTTCCTCCGTTGTCCCCTCGAAACGAAGGAGGTTCGTCCATGCCCGTCTCCAACCTGACGCTCGTCGAGCGTATTGCCCGCGTGCTGGCGGGCCGGGACCTCAGCATCAACGCGGAAGGGGACGATCCCTCCGCCGGCCCGAGCGTCGACGAGACCTGGCACGAATATGTCGACGACGCGCTGGCGATCCTGCGGACGATGCGCGAGCCCGACCAAGTCATGGCCGCCGCCGGCGATCCGGAGATCTGGGAGCGGATGGTCGAGGCGGCGCTCAGCGTCGAACGCGCGGTGGGAACGGCCTAGCTCACGAAACGGGACACGTACTTTTTCGCGAAAAAGTACGTGTCCCCGTTGACGCCGAAAAAGTACGTGTCCCCGTTGACGCTAGTCGGCGAACTTGGGAATGCCGGCGAAGCCGCTGGCGGCGCGCAGGGCGTCGGCGTCCATCAGCTTGCCGTCCATCATCACCCATTCGGTGTGCCTGAGGTCGCCGATCCGCTGCGACGGGTCGCCGTCGACCAGCACCAGGTCCGCGGCCTTGCCAACCGCGATCGAGCCCGTCCTGGCGTCGGCGCCGACCAGTCGGGCCGGGACGATCGTCGCCGCCGCCAGCGCCTCGGCCGGGGTGAAGCCGGCATCCTCGACGTAGAGCTCGAGCTCGCGGACCAGCTCCATGCCGCTGCCGTCGGTGCCGGCGACGACCGGTACGCCCGCTTTGTGCATCGCTCCGACCAGCCCTGCGAGCTTCCTGTAGCTCGCCCGCCAGTCGGCCCGGGTCAGGCCGGCGGGAACGGCGAAGCCGCCCTGGCGGAACTGGCGCTCGGTCGCCGGCGGCAGGGTGCCGAGGAACGGCGCATAGGCCGGCGAGAGGTCGCCATTTTCCGGCACGA
>DASUVK010000043.1:0-4567 GCA_036378975.1 Allosphingosinicella sp. | reverse complement strand
TTCTCGATGTTGGTGAACAGCCCCGTATAACCGGGCGCGTTGAAGTCGATCGTGTAATTGCCTCTGAGGAACATGCCGTCATAGCCCGGCCCGCCATTGACCGTGTCGCCCGAGGCGAAGCGCTCCTCGGCGTAGAAGAAGATGTCATTGCCGAGGCCGCCGAGCAAAGTGTCCCGGCCCTTGCCGCCATAGACGACGTAGCTGGCGTCGGTCTCGGCCGAGCCGTTGAAGGTGAAGTCCTCGCCCTCGAGCAGAGCGGCGCCGTTGATCCGCGCCTGCACGCCGGCGGCGAAATTGGCGTCGTTGGTGGTCAGCACATAATCGTAGCGGTTGGTGCCGGGCTCGCCGAAGGCGGTGTTCGAGCCGGCGAGGATCGAGACGTTCTCGATCTGGGTGATATTGGCCGACAGCGTGACGCCGCCCGGATAATCGCCCTGGATGACCAGGGTGTCCGCATCGGCCCCGCCGGTGACGACGTCGGCCGCGGTCAGCGCCGCGCCGAAGAAGAAATTGTCGAGCCCGGCGCCGCCCTCCGCGACATCGTCGCCCCCGAGATAGAGATGCAGGTTGTCGTTGCCGGCGTCGCCCTTCAACGCGTCGCGGAAGCTGCTCCCCTTCAGCGTGTCGTTGCCGTCGCCGCCATCGGCGGTCCAGCAAAAGCCGGTGCCGGCGCCCGAGACGGTGATGCCGCTGAAGTCCACGATGTCCGCCCCGGTCCCCGAATTCACGACGACCGACGCGCCGGGATAGACCGGCTGGCCCGACAGGTAGATCTCGTCGTTGCCGCCGTTGGTGGTGATCGTGTGGATCCCCTCCGACGGCGCGGGGGCGGTGCCGAAGCGGAGGATGTCGACTTCCTCCCCGAAGACGTTGGTCGAGGCCGGCGAGAGGATGCCGGTCAGCTCGAGCCGCTCGATCGACGTCCAGTTGACCTCGAAGAACGAGCTCATTCCGTGACGGAACCAGATCGTCCCGTCATAGCCGCTCGAATTGGCCACGATCATGCGGTGGACGGTGTCGTTGAGGATCAGCGTGTCGTAACCGCTGCCGCCCTTGACCACGACATAGGCGCCCGGCGCGCCCGGCTGGATGGTGATGACATCGTCGCCTCCGAGGGCATCGATCGTCTCGACGCCGTTCGACGGATCGTTGGTGAGATTGTCATTGCCTTCGGTGCCGGTGGCCATGTCGAGCCGCTCCTAAATTGTCCGTGACTAGAGAAGGAAGTCGCCGGCGCCCAGCGGCGTCGGGCCCTGCGGCATGAGAGCGATGACGAGGTCGGCATTGCCGTCGCCATTGGTGTCGCCCTGGACGAACCACATGCCGCCGCCCTGATAGGCGCGAAGCTCCCCGGCGGACGAGGCGCCGGTCCCGCTGAACGCGTTCGAGCCGATCCAGGTGAACGCCTGGTCGCCGGCGGCGAAGCTGTTGGCGTCGATCCGGCTGAGGTCGATCCTGTCGCTGCCGGGCGTGAAGTCGAGGATGAGATCGCTCTGCGCGAACGTGGATTCGGCGGTCGACTGGTAGCGGAACGTGTCGGCGCCGCCGCCGCCGGTGAGGAAATCGGCGCCGAGATTGCCGTGGAGGAGGTCGGCCTGGCCGCCGCCCTTGAGCGTGTCGCCCGCGGCGCCGCCATAGATGTTTAGGAAGCCGTTGGTCTCGAGGCTGCCGTCGAGCACCATCGTTTCGGTCGCCCTCAGCAACGCGCCCGACACGGTGAGCGTCACGCCCGCCGCGAGATGAGAGTCGGCGAGCTTGATATTATAGTCGAACTCGGTGCCGCCGCCGCGCGCATAGCGTTCGTCGGCGGCCGAGCTCAACGTCATGTTCTCGATGCTGGTCAGCAGCCCGTGATAGCCGGGCGCGTTGAAGTCGATCGTGTAATTGCCGCGGAAGAAGATGCCGTCATAGCCGCCCGGGCCGCCATTGACGGTGTCGCCCGGCTGGAACCTGTTCTCGGCGTAGAAGAAGATGTCGTGGCCGAAGCCGCCGGTCAGCGTGTCGATGCCGCGGCTGCCGTAGACGACGAAGCTGGCATCGGTCTCGGCCGAGCCGTTGAAGGTGAAATTCTCGGTGGCAAGCAGGGCCGCGCCGTTGACCTTGGCCTGCACGCCGGCCGCGAAATTGGCGTCGTGGGTGGTGATCGAATAATTATAGCTGTTGGTGCCGGGCTCGCCGAAATTGGTGTTCGAGCCGGCAAGCATCGACAGGCCCTCGATCTCGGTGACGTTGGCCGACAGAGCCAGGCCGCCGGCATAATCGCCCTGCACCACCAAAGTATCGATGCCGGCGCCGCCGGTGACGACGTCGAAGGACGACAGCGCCGAGCCGAAGAAGAAATTGTCGTTGCCGGCGCCGCCGAGCGCGGTATCGAACAGGATGCTGTGGTCGGTGAAGGCGCCGCGCACCCACAATTGCAGATTGTCGTTGCCGGCGCCGCCACCCAGCAGATCGGAATATTCGCCGCCCTTGAGCGTGTCGTTGCCCTCGCCGCCATGGGCCGTATGGGGGGGAGGAGGATTGGCGTTCGAGAGCAGGCCGGTAAAGTCGATGAGATCGTCGCCGGTGCCGCCGTCGACCGTCACCCGCGCGCCTTCGGTATTGCCGGTCATATAGACTTCGTCATTGCCGCCGCCGGTGCCGATCGTGGCGCCGCCCCGGCCCGCCGACAGACGCAGGATGTCGATCTCGTCGCCCAGCGAAAAGCTGCTGGCGAAGATCAGGCCGCTGAGCTGAAGCCGTTCGATCGACGTCCAGAAGATGTCGTAGCCGACGCCATTGCCCTCGCGGACTCGGATGTGGCCGTCAAAGCCCGTGGCGGTGCCGCCCGGAACATAGAAAGCGTCGTGGATCAGCGTGTCGAAGCCGGCGCCGCCGTTGACCGTGATCGATTCGGCGCTGCTCGCCGTCGTCGGCGGCAGCAGGGTGATGACGTCGTCCCCGCCCAGGGCGTCGATCGTCTCATGCACGACGTTGCGGTCGTTGGTCAGGTTGTCGGGGCCTTCGGTACCGGTGGTCATTTGCTACTCCGTGACTCGCAGGGCTCGGTTAAAGAATAAAATCCATCTGTCCAAGGGGTTGTGCTCCCTTCCTGTCATGCCCGATGACCAGGTCGGCGAAGCGCTGACGAGGGATTCGCCGCCGGCGAGGCGATCGAGCCCAGCCACTTGGAAAAACCTCCGCGAGGCGCGCCGGACCGGCGCGCGCTCCCCCGCTAAGCCCTTGGCATATTTGATTTAGTGGCGCAACTCAGGGCGCGAACAGCGGCTCGTCGGCGGGATAGAACAGCGCCGCCCCGGCGGTCGCCGCCGCCGCCAGCCCCGCCGCTTCCGGCACGATATGCTCCAGATAGTAACGGCAGGCGGCCCTTTTGGTGGCGGCAAAGCGGCGATTCGCGGCGATTTCGGGCGATTCGAGCGCGTCCAGCTGCCGCTTCATCAGCCACCCGCACACCAGGGTCGAGAGCAGGGTCAGGAACGGATAGGACCCCGCCAGCCGGTCGTCCGTCCCCATCGCCGAGATACGCTGCGCGGCACCTTCGCCAACATCCGCGAGGTCGCGCAGCGTCCCCGCTCCGGCTTCCGCCCGTATCTCCGCGAACAGCCGCCGCAGCGTCTCGCCGCCCTCGAGGCCGAGCTTCCGGCCGACCAGATCCGCCGCCTGGATGCCGTTGGTCCCCTCGTAGATCGGGCTGATCCTTATATCGCGATAATGCTGGGCCGCGCCGGTCTCCTCGACGAAGCCCATGCCGCCATGGACCTGCACGCCGAGGCTCGCCACCTCGCAGCCGATGTCGGTGCCATAGGCCTTGACCAAAGGCGTCAGCAGGTCCGCCCGCGCCTGCGCCGCTCGGTCGCCGAGCGTGCCGCGGTCGGTCTGCCCCGCCGCATAATAGCAGAGCGCCCGCGCCGCCTGGGTCAAGGCGGTCATGCGCAGCAGCATCCGCCGCACGTCGGGATGCTCGACGATCGCCGCCGGCCGCCCCTCCCGCGCGCCCTGCACGCGCTGCGCCGCATAAGCGAGCGCCGCCTGGGTCGCCCGCTCGCTGATCGACACGCCCTGCAGGCCGACATTGAGCCGGGCATTGTTCATCATCGTGAACATCGCCCGCATGCCCGCCATCTCGTCGCCGATCAGCCAGCCGCGGCAATCGCCGCCGTCGCCGAACGCCATCACGCAGGTCGGCGAGGCGTGGATTCCGAGCTTGTGTTCGATCGACACGCAGCGAAGGTCGTTGGCGCTTCCGTCGGGCCGGACCTTCGGCACCAGGAAGAGCGAGATGCCCTTCGTCCCCGGCGGAGCGCCCGGCGTCCGGGCGAGCACGAGGTGGACGATATTGTCGGCGAGGTCGTGGTCGCCGAAGGTGATGAAGATCTTCTGCCCGGAAATCCGCCAGCTTCCGTCGCCGGCCGGCTCCGCCTTGGTCTTGAGCGCGCCGACGTCCGAGCCCGCCTGCGGCTCGGTCAGGTTCATCGTCCCGGTCCATTCGCCCGAGACCAGCTTCGGCAGATAGCGCGCCTTGAGCTCGTCGGAGCCGTAATGAGCGAGCGCCTCGATCGCTCCGACG
>DASUVK010000042.1:0-54067 GCA_036378975.1 Allosphingosinicella sp. | reverse complement strand
TGCGCTGGGCCAGCGACCAAGTCTCGCTCTTGGGCATGCGGATCGGGACGACATTGGCCGGCCCCTCGCCGAACAGACCGCCCTGCCCGCTGGTGCGCGCCTCGGCGGCGCTCGAGGCGGCGGAGAGAATGGTCTCCGCCGCGGCATGGACCGCCCAGCGCTCGCCGATCTCGTCGAACGCGCCGCTGCCGGCCAGGCTCTCGATCTGGCGGCGATTGAGCAGGCGCGGATCGATCCGCGCGGCGAAATCGTCAAGGCTCTGGAAGGCGCCGTTGAGCCGGCGCTCCTCGACCAGCAGCTCCATCGCCTTCTCCCCGACGCCCTTGAGCGCGCCGAGCGCGTAACGCACGGCCAGCCCCTCGCCCGCCGGTTCGACCGCGAATTCCGCCTCGCTGGCGTTGATCGACGGCGGCAGGCATTCGACCTCCATCCGCCGCATGTCGTCGACGAAGATGGCGAGCTTGTCGGTCTGGTGGATGTCGAAGCACATCGAGGCGGCGTAGAATTCGACCGGATGATGCGCCTTCAGCCACGCCGTCTGATAGGCGATCAAAGCGTAAGCGGCGGCGTGGCTCTTGTTGAAGCCGTAGCCGGCAAACTTGTCGATCAAGTCGAACAGCTCGTTGGCCTTGGCGGGGGGGATGGCGTTGACGCGCTCGCAGCCGGCGACGAAGCCGGCGCGCTGCGCGTCCATCTCCGACTTGATCTTCTTGCCCATCGCCCGGCGCAGCAAATCCGCCTCGCCGAGGCTGAAGCCGGCGAGGACCTTGGCGGCCTCCATCACTTGCTCCTGATAGACGAAGATGCCGTAGGTCTCCTTCAGCACCGGCTCGAGCAGGGGATGGGGATAGGATATCGGCTCGCGGCCGTTCTTCCTCGCGCCGAAGGTCGGGATATTGTCCATCGGCCCCGGCCGGTAGAGCGAGACGAGGGCGATAATGTCCTCGAAGCTGGTCGGCTTCACCGCTGCGAGGGTTCGGCGCATGCCTTCCGATTCGAGCTGGAACACGCCGACCGTGTCGCCGCGCTGGAGCAGCTTGTAGACCGCCGCATCGTCCCAGGCGAGGCGGTCGAGATCCGCCTCGACGCCGCGCTTCGCCAGCATCTGCACCGCCTTCTGCAAGACCGACAGCGTCTTCAGACCGAGGAAGTCGAACTTCACCAGCCCCGCCGCCTCGACATATTTCATGTCGAACTGGGTGACCGGCATGTCGGAGCGCGCGTCGCGATAGAGCGGGACGAGCTGATCGAGCGGCCGGTCGCCGATGACGACGCCGGCGGCGTGGGTCGAGGCGTGGCGCGGCAGGCCTTCGAGCTTCATCGCCAGGTCGAACAGGCGTCGCACCTGCGGGTCGTTCTCATATTCGGCGGCGAGCTCGGTGACGCCGTTCAGCGCCCGTTCCAGCGTCCACGGATCGGTCGGATGATTGGGGATCGCCTTGGCGAGCCGGTCGACCTGGCCGTATGGCATTTGCAGGACGCGGCCGGTGTCCTTGAGCACGGCGCGGGCCTTCAATTTCCCGAAGGTGATGATCTGGGCGACCTTGTCGGCGCCGTAGCGCTGCTGGACGTAGCGTATCACCTCGCCGCGCCGGGTCTCGCAGAAATCGATGTCGAAGTCAGGCATCGAGACGCGCTCGGGGTTGAGGAAGCGTTCGAAGAGGAGGCCGAGCCGGATCGGATCGAGATCGGTGATGGTCAGCGCCCAGGCAACCACCGAACCAGCGCCGGAGCCGCGGCCCGGGCCGACCGGTATGTCATTCTCCTTCGCCCATTTGATGAAGTCGGCAACGATCAGGAAGTAGGCGGAATAGCCCATGCGGACGATGACGTCCGCTTCGAATTCGAGCCGGTCGAAATAGGCTTTGCGCTCCTCGGCACCCAAATCGGCGCGATCGGCGAGACGCGCCTCGAGACCCGCACGCGCGTCGCCGCGCAATTGCTCGGCTTCCGCGTCGGTATCGCCGGCGAGGCTGGGCAGGATCGGCCTGCGCTGCGGCGCCCCGAACGCGCAGCGCCGGGCGATCACGCCCGTATTGTCGATCGCTTCCGGCAGGTCGGCGAACAGCCGGCGCATCTCGGCGGCGGGCTTCAGCCAGGCTTCCGGCGAAGAACGAATGCGGTCGTCGCGGTCGAGTTGGCTCGATTGGGCGATGCACAACAAGGCGTCGTGCGCCTGATGGAAATGGGCCTCCGCATAGGCCGCCGGGTTGGTCGCCACGAGCGGCAGATCGTGCCGGTAGGCGAGCTCGATCAGGCGCGGTTCCGCGCGCTGTTCGTCTTGATTCCGGCGGCGCGACACCTCGATGTAGAGCCGGTCCGGAAACAGCGTCATGAGCCGCTCCAGGATGAGGTCGGCCGCCGCATCCTGCTCCTGGGCGATCAATCTCGCGAGGGCGCCGTCGCCGCCGGCGGTCAAGGCGATAAGGCCCTCGGCGCGGCCTTGAAGCGCGTCATAGGTAACGTGCGCCGGCTCCTCGACCGGACGGCCCAGATGCGCCTCCGAAACCAGAGTGCAGAGATTGTCGTAGCCCGCCAAATTCTGCGCGTAGAGCGCCAGCCAGTCGAGCATCAGCTGGCCGCCGGCGGTGCCGGGCCGGGCCACGGCCAGCATCGTGCCGACGATCGGCTGCACCCCCGCCTCGCGGCAGGCGTCGGTGAACGCCATGGCGGCGTAGAGGCCGTTGCGATCGGTCAGCGCCGCGGCGGGAAAATCGAGCCGTTTCGCCTGCTTGGCGATCGCCTTGGGCTCGATCGCGCCTTCCAGCATCGTGTAGCTCGAGAAGATGCGAAGTGGGACGTAAGGCGCAGCCGGCATGCGGCGACTATGGGAGCTGCCGCGACCGAGGGAAAGGCTGCAGCGCCCCCTTTTCCACAGGAATCGCGTGCGGCGGCACGGCCCTGATCACGGACTGACGGGGGTTTCGTCCGAATCGTCAAGCACGACGAACCCGGCGGCCAGGATGGCGAGGAGAGGCGCCACCCAGGCGGGGATCGAGCGCCGTACAGCTTGGCGGTCCTGGTCCGGCCCCTCGCTTGCGGCAGCCCTCGCAGCCGCGGGTGGCGATGGGCGCACCAATTGCTCGACCGAAAGAATCCCCGCGTCGGAAAGCCGGAACGGGCCGATCGGCGGCACGCCGGGCCCGGGCACGTAAAGCGCCAGGAGCGGCTGGTCCAGGACGAAGGACTTGTCGCCTGCCGCAACTTCGACGGCCCCGGCGGCGACACCTCCCTGTGCCTGCGGACCCGGTCCCCGCAGCAGGATAAGCGTCGCCGTCTCGGGGTCGCTGCGGGCATCGGGCCCGACGGCGGACTCCGCCGCAGCGATGCGGACGGCATCGGCGCCGACCACCCCTTCAAGTATCGTCCCCCGAATCCCCATGGTCGCGACCGGCGTCCGCAAGCTGCGGCTGCCAGGCGCCATGGCGAACGAGCGGCCGGAGATGAAGCGGAAAGCTCCGCGAGTCACGCTTCCTCCGAACTCGCGGACGCTCCGTGGCGCATCGTAGGCGAACCGGTCGATCCTGATCCTTGAGTTGGCGCCAACGGTGAAGCTCGAGCGGTCGCGAAACAGGATCTGAAGCTGGCTGGCCGGGCCGGTGCGAACCTCGTCGTTGAGCCTGACCGGCTGGCGCAGGACGGCATGGCGTGCCGGCGCCGACCCGGTGCGGATTTGCACGAGGTTGCGAACCGCCGCATTGATGCCGATCACCTCCTGTGCCGCGGCGAGGCTCGGGAGCGTCGCCACGCAAAGGCAACCGGCAACGGCAAGGCCGGGACCGCCTGCGCGGGCGAGTCGGACAATGCGCCTCATCGCGCTCCGCCCGACGGTCCCGGTCGGGGAAGCGTGCCGCACGCGGCTTCCACCTCCGACCAGCCGGGATCGGAAATCGGGCGGCCGGCAAGCTCGACAAGCTCAGCGCGCGCGCCGCCGCGATCATCGAGCCGGCACAGAAGTGCGGCATGGTACAGGCGGGCGTCATCCGCATTGGGATAGGCGATCAGGACTCGTTCGAGCGTGGCCAGCGCCCCCAGCAAATCTCCGGAGGCGGCCTGGTTTCGGGCAAAGGCAAGGCCCGGCTCGAGCTCGGCCGAGGCGCTGACCAGCCTCTCCAGCTCACCGGTCTCATCCTGTTGCGCGCGCGCAGGCGCACTCCCGAGGCAAGAAGCGATCAAAATCGTCCACAAGTATCGCTTACGACAGTTCATGGCTCCTCCGGTACAATTCGGTAGCCTGGAAGTGCGCTCTGTATTCGTCGACTAGGCCTTATCATTCGCTCATCTTCCCGGCAAAGACAAATCTGGCTTTGTGGCGGTGCCGGTGGCAGCCGGCCGCCCGACAAGGCCGGAAACAACTTGGCCGGAAGAGACGCAAACGGAGCGCTTCCGGGGCGCCTGGCCATGGATGGCCACGACTCAGTCGCCTTGGGCGATGCTCCTCAGCTCGGCCATCCGCGAAAGGTAGACTGAGATGACGCAGCGCTCCGTTCCGCATTGTTCGCGACGGGCGAGAAAGGCATCGCGGCTTCGGCGCAAATGGCTTCGCGTCGCCGGATCGGAGCGGGCCATCAGCGCATAGAAATGGGAGGCCATTTCGCGGTCCTGCGCCGCCAGCCGCGGCGAAGCGCAGACCATCTTCTCCGTCCGGGTCTTGGCGTAGCGGCAGTTGAAGCTCGGCCGCGCCGTGACCCGCGTCGCCGGCGCCGGCGGTTCGGCCGCCTTGCCCCGTTCGGGAGCCGAGCGGGACGGCTCGGGCGGCAGCAGCGGCGGCATCGGGCGGGCGGGCTCGACGATCGCGACCTCCGCCGGCGCGCCGGGCGGGGCGCTCGGCTGGGGAATGGCGACGATCTTCGGCATCGGCCGGCCGGTCATGCCGAAGGTTGCGAGCCGGTAGACGATCGGTTCGGCGCCATCCATCTGGTAGACGAGGCCGCTGCCGTCGAGCGCCGCCTGCGCGGCATATTCGACTTCGGCGGTCAGCCGCCGCTCGCCGTCGAACGCATTCTCAGCCCCCGGCGGCAGCTCGAGCACGAAACGGCCGGTACAGACGGTGACGTTGAGCGCCTCGTCGCGGCTCTTGACGACCGGATCCTCCATGCGGACGACCGCCGCCGCCGCGAGCGGATCGAGATTGCGGGGATCGGACTTGCGGATGCGGGCCGCCTCGTCGAAGATGAGCTCCTTGAGCCGATCGTAGGTGCCGTCGGAGGCGCAGGCCTTGCGGATCCGGTCGCGTTGGGCGGCGGCGAGCTCCGCCTTGCTTTGCTGTTCGGACGGGTCCTTCTTCGTCATCCAGTCGCAGCCGCCGACCAGGATCGAGACCGTGGCGAACAAAATCATCGCACGGCGCAACGTCATGGGACTTGTTCCGGCCTTTCCGTCCATCCGCCGCCAACGCAGCAGCGCCAGCATCTATCCGCACGGAGCCCCGTTCAGCGGCCGAGCTTGCAGCCTATCGTGCAGAAGAGAGGACGTCCCTTGACGTCGGCGACGGGGAGCAGCTCGACGCCCATCGCTTCGCGCGGCACCCTGCTGTCGGCGGAACGGTCGCGATTGTCGCCGAGCACGAAAACGAAACCCGCGGGAACGCGAAGTTCCGGGAAGTTGTCGACGTCCGAAGGTCCCATATCCAATATCTCGTGCGGCGCCTTCTCGTCCGGAAATTGCTCCGACATTCGTCGTGCCGGCGGCGCACCGGGGACCTCCACCGGGCGCTCGTTCCTCAGGAAGCGCTGGACGACGGCGCGGCCGTTGAGGATGACGACCCCCTCTTCAAGGCCGATCGTGTCGCCGGCCAGCGCCGCGACCCGCTTGACGTAGGTCGATTCTCCCACCGCCATGACGATGATATCGCCTCGCTCGAGTCCGGCGCCGCCGTCCATGAAGGCGACGAAGCGGTCACCTTTCTCCAGCGTCGGTGCCATCGCCTCAGAGGGGAGGTAGAAATTCTTGAGATAGCCGCTTCCGAAGGCGCCCATGAGCGTCACTATCAGGATGGCGATCGCTCCGGCCACCGCTACCATCGTCCCCCAGGCGACGCAGCGGAAAGCGGAGCTCATTCCAGCACGCCCTCGTGAAGCCTCAGCACCCGGTCCATCTTCGCCGCGATCCGCTCGTTGTGAGTGGCGACGAGCGCGGCGCTGGTCTCGTCGCGGACGAGGCGGAGGAATTCGGCGAAGACGATGTCGGCGGTGGCCTCGTCGAGATTGCCGGTGGGCTCGTCGGCGAGCACCAAAGCCGGGCGGTTGGCGAGGGCCCGGGCGACGGCGACGCGCTGCTGCTCGCCGCCGGACAATTTGCTGGGCCGGTGGGTCAGGCGCTCGGCGAGGCCGAGAGTGCCGAGCAGCGCTTTGGCCCGGGCGTCGGCCTCCTCGCGAGTCGCCCCTTTGACCAGCTGCGGAATGACGACATTCTCGAGCGCGGTGAAGTCTGGCAGGAGATGGTGGAACTGATAGACGAAGCCGAGCGTGTCGCGGCGCACGCGGGTGCGGTTGCCGTCGCTGAGCTCGGCCACTTCCTCGCCGGCGATTCGGATCGAGCCCTCGAAGCCGCCTTCGAGCAGGCCCACCGCCTGGAGCAGCGTCGATTTGCCCGAGCCCGACGGGCCGAGCAGGGCGACGATCTCGCCCTTGCGGACCTCGAGGTCGACGCCGCGCAGCACGTCGATGGTGACGTCGCCCTGGCGGAAACTGCGCCTCAGGCCTTTGACCTCGAGCACCTCATTCATAGCGCAGGACCTGGACCGGATCGGTGCTCGCCGCCTTCCATGCCGGATAGAGGGTGGCGAGGAAGCTCAGCCCCAGCGCCATGGCGACGATGGCGAGCACTTCGAACGGGTCGGTCTTGGCGGGCAGCTCGGTTAGGAAACGGATCGACGGATCCCACAGATTCTGGCCGGTGAGATACTGGAAGAAATTGACGAAGGGCTGGCGGAAGAACAGCAGCAGGAAGCCGAGGCCGAGGCCGGCGACGATGCCGATCGCGCCGATGATCACGCCGACCGTCATGAACACCTTCATCAACCCGCGCCGGGTCGCGCCCATCGTGCGCAGGATGGCGATGTCGCGAGTCTTGGCGCGGACCAGCATGATCAGCGAGGAGAGGATGTTGAACACGGCGACGAGGATGATGATCGAGAGGATGACGAACATCGCCACCCGCTCGACCTGCAGCGCCTCGAACAAAGACTGATTCATCGAGCGCCAGTCGGCAACCATGGCATGACCGCTGACGCTCGCGCGCAGGGGGGCGAGAATCTCTCCGACCCGGTCGGCGTCGACCGTCTGCACCTCGACCATGCCGACCGCGTCGCCCATCAGCAGCAGGGTCTGCGCGTCCTGGATCGGCATGATCACGAACGATTTGTCGTAATCGTAGACACCGACCTCGAAGATGGCGGCGACGCTGTACGAGACGATGCGGGGCACCGTGCCGAACGGAGTCGCCCGCCCCTCCGGGCTGATCAGGCTGATCTGGCCGCCGACATTGGCGCCGAGCGCCTCGGCGAGGCGGGCGCCGATCGCGACTTTGCCCGAGCCGGGGCGGAGCGCCTCGAGCGATCCCGAGAGGATCTTGCCCTGCAAGGTCTCGTTGCGGAGGATGTCGGCGCGCTCCATGCCGCGGACGATGACGCCTTCGACCCGGCCCTCGTAGCTGACCATCAAAGGCTGCTCGATCAGCGGCAGGGCGTCGGTGACCCCCGGCGTCGCCCGCGCCTGGCGGACGATATCGCGCCAGTCGGGAAGCTGGCCGCCATAGCCCTGCACCACCGCATGGCCGTTCAGGCCGACGATCTTGTCGAACAATTCGGCGCGAAAGCCGTTCATCACGCTCATCACCACGATAAGCGCGGCGACGCCAAGCATGACCGCGACGAGGCTGATCGCGGCGACCAGGAAGATGAACCCTTCCCCCTTGCCCGGCAGCAAATAGCGCCGGGCGATCATCCGCTCGTAGCGCGACAGGATCATGACGGCCCCCACAGGGCGTCACGCCGGCGGAGGCCGGGGTCCCAGTGGGTGAAAAGCTCGGCGCCTGTTCTCACTGGGCCCCCAGCCTTCCCTGGGGTGACGCCAGCCGCGCCAGCGCGCTCTCCACCGACAGCTCCTCGCGCTCACCTGTGGCGCGGCTTTTCAGCTCGACCACGCCCCGCTCCAGCCCCTTGGGTCCGACGATCAGCTGCCAGGGCAGGCCGATCAGGTCCATGGTCGCGAACTTGGCGCCGCCGCGCTCGTCGCGGTCGTCGTAGAGCGTCTCGACGCCCGCCTCGCGCAGGCGGCCATAGATTTCGTCGGCCGCGCTGGTGACGTTGCCGTCGTCGGCGCGCATGTTGACCAGGCCGACCTGGAAGGGCGCGACGGCCTCGGACCAGACGATGCCCCTGTCGTCATGGCTCGCTTCGATGATCGCCCCCATCAGCCGCGACACGCCGATGCCGTAGCTGCCCATTTGCGGGTGGACCTGCTCCCCTTCCCGGGTCTGGACGCTGAGGCCCATGGCAGCGCTATATTTGGTGCCGAAGGCGAAGATGTGGCCGACCTCGATGCCGCGGCGGCTGCGCAGGCGCTCGGGCGGCACTGGGCAGTCCGCCACCTTGCCATGCTCCTCCTCTTCCATCGCGTAGAGTCCGGTGAGGCGGGCGATGGTGGAGGCGTCGGCGGCGAGCAGCTCGTCGCGGGAAATGTCCTCGATCGCCGAGTCGTAGAAGAGCGCGCTCTCGCCGGTATCGGCGAGGATGTGGAATTCGTGGCTGAGGTCGCCGCCGATCGGCCCGGTCGGCGCCTTGACCGGCACCGCGGTCAGGCCGAGCCGGGCGAAGGTGCGCAGATAGGCGACGAACATCGCCTCGTAGCTCGCGCGCAACCCGGCTTCGTCGAGGTCGAAGCTGTAGGCGTCCTTCATCAGGAATTCGCGGCCGCGCATCACGCCGAAGCGGGGGCGGACCTCATCGCGGAACTTCCACTGGATATGATAGAGGATGCGCGGCAGGTCGCGGTAGCTCTTCGCGGCGTCGCGGAAGAGGACGGTGATCATCTCCTCGTTGGTTGGCCCATAGAGCATGTCGCGGTCGTGGCGGTCGCGGATGCGCAGCATTTCGGGGCCGTAGGCGTCGTAGCGGCCCGACTGGCGCCACAGATCGGCCGATTGCAGCGTCGGCATCAGCAATTCGACCGCGCCGGCGCGGTCCTGCTCCTCGCGGACGACAGCCTCGATCCGCTTGAGGACCCTAAGGCCGAGGGGGAGCCAGGCGTAGATGCCGGCGGCGGTCTGGCGAATGAGGCCGGCGCGCAGCATCAGCCGGTGGCTGACGATCTGGGCGTCGGCCGGAGTCTCTTTGGAAACGGGAAGGAAATAACGGGAAAGGCGCATGCCTGCGCTCCTAGGGGGCGGTCCGCGCCAAGGCAACCGGGCGGCGCGGCGGCGCCTGTTGCACTACCGACACAGGCACTGAGCAAAGTGCGCCAAGCCCTTGGATAGGCAGTGACAAGCCCGGCCGTCCCTCATAGCGTCCTGCCCACGAACGATGGCGACAGCCGGGTTCGGGGAGGCCTTGAGCCCCGCATCCTCATGCGAGGGAGGATGCGCGCGGGCAGGGCATCTTGACCAAGGGGGTCGGCGCGCAAGCGCCGCGACGGTGCCCGGGCAGCGATGCCCGGGCACTTTCGTTTGCGGGCGAAGCTGCCGCCCAACGCGGTGTTGTTCGGCACGAAATGCGGAGCAGCCGCCTGTGTCCCGTTTCCTCGCGGCACCCGGGGTCAGGCTGGCGGCGGACTGAGCCAGCCCCTGACCTCGAGCGCGCGCAGCAGGGCCTCCCGGTGCGGGGCTTCCGACGCCAAGCCCGACGGTGCGAACACATCGGCTTGTTCGAGCAGCCGGCAGAGCTTCAAGGCGTGGCCGAGGCCGGTATCGTGGACCAGCTCCCGCGCTCGGATCCGGGGCAGCCGGGCCGTCCCCTTGGCCTTCAGGATCGCGGTCGCGCGGGCGGTGACGAGCGCCTTCGCCTCGCGGTCGATCTCCCGCACCATCGCGACCGGATCGCGTTCGGCGTCGGGGCGGCGACGCCGGGCGGGGTCCGGCCGAAACGAGATGAAGGGCCGCTGCACTTCCTCGACAAAGGCCAGAGCCCGCCGCAACGCGGACTCGCGCGGCGTCGGCGCGGGTATCAGCCAAGAGGCGATCCGTCCGCCGGCCGGGACCGGCGATCGCGGCAGCGTGGACCCCAAGGCCGGGGCCCGGAACGGAGGACCGGCCGGCATGCCGGCCCCGGCCGGCGGCGCATCGTCGGCCGGCTCCGCGTCGCCGCTGCGGGCGGGGGACGGCGCGCCGGTGATCGCCTGCCGCATCCGCTCGGGCAAATAGCGCAGGATCAGGGCGATGATCAGGCTCATCGGCTACCACGCGGTGTAGAAATATTGATCGGCGAAGCGGCGCTGCTGCTTGAAGCGCTCGATATTGCCGTGCCGCTCGACGATACGGGCGCGGAAGATGCAGGCCGGCGTCTGGGTCGCGCCCCACGCCTTGACCTGCGCCGCGAACCGCCCGAATTCCGCTCGCGACAGGCGGCCCGCTCGGGTCAGGGCGACGAGGCCGGGAACCCGCGACGCCGCCGGCGCCGCATCGGCGGACCAGAGCGGAGTGACGCCGTAGCCGCCGTCGCCATAGGCCTGGATCTCGACGATGCGGCCGCTCGCGACCGGGCAATTGGGCAGGTCGCTGCCGCCCCGTCCGAGACGGTCGCGCAGCTGCTTGTTCTCGAGCTGCCGGGCAGCGATGAGCTCCGTCTTGTTGCGGTTCTCGGCGACCAGCTCGTCGAGCCGCGCCTTGGGCAGCATGACGAGCCCGGCATTGGCGCGCAGCTTGCGGTCGGGATCGTCGATCAGGCGCCGCAGCGACTCGGCGAGCTCCCGATTATAGGCTTCGAGGCTGCGGGCCTGGCTTTCGAGCTCGGCAATGCGCCGGTCGCGTTCGGCGACCAAATTCTCGAGCCGGGCGATGCGGTCCCGAACCGGATTGGCCAGCGCCTCGTCGCGGCTGACGAAGGCGAAGCCCATCGCCATGAACACGAGCAAAGCGAGCAGCTCGATCAGCATCATCGTGTGGATGCGCTCCTTGCGGAGGCGGAGCTGCGCCTCCGCCGCGGCGAGCGCGTCAGCCTTCCGCGCCGGCAGCATCGCTCTCGCTCCTGAGGCGCCGCAGCTCCTCCCGGAACTGGGTGAGGGTTACCGTGAAGGCATTGGTGGCCTCGCCGAGCTGGCGGGTGAATTCCTCGGCCTGACCGGCGATCGCCGTCGCGGTGCGGGTTCCCACCGCCTCGAGATTGACGGCGCTCCGCTCGGCGGTCGCCGCGAGCCGCTCGAGCCCGCGTTGCGAGGATGCGTCGATCGTGTCGGCAGCGGCCTCGGCGGCCTGGCTGAGCCGGGTGGCGCCGACGTCGGCCGACGCCTGCAGCGCGCCCGCGCCGGCCTCGGCGGCGGCGCTGAGCTTGGCGGCGCCCGCGCCGGACGAAGCATCGAGCGCCGCGACGGCGGCGGCGGCGGCCCGGTCCATCATGTCTCTCGACTGCGCGATGTCGGCGGCCACCGCACGGGTATGCACGGTCAGCCCGGCGACCTGCAGCCGCACCGCGGCGACGTCCTCGCGGGTGCCGGCAAGGCCGCCGAGGGCGGCGACCGCCTCGGCGATCGAACTGGTGCCGGCGCGGACGATGTCGAGCGTCTCGTCGAGCCGGCCGGCGAGGCCCTCGCGGAGCCGGTCCAGCGATTCCGACACGCCTTTGACATGGTCGCCGAACGATTGCTGGTGGATCAAATAGGAAGCGGCCGCCTCCTCGGCGGCCCGGGTGACGGCGGCGGCGCCGCTCTCGAACGAGGAAATCTCGGTGCGCAGCACGTCGTCGTAGCGGCTGAGGGTGCCGGCGATGGCGGTGAGCTGAACGTCGAGCCGGGCGGCCATCGCCTCCGGCACCGCGGCGACCGAGCGCGACAGCGTGTCGAACTCGCCGACGATCGAGCGGGCGCGGTGGGACACCTGCCGGGCGAGGTCCTCGACCTCGCGGTGCATGGAATCGTCGGCTTCGGGCACGGTCTTGCCGGTCTGGACGATGAGAGTCCGCGCAATCAGGCCGGTCAGCGACGCGCCGACCGCCATGCCGAAGAAGCCGAGCACGTCCTCGCTGCTGACGCTCCGCCCCCACATGGTGATGGGCAGGAAGGCGAACAGCAGCGCCGCCTGGGTAAAGATGAAGCCGAGATAATAGCAATTGTCGCCGAACCGCTCGCGCAGCGCCTGCCGGCGCAACGTGCCGCTCACCCATCCCCACAAAGGATAGAGCGCGGTGGCGGCGACCGGGCCGATCAGGCCGATCTTCTTCAGCGTCGGATCGGGCGAAAGGCCGAGCAGGCAGAAGCCGAGGCCGATGGCGAGGCAGCCGAAGAAGCCGACGGTCAGGCTGACGCCGCGCGGGTCGGGCGGCGCAACCTCCGCCCCGGCGGTGGCGGGCGCAACCTCGGGCGGCGGCGCAGGCGCGGCGGAGGTGCGCCTGACCGGGCGCTTGGCCGGCCGCTCTCCCTCGCTCATTGCGCGACCGCGGGCACGAGGAAATCGGCGACGGCCGTCCGCTTGAGGCCCGTGTCCGGCATATCGGCGACGTCGGCGCCGACGGCGACGAGAGCCTGTTTCCACTGGTCGATGCGCGCCCGCATGGCCGCCGGATTGCTGAGATCCGCCGGCACCGGGCGATAGAGGAGGAGTACGCGCCATCCCTCCAGATCGGCGGTCAGCGGGACGGGATTGGGCGTCTCCTCGAGGAAGTCGCTGAGGACGATCAGGTAGCGACGCGGCGACCCGCCCGCATCCTGGCTGGCGATCGAGATGAGGGCGGCGGTGATCTCGGTGAGCGGTTCGCCCTTCTGGGCAACGATCTTGTGGGGACAATCGAAGCCGAGAAAGCGCTTGAGCTCCGCTACCTGCTTGATCTCATATTCCGCCGTCGACTTGGTCGGCGCGAGGGTGGTCGTGTAGACGACGTCGCAGATCGGCTCGCGCCCGACGCTGGCGCCGCCGAAGGTGCGGTACTGAACCCCGACCGGCGTGTCCCAATTGCGGAGGCCGATGACGATCCCCTCGCCGACCTCGCTGAGCACGCGCCGATTCTTCGCGGCGAAGGACGGCCCGTGCCAGGTCTCGGACATATCGACGAGCACGAACACCTGCGATTTCGGAGCGGCCCGCTCCTCGGTGCAAGCTCCCGGGCCGCAGGCCGCGAGGGCCGCCGCGGCGGCCACGACAAGAAGCTTGCGGAGCATCAGCCGGCGCTCGCTCCCGCCGGAGCCGGCCGGGCGGCGCGCGCGGCGGCTTCGTTGCGGCGCCGGCGCAATTGCCGCAGCACGTAGATCACCGGGAAGGCCAGAATGTAGATGGCCCACCAGAGGATGTAGCCGACCAGGCACAGCAAGGCGCCGACCAACCCGACGACGAAGACTACGATCGCCGCCACGGCGCCGAGCACGAGGCCGACGACTTCCGCCAGAATGACCGGCAATCCGACGGCGAAACGTTCCATATAATAACCCAATATGGCGAGGACGGCGCCGACCGCGGCCAGGCCCAGCGCCATCGCCAGCCCCCGGGGCCCGAATGCGAGGAAGCCGATCGCCACCAGCGCCGCGAGCACGACTATGCTCAGCAGGGCGAGGGCCGCGGTCTCGGCAGCGCCGGTTCGCAGCGGCTCCGCCCGCTCGCCATTCTCCCCGGCATAATGGATGCGGCCGAAAGCCCTGAAGCCGGTGAAGTAGCAGCCCAGCGCCAGCCCCAGGGCGATCGCCAGCCGGACCAGCAAAGGCATGTCGGAGAAGGCGGCCTCGATCAGATAATGGGCGCCCCAAACGAAGGTGCCGCCCGCAAGCAGGGTGGCCAAAGCGAAAAGGACATCGATCGCCGAGCTGCTCTGGTTATCGCCCGCTTCGCCCGGAATCCAGTTGCGCCAGTCGTCCAGCCGCGCGGCGGCGAGCGCGGCGATGAGCTGATTGCGCTCCTTGGCGATGCGGTCGAGGGTTCCGCCCAGATTCTCGGCGGTGCTGCCGAGCGACGCTTCGTAGGTGCCGATCGAGGCGACCGCCGCCGAAGCCTTGCGGCGGACGGCCTCCCACCGCTCCGGCGTCTCCTGGAGGAGCTTGTTGATCTGGGCTGCCTCGCGACGGAACTTGGTGTCGCCGCGGTGGGCGAGATAATTGTGGAGCTCCTGATGGAGCGCATAGCCCATCGCGGTGGTGACGATGACCATGGCCAGCCCGAACGGCGCCAGCCAGAATTTGAGCACCGGATAGGTCTCGAACAGGGCGATGTCGAAATCGGCGCTGTTGCTCATCGACCCGAACGCCATCGCCTCCACGATCGCCCACAAGGTGGCGGCGAGGATGAGAACCAGAAACGCCTTGGACCCCGGCCGATGGAACAGCGAAAGCGCGAAGCCGGTACCGATCTCCAGGATCACGAACAGGATGGCCGCGATCTGGGACAGGCGAAAACCGAAAAACTGGCCCGGCACCCAATCGCGAAAGAAGGCGCCGAGCATGACGCCATTGGCGACCGCGACCGCGGCGGTGAACAGGAACAGGAAGAACAGGATGACCGGACCCCGGCTGCGTTCGCGATAATCGCCGAGCACGGCGTCGGCATCGATCTCGCCGCCGAGCTTCGCCACTTCCTCGGCGCGATTCTGCACCGCCAGGACCTCGGCGCGCAAATCCCCGGGCCCGGCGCGGCCGGTCAGCCCCTCGAGATCGGACGCGGCGTCGCGAATCGCCGCCGCCGTCGAATGCATCGTCAGCCGCAATTTCTCGAGGCGTTCGTCGGCGACGATCCGCAGCCGGATCTGCCGCGGCTCGCGGGCGACGGCCCCGCGGGCCCGCCGTCCGAGGTCCGGGATCGACAGGAACAGGCTCCACAGCCATTTCCGCATGGCGGTGAGATGACGCCGGAAGCGGCCGCCCTGCAGGGCCCGCTCCACCAGGTAGGCGGGAAAGGCGAGCAGCGCCCAGATAAGCAGCAGGACCGCAAGGAATTGCGCCCACTCCAGCAACCACTGCGTCGTGTCCCCCACGAGGCCCCTCCTCCCCGGCGACGTCTCGAACGCCCTTGCGGGCGGGTCAACGCCCGTTGCGATCAGTCTCGTCCATACCGGATCAAAAAGCTACCGATTCGAAAGCGCGCACGGCAAGCGGCGCCCGCGGTGCGGCGCGGGCGGCCCTTTGCGCCGCGACGCGCCGCCGACGTTGATTAAACCGCCCTTCGCGCCTATCTAGGAGAGGCTGACGTCGCTGCGACGGAATTTGCGGTCCTTTGCGGCCCCGCCTTCCCTTCCAAGCTTCTCGCCCACGCTTCGCGACCTTCGTCGTCTCGCGCGGCCATCTAATGCCGGCCCGCGCGCCGAAGGAGACACGAAGCATGGCGAAGGAAGCGACGCTCACCGTCGAGGGCCAGATCGACGAAATCTATCCGGACGGGCGCTTCGGCGTCATGCTCGACAACCAGCATCGGGTGATCGTCTACACCGCCGGCAAGATGCGGCGCTTCCGCATCCGCTCGGTGGTCGGCGACCGGGTGCATGTCGAGATGACGCCCTACGACCTCACCAAGGGCCGGCTGATCTTCCGCGAGCGCACGCCGGGCCAGGGCCCGGGACCGCGGCGCCCCGGCGCGAAACGATAGGAGACGAAACGATGGGCGGCACCCCCGACAGCACCCGCACCCCGATCAAGCCCTTCCTGATCGCCAAGGACGACGACGGAAAGGTCCGGCTGACCCTGCGCGAGACGCGCTACAACGGCCAGGGCTATCCGATCGTCACCACCATCCTCCACGACGAGCCCTTCGCCACCGCCAATGCGGCGCGGGCTTACGCCAAGGAGCATTTCGGCGCCGAGCCCGGTCAGTTCGCGTCGAAATAGCGATCAGCCGCCGTCGCTGACGGCTCCTTCCGCGGCCTTGGGCGGCGGCAGCGGCAGGGTCGGCGAGGCTTCGGCGGCGCCGGGCACGGCATAGTCCGCGACCGCCTTCCAGCTGCCGTCGTCCTGCTTCCTGAACACCGTCACGTAATGGCCGGTGCCGCTCGCGACCTTCTTCGTCGCAGGATCGGTGTAGGCGATGCGGAAGCTGCCGCGCGTCCAGGCGAGGTCGCCCGAGGCGGCGACGTCGGTCTTCTCGTTGGTGAAATCGAGCGCGAAGGCCGGATCCTTCACATCGTCGCCACTGACCTTGAGGATCGCCTCGCGCCCGCTCGCCGCCGCCCGGCCCGGCGTGGCGAGGATGGCATCGCCGGCATAATAAGAGGAGAGTCTGGCGGCGTCCTTCGCCTTGAAGGCGGCGAGCATGCCGGCCTCGGTCTGCTTGACCTCGCTCGCCGCCGCTTCGACGTCGACGCGGCCGTGCGGACGCTTGCCGTGATGGCCGCCGATGCGGTCGCAGCCGGCCAGAGCGACGGCCAAGGCGAGCGTGGAGATGACGAGCTTGCGGTTCATCGGATCCTCCCGGGGACAGTCGGTTGACTGTCCCCTTCTTCCGCCGCCGGTACGGGGACAGTCAATAGACTGTCCCCTCGGGTGCGGCGCAGCGCCGCCTGGGCGGCAGCCAGGCGGGCGATCGGCACTCGGTAAGGCGAGGCCGAGACGTAATCGAGGCCGACTTTTTCGCAAAAGGCGATCGAGGCGGGGTCGCCGCCATGCTCGCCGCAAATGCCGAGCTTGAGGCCGGGCTTCGCGCCCCTTCCCCGCTCGGCGGCGAGCGCGATCAGCTCGCCCACCCCTTCCTCGTCGATCGAGACGAACGGGTCGCGTTCGAAAATGCCCTTCTCGACATAGGTCGTGAGGAAACGGCCGGCATCGTCGCGGCTGACGCCCAGGGCGGTCTGGGTGAGGTCGTTGGTGCCGAAGCTGAAAAAATCGGCCTCCCGGGCGATGTCGGCGGCGCGCAGGGCGGCGCGGGGCAGCTCGATCATCGTGCCGACCAGATAGTCGACGCGAGCGCCCCGCTCGGCGAAGACGGCGGCGGCAATGCCCTCGACGAGGTCGCGGATGATGGCGAGCTCGGCGGCGGTGGCGACGAGCGGGACCATCACTTCGGGGACCGGTGCGGTGCCGCCTTCGGCCGCCACCGCGACCGCGGCCTCAAAGATGGCGCGCGCCTGCATCTCGTATATCTCGGGATAGGTGATGCCGAGCCGGCAGCCGCGATGGCCGAGCATCGGGTTGAATTCGTGCAGCTCGGCGACCCGGCGCTTCAGGGCCTCGACGCTCACGCCCGCGCCGGCGGCGACGTCGGCGAATTCGGCCTCGCTGCGGGGGAGGAATTCGTGGAGCGGCGGATCGAGCAGGCGGATGGTGACGGGGAGCGGCGCCATGATCCGAAAGATCTCCTCGAAATCGGCGCGCTGGGCGGGAAGGAGCTTGAGAAGCGCCGCGCGGCGGCCGGCTTCGTCTTCCGCCAGAATCATCTGGCGGACGTTGGTGATGCGCTCGGCGTCGAAGAACATATGCTCGGTGCGGCACAGGCCGATCCCCTCGGCGCCGAACTCGCGGGCGGTACGGCAGTCGAGCGGAGTCTCGGCATTGGTGCGCACGCCGAGGCGGCGATGGGCGTCGGCCCAGCCCATCAGGGTGCCGAAATCGCCGACCAGCTCGGGCTGGACGGTGGCGACGGCGCCGAGCATGACCTCGCCGGTCGAGCCGTCGATGGTGACGATCTCGCCTTCCTGGACCTCGAGGGCGCCGGCGCGCATCCGCCGCGCCTGATAGTCGATCGAGATCGATCCGGCGCCGCTGACGCAGGGCCGGCCCATGCCGCGGGCGACGACGGCGGCGTGGCTGGTCATGCCGCCGCGGGCGGTGAGGATGCCCTGAGCGGCGTGCATGCCGTGAATGTCCTCCGGGCTGGTCTCGACCCGGACCAGGATCACCTTCTCGCCGAGGCCAGCGCGCTTTTCCGCACTGTCGGCGTCGAACACCGCCGCGCCCGAGGCGGCGCCGGGAGAGGCGGGAAGGCCCTTGGCGATGACGTGGCGCTCGGCCTTGGGATCGAGCGTCGGGTGGAGCAATTGGTCGAGCGCCTGCGGGTCGACGCGCAGCACCGCTTCCTCCTGCGAGACCAGCCCCTCCCCCGCCATGTCGACGGCGATGCGCAAGGCCGCCTTGGCGGTGCGCTTGCCGGAGCGGGTCTGGAGCATGAACAATTTGCCGCGCTCGACCGTGAACTCGATGTCCTGCATGTCGCGATAATGGCGCTCGAGCCGGTCGAAGATCCGGGCCAGCTCGGCGAACATTTCGGGCATCGATTCTTCCATCGACGGCGCTTTCGCCCCGGCCGCCTCGCGCGCGCTCCGAGTCAGATATTGCGGGGTGCGGATGCCGGCGACGACGTCCTCGCCCTGGGCGTTGATCAGATATTCGCCGTAATAGGCCCGCTCGCCGGTAGCGGGATTGCGGGTGAAGGCGACGCCGGTGGCCGAGGTCTCGCCCATATTGCCGAACACCATCGCCTGGACGTTGACCGCGGTGCCCCAGTCGCCGGGAATGGCGTTCAGGCGCCGGTAGGTCTTCGCCCGGTCCGATTGCCAGGAGCCGAACACCGCGCCGACCGCGCCCCAGAGCTGCGCGTGGACGTCGTCGGGAAAGGGCGAACCGAGCTCCTCGGCGACGATCTCGCGGTAGCGGGCGGTGAGCCGCCGCCAGTCGCCGGCCTCGAGCTCGGTGTCGAGATGGACGCCCTTATCCTCCTTGGCGATCTCGAGCGCTTCCTCGAACATGTCGTGGCGGAGGCCGAGGACGACGTTCGAATACATCTGGATGAAGCGGCGGTAGCTGTCCCAGGCGAAGCGCGGATCGCCGGAGATTGCGGCGAGGCCCTCGACGGTGGCCGGGTTGAGGCCGAGGTTGAGCACCGTGTCCATCATTCCCGGCATCGAGACGCGGGCGCCGGAGCGGACCGAGACGAGCAGAGGATCGGCGGCGTCGCCGAACTTCTTGCCGCAGGTCGACTCGATATGGGCGAGGCCTTCCGCCACCTCGGCGCGCAGGCTGTCGGGAAAGGCCTCCCCTTCCGCATAGTAACGCGCGCACATCGCGGTCGAGATGGTGAAGCCGGGCGGCACCGGCAGGCCGATCGACGCCATTTCGGCGAGGTTGGCGCCCTTGCCGCCGAGCAGGGCCTTGTTGCCCGCCTCGCCGTCCGAGACGCCGCCTCCGAAGCGGTAGACGTAGCGGGTCATTCAGGCGGCCTTCCGAAAGGTGACAAGTTGGACGAGATGGACGAGTTGCACACGGGATCGCGTTTTTTTCGGGCCCGGATCACCCCTCGATGCGCGAGAAATCGGCGACCCGGTGGACCGCGTCGCGCATCCGCGCGAGGAGAGCGAGCCGGGCTTCGCGCTTGTCCGGGTGTGGATCATTGACGGTCACCTTGTCGAAAAATGAGTCCACCGGGCCGCGCAGGCTGGCCAGCGCCGCCATCGCCCCCTCGAAATCCTCCGCCGCGACCGCGGCACGGGCGCGCGGCTCGGCCGAATCGAGGGCCACGATCAGGGCAGCTTCCTCTGTTTCGGGCGTGTAGGAAAGGGCTTTGTTCGCTTCCTGTTCTCCCTGCCACGCTTCCTTCCTGAGGATGTTGGCGGCGCGCTTGTAGCCCGCGAGGAGGTCGGTCCCTTCGGGCGTCTCGACGAAGGCCTGGAGCGCCTTCACCCGGGCGAGCAGGCGGACGAGATCGTCCTCATCCCCGAGCGCGAAGACGGCGTCGATCAGATCGTGGCGGATCCCGGCCTCGCGCTGCTGCACCTTGAGGCGGTCGGCGAAGAAGGCGAGTATTTCGACGGCGTTGCGGTCCAACCGGTGAACCCCGACCCGATCGCTTGCCTGCCCCACCACATTTGCAAGGCTGCCCCGTACGGCGAGCGTCAGCGGCAGCCTCAGCCTGGATCGGACAATCAGCTCGATCGAAGCGATTGCAGCGCGCCGGAGAGCGAAGGGATCCTTCGAACCGGTAGGCCTCAGGTCCGCGCTGAAGAAAGCGCAGATCGTATCCAGCTTGTCGGCCAGGCTCACCGCCACCGTCGCCGGGGCGGTCGGGACCTCGTCGCCCTGCCCCGCCGGCTTGTAATGGTCGCGGACCGCGTCGGCGACTTCCGGCGGTTCGCCCTGGGCGCGGGCGAGGTGGCCGCCGATCAGGCCCTGGAGCTCGGGGAACTCGCCGACCAGGCCGGTGACGAGGTCGGCCTTGCAGAGGCGGGCGGCGCGTTCAGCCTGGTCGGCCAGTTCCTCCCCGAAACGGGGAGGGGGACCAGCCGAAGGCTGGTGGAGGGCGCCCGCTTCCGAGCATGCTCCTGCGTGGGCCCCCTCCACCCCCGGCTTCGCCGGCGGTCCCCCTCCCCGTTCCGGGGAGGAGCTAGTTACGATCCCTTCCTCCACCAGCCATCTCGCAAGCTTCGCCACCCGTTCGACCTTGTCCGCCACCGTTCCGAGCTTTTCGTGGAAGACGATGTCGCCGAGCTTGTTCGCCTGCTCTTCGAGCGGGATTTTGAGGTCCTGCTCCCAGAAGAATTTGGCGTCGGACAGGCGGGCGGAGAGGACTCGCTCGTTGCCGGCGACGATGGCGGCGCCGCCGTCGGTCGCCTCGATATTGGCGGTGCAGACGAAGTTCGGGGCGAGATTCCCCTCCCCGTCCAGGCAGGCGAAATATTTCTGGTTGGTGCGCATGGTCAGCCGGATGACCTCGCTCGGGACGTCGAGGAAGGCGGGGTCGAAACCTCCCAGCAAAGGCACCGGCCATTCGGTCAGGCCGGCATTTTCGGCGAGCAGGCCCTCGTCCTCGACCAGGGTCAGGCCGGCGGCGGCGGCGGCGCGGGCGTCTTCGGCGATGATCCGGCGGCGCTCGGCGGGGTCGACGACGACGTGGCAGGCCTGGAGCTTCTCCATGTAGTCGTGGGCGCCGCCCAGGGTGATGATGCCGGGATGGTGGAAGCGGTGGCCGACGGTCGCCGCGCCGCTGCGGACGCCGGCGATCTCGAAATCGACGATCTCCTCGCCGAGCAGCGCAACCACGCCCTGCAAGGGCCTGACCCAGCGGGGGCTTTCCGTGGAGACCGAGGCGTCCCCCCAGCGCATCGACTTGGGCCAGGGGAAGGTCCGGACGAGGGCGGGGATCGCTTCGGCGAGCACGGCCGAGGTGGCGCGCCCGGGCTTGTCGATCATTGCGAACAGCACGCCGTCGCGCTCCTCGAGCTGGTCGCGGGTCAGGCCGGTCTTGCGCAGGAAGCCTTCGAGCGCCTGCGGCGGCGCCGAGGCGCGGGGACCCCTGGTCTCCTCGCGCATCGCCGCGGTCTCGGCCGGCAGGCCGCGGGCGATGAGGGCGAGGCGGCGGGGCGTGGCATAGGTCTCGATCCGCTCGGCGGCGAGGCCAGCGGTTGAGAGCTGGTCTGAAAAAAGCTGCGCAAGGTCCTGCTGCGCCTTGCCTTGCATTCGGGCGGGGATTTCTTCCGAAAGGAGCTCGAGGAGGAAATCAGGCACTTAATTCCTCCCCGGCACGGGGAGGGGGACCGGCCGGCGCAGCCGGACGGTGGAGGGGGCCCGGCGCAGGAGCAGCGAAGAGGCGGGCCCCCTCCACCATGCTGCGCATGGTCCCCCTCCCCGTTCCGGGGAGGAGATTGCGGCGGCCGCCCTCACTCCGCCCACCCGTTCTTTTCCATCCAGGACTGGCAGGCGCCTTTCGCGAGGTCGCGGACGCGGCCTATGTAGGCCTGACGCTCGGCGACCGAGATGACGCCCCTCGCCTGGAGCAGGTTGAAGATGTGGCTCGCCTTGATCGCCTGGTCGTAGGCGGGAAGCGGCAGCCCGGCTTCGATGCAGCGGGCATTTTCCTCGGCGGCGTCCCTGAACCAGCGGAACAGGGTCTCGGTGCCGGCGACCTCGAAATTGTACGCGCTGAACTGCTTCTCGTTCTCGAGGAAGACCTGGCCGTAGCTGACGCCGTCGTCGTTGAAGGCGAGGTCGAAGACGTTGTCGACGCCCTGGACGTACATGGCGAGGCGCTCGAGGCCGTAGGTCAGCTCGCCGGCGACCGGCTTGCAATCGTAGCCGCCGACCTGCTGGAAATAGGTGAACTGGGTGACTTCCATGCCGTCGCACCAGACTTCCCAGCCGAGGCCCCAGGCGCCGAGCGTCGGGCTTTCCCAATCGTCCTCGACGAAGCGGATGTCGTGCCTGAGGAAATCGATGCCGATCGCGGCGAGCGAGCCGAGATAGAGGTCCTGCAGGTCGCGCGGGCTCGGCTTCAACATCACCTGATATTGGTAATAATGCTGGAGCCGGTTGGGATTCTCGCCGTAACGGCCGTCGGTGGGGCGGCGGCAGGGCTGGACGTAGGCGGCCCGCCACGGCTCGGGGCCGAGGCTCCTCAAAGCGGTGGCGGGGTGGAAGGTGCCGGCGCCCATTTCCAGATCGTAGGGCTGGAGGATCAGGCAGCCCCGGGCGCTCCAATAAGCGTGGAGAGTGAGGATCAGCGACTGGAAGCTGGGAGGCCGGTCCAAGGGCTTCGCACCTGCGACAAGGAAGGGGCTCGCTCTGGCGCAGGAGCCGGGGACGGTCAAGCGGAGCGGCCCGATTGACCGGCCGCGGCAAAAGCCGCACAGATGGAAGCGAGCGTATCTCTGGTCGGGCGGGCGTGACATGGGCTTCGAATCGCTGACTTTTCCGAGGCGGCTGTGGCTGCTGCCGCTGGCCGCGCTGGCGGCGGCGGCGGCGACGGCGACGGCGCCGGCGCTAGCGACGCCGGCCGGCAAGGCCGGCCTGGCCGGCGACAGCGTCGCCGAGGCGGCGGCCCAGCCCGAGCCGCGGCCGGCCCTGTGGCTGCTCGCCGACGACGACACGCGAATCTACATGTTCGGCACCATCCATGTGCTGCCGCCGGGCTTCCGCTGGCGCTCGCCGGCGGTCGACCGCGCGGTCGGCGAGGCGGCGGAGCTGGTCGTCGAGACCTACGACCCGCCGGGAAGCGACCGCAGCCTCGACTCCACTCCCGGCTTCTTCGCCGACCATCCGGTGCCGATCCTCGAGCGGGTGCCGCAGGACAAGCGCAAGCCGCTCAGGGCGGCGATCCAGGCCGCCGGCCTGCCGATCGACTTCCTCGACCGGATGCACAGCTGGGCGGCGGCGATGACGCTCGGCGTCGCCCAGATGCTCGGCGATTACGGCGTCGACGACCCGGCCGAGGCGCCCGGCGTCGAGGACGTGCTCGAGGAGACGTTCCGTGGCGCCGGCAAGCCGATCCTCAGCGTCGAGGACGGCGACGCCGTCTTCGCCTCGCTGAGCGCGCTGCCGCAGGCGGTGCAGACCCAGCTGCTGGTCGAGGCGATCGCGCCGACGCCGCCGCCGCAGGACTCGCCGCCGCCCGCCGGCGAGCTCGAATGGGTGGCCGGCAATGACGAGGCGATGGACCTCGAGCGCGAGGCCGGCTTCCCGCCGGCGCTGTTCGACGTGCTGGTCCGCCGCCGCAACGCCGCCTGGACGGCGTGGCTCGAGGAGCGGCTGAAGAAGCCGGGCACGGTGCTGTTCGCGGTCGGCGCCGGCCATCTCGCCGGCCGCGAATCGGTGCAGGCGATGCTCGCCCGGCGCGGCCTCAGCGTGACTCGCGTCGACTGAGCCGGGGAAGGAAGACCATGTTCGCTCGCGCAAGGACAGGCTGGCGGATGGCGCTCGCCGCACTGCTGCTGCCGCTCGCCGCCTGCGCCGGCCAGGCCGAGCCGCGCCCGGCGGCGGCGGCGCGGCCGGCAATGTGGAAGCTGGCCGACTCCGACACCGACATCTATTTGTTCGGCACCATCCACCTGCTGCCCGAAGGCCAGGCCTGGCGGACGGCCGCGTTCGACGCGGCGCTCGCCGGAGCGGACGAGCTGGTGCTCGAAGTCGCCGATATCGACGACATGATGGCGAGCGCGCAGGCGATGCAGAAGCTCGGCCTCTCGCCCGGCCTGCCGCCGATCGCTGAGCGGGTGCCCGAGGGCAAGCGGGCGGCGCTCAGGGCGATGATCGCCGAGAGCGGCTATCCCGAAGCCGTGTTCGACCGGCTCGAGACCTGGGCGGCGGCCCTGCCCCTGCTCGGCGTCACCTTCAAGCGGCTCGGGCTCGACCCGTCGCTCGGGGTCGAGCGGCAGATCGGCGCGCCGTTCCGGGCGAGCGGCAGGAAGGTGACCGGGCTCGAGACGATCGAGCAGCAGCTCGGCTATTTCGACGGCCTGTCGGAAAGCGCGCAGCGGGCGCTGCTGCTGGCGGTGGTCGAGGACAGCGCCGAGACGAGGGCGGAGTTCCGGGCGATGCTCGACGCCTGGTCGCGCGGCGACCTCGCCGGCATCGCCAGGAGCTTCGACGACGAGACGCAGATGTCGCCGGAGCTGAAGGAGGCGCTGATGCGCCGCCGCAACCAGCGCTGGGCGGCCTGGCTGGCGGCGCGGCTGGAGACGCCCGGGACGGTGTTCGTCGCGGTCGGCGCCGGCCACCTCGCCGGCGAGGATTCGGTGCAGGCGATGCTCAAGGCGCAAGGCCTCAAGGCGAAGCGGGTGCAATGAATCCAGACGCTTGGCAATTGGGGACAGCTACCGAATTCGGAGCGCTGCGTGGGGGCTGGGCAGGCTGCGCCCGAATACCGTAGCTGTCCCCAATTACCCGATTTCGCGGACGCGCAGGTAATTGGTGCCTGGCACCGATTTCGGCGCTCGCTTGCCTTCTCCGCCCCCCTCGGCTAGAGGCGCGCCTTCCCCGTTCATGGTCATCCCTGGAGGCGTGAGCGCGGGCGTTTTAGCAATCCACGTTTTGAAAGGCATGCACATGAGCGAACAGCTTACGCTGTCGGCCGAGACGCGCGAGCGGGCGGGCAAGGGAGCCTCCCGGGCGATGCGTCGCGAAGGCCGCGTCCCCGCCGTCGTCTACGGCAACCGAGAAGAGCCCCTCGCCATCCACGTCGAGGAAAAGGCGTTGATGAAGATGCTCAATACGGGCCACTTCATGAACTCGGTGGTGATGATCGAGGTCGCCAGCGGCGGCACCGCCCGCACCCTCCCCAAGGACGTCCAGTTCCATCCGGTCACCGACCGGCCGCTGCATGTCGATTTCCTGCGCATCTCCGAGCACAGCAAGGTGCACGTCAACGTGCCGATCAGCTTCGTCGACGAGGACCGGTCGCGCGGCCTGAAGCGCGGCGGCGTCTTGAATGCGGTGCGCCACGAGCTCGAGCTGGTCTGCGACGCGGCCGAGATACCGGACGAGATCGAGATCAGCCTCGCCGGGCTCGACATCGGCGATTCGCTGCACATTTCGGCGGTAAAGCTGCCCCAGGGCGTCGAGAGCGCGATCACCGACCGCGACTTCACCATCGCCACCATCGTCGCCCCGTCTGGCCTCAAGATGGAGGCCGAGGACGCCCAGGCCGCCGAAGCCGAACCGGCACCCGCCGAGGTGCCGCTGGTCGGCGAGGAAGAGGCCGGCGAGGCGGAAGAGGCTTGATCTCGCTCCCGGGCTGGTTCGGCGCGCTTTTCGGTCCGCGGACCGTCGAGGTGCCGGGCCAGCCCGGCGACGCGCCGGCCGTTTCGGATTGGGGGGATTTCGAGCCCGTGCAGATCTGGGTCGGCCTCGGCAATCCCGGCGCGCAGCATGCGATGCAGCGGCACAATGTCGGCTTCATGGCCGCCGACGCGATCGCCGCGACCCATGGCTTCGAGCCGGTGAAGAAGGCGTTTCACGGCTGGGCCCAGCAGGGGCGGATCGGCGGGCAGCGGATCCTGCTGCTCAAGCCCGCCACCTACATGAACGACAGCGGCCGCGCCGTGCGGGCGGCGATGGACTTCTTCAAGAAAGAGACGGGCGACGTCACCGTCTTCCACGACGAACTGGATCTTGCGCCGTTCAAGGTGAAGGCCAAGCTCGGCGGCGGCACGGCCGGCCATAACGGCCTGCGCTCGACCGAGGCGCATATCGGCAACGGCTTCCGGCGGGTCCGCATCGGCATCGGCCATCCCGGCCACAAGGCGAAGGTGACCGGCCACGTGCTCGGCAATTACGCCAAGGCCGAGCAGGACAAGGTCGCCGACATGCTCGGCGCGATCGCCGCCGAGGCGGAATGGCTGGCCAAGGGCGACGACGCCCGCTTCATGAACGAGGTGGCGCTTCGGCTGCAGGACTGAGCCGTCGCGACGGTGCTGGCGATCCGGCGCCGACGTGACTAGGCTCAGCCGCGATGAGCAGGCTGCTACCCTTCCTGGCCGCGATCCTGATCGGCGCCTGCCCGGCGGCGGCGGCGGTCGGGGACACGCTGGCGGTGGTTTTCGAAGTCGAGCTCGGCCGAAGCGGAGAGATTGAAAGCCTCAAGGTCGACCATGTTACCGACAGCTCGGGCGGGAAGCGGCGGGTCGACGTTCCGCAAGCCTATCTGGAAGCGGCCCGGGACGCGCTCGAGATGCGCTATCGCGGCAAGGAAATCGGCCGTTTCTATACCTACACGCTCTACGACCCGGGACGGCCCAACGATGCCCGCCTGGGCGCCGACAAGGCCCCGCCGGCGGATTCGCGGCGGACGCTTACGCTGCGGCGGGGACAGACGGCGACCCTGCGACTTCGGCCCGACGGCCGCCTCGAGCTCGTCGAGCGGGGCAGCGCCGCCGATGCGCCCGCAAGCCAGATCGAGGACGTCTTCGTCCGGGCCATGGCTTCCGGCGCGCTGGCAAAATCCCCGGAGGGCAAGCTGCCCGAATCGTCGCTGAAGCACTTGCCGCAGACGCCGCTCATCGGTGCCGATGCCGTCCGGCTGACGATGAAACAGGCTCCCGGCGGCGGCACGGCCCTCGTCGTCGAGAACGGCTACGATCGGACGCTCTACTATCGCGCCTGGATGCTGACCGGAGAGCGCGGCCGCGCCACGTCGGTCTGCGAGGTGCCGCCGAAGCTTCCCTCGTACGAGCACTGGCCCCACCCGATCGACCAGCTCGACCTCGCCGGCTTCGGCCTGCGCCGGCCCGAGCCGGGACAGGCGCCCGAATGCCGGTGACCGCCGAATCGGGCTGGGCGGCCCGGCTGCGGGGGAATTTCGAGGCGATGGGCCGGTTCGCACGCCGTCTCGCGCCGCTCGCTCCGGCGGTCCTGGCGCTGTCGGCGGGAGCCCAGGCGGAAACGACCGATAACTGGGCCGGACAATGGGACGTCACGACCGAATTCGCCAACGGCAGCGCTGCGGGCACCCTCACCCTCCGCCGCAACGGAAACTCGATCGAGGGGTCATCCGGGCCGCTCGACGAAAGCCAGTTCTTTCCGCTCGACGTGAAGGGTCGGCCGAGCGCGAACGGAGCGGAGCTCGACCTGTCCTATCGCGGCGAGCCGGTGGGGCGGCTGAGCGTCAGGCTGCGCGACCGCGCGCTCAGCGGCACCGGAATTCTGTACGGGATGGCGGTGACGATAAGGGGCGACCGGCCCGGCCCGCCGCGACGCCCGCCGGTCACCCACGATTTCGTCCCGACCGTCTATCATCTCCAATATTCCGGACGGACAGCGCCGGTCCTTCGAATCGCGCCCGGAGACCGCGTTCGGACCCGGACTCTGGACAATGAAGGCCGGGACTCGGCGCGGCAGTGGCGGGGAATGCCGGGCAATCCCCTCACCGGCCCTTTCCATGTCGAGGGGGCGATGCCCGGCGACACCCTGGTCGTCCATCTCGAGCGGATCGCCCTGAACCGCGACACCGCGCATATGTACAGCGGCACCCTCAACGAGAAGGCGGTGCAGGGCGGCTATGCGCAGCAGGCGGCGCCCGGATGGGGGCGGACCTGGATACTCGACCGGAAGAAGGGCACCGCCCGGCTGGAGAAGCCGGGCGAGCGCCTCGGCTCGCTCGAGCTGAAGCTGAGCCCGATGGTCGGGTCGATCGGGGTGGCACCGCCGCTCAATCAGGCGCTGTTCGCCGGCGACGTCGGCTTTCACGGCGGCAACATGGACTATCGCCGCCACGTCGCCGGAGCGACGATCCACCTGCCGGTCTGGCGCGCGGGCGCGCTACTCTCGCTCGGCGACGGCCACGCCCTTCAGGGCGACGGCGAGATCAGCGGCCAGGGCCTCGAGACGTCGCTCGACGTCGAGTTCAGGGTCGAGCTGATCAAGGGCAAGAGCCTTGGCCAGGTCTGGTCCGAGGATTCCGACTATGTGATGGTGTCCGGAATCGACAACAGCCTCGACAGCGCGCTGCAGATGGCGACCACGGGCATGGCCCGCTGGCTGAAGGAAAATTACCGGCTGAACGATTCCGAAGTGGCCGCCCTGCTGAGCAGCTCGATCGAATATGACATCGCCGAGATCGTCGATCCCCGCCCCCATGTCGTCGCGAAGGTCGCGAAGAGGACGCTCCTGACGATCACCCGACCCTAGCGGCAGGGCCGGACGGGTTGCCGAGCGTCACCGAGCCGGCTACTCTGGCCCCGTGGGGAGGGGATGATGAAACGAGCCGGAATCAAGCTGATAGCCGCGATCGCCGTGGCCGCACCGGCCGCGGCAGCGGCGGAGCCGGTCTATTTCCACAAGCCGCTAGTGGAGCGGGCGGCGTTCGAGGCGGACCTCGCCGAATGCGTCCAGCTCGCCGGCGGAGTCGAGGCGCCGGACCAGCCCTACGTCTATTCGCCGAACCTCTACGCGGCGGCGGCCGGGGCCTTCCTCGCCGGCTTCATGGCGGCCAAGCAGAAAAGGCAGATGATCGGCAACGTGCTTCGCACCTGTATGACCGACAAAGGCTATCGCCGCGTCAGGGCCTCGGAAGAGGTATCGGACGGGCTGAAGAAGCTGAGCCGCAAGCAAAGGGAGGAACGGCTGTTCACCCTCGCTTCGGCCGCGGAGCCGGCTGGCAGGCTGCTGCCGCAATGAGCCGGATCGCGCTCCTCGCCGCGCTCGCCCTCGCCGCCGCCTCGCCGGCGGCGGCGACGACGCTGAAGAAGGTGCCGACGGCGCTCAATCCGGCGAAAGCCTATATCCTGGTCGAATACAGACTGCTCAAGAATCCGTTCGGCGGCCTGCCGGGCTCGCGCAAGACGATGCCGCTGAAGAGCGGCCTCGTGTTCGGCCGCTACGATGCCGCGCACGGCGACATCCGGGGCATGGGCAAGGCTAGCGCCAACCCGGTCGCGCCCGGCCAGCACCCGGTCGAGGGCTTCCGCTACAAGCCGCTGGTCAAGGGGCCGGGAACGCGACTGTTCCTGATCGAAGTCGATCCGGACCTGTGGGTCGTCCAGGGCTTCGGCAACACCAGCTTCTCGCTCGGCTCCTACGCCTTCGAGCTGGGGCCGGGCACGGTCACCGATCTCGGCGTGGTCATGGCCGAGCCCGACTGGGCGGAAGGCCAGGAGCCGCCCGACGCGGGCACCCTGCTGGCCAGCGCGATGGCGGGGCCGTTCGGCAGGTCGCCCGACATCGCGCCGATGCGCCTGACCTTCCGCCCGCGCACCGCCGGCGACATCCCCCTCCCCGCCGGCATCCCGGCCGAAAGGGTGCAGCCGGTGGCCTTCATCCCGGGCGCGCGATTCGGCAATTATCTGGGCGGCCTCGTCAACCGCATCGAGGGCGTCAACGCCCGGCTGCGCGCCGGCGCCGCGACGACGCCGTAATCGGGGACGGGGTGCACCCCGATCGACGGCGCGTCGAATTCGCCCCTTTTCCCAAATCGGTGCCTGTCCGCGTTTCGGTCGGCGAAGCGGTCCGGCGGGCGCGCCTGCAGCGACTCGCCAACGAGCAGGCCGAACGCTTCGCCAGCGACGAGGCTTTCGCGGGCAGCTGGATCAGCCAGGATCGCAACGGCTTCAAGGTCAATTTCGCCTTCAAGGGCGGCGGCGCCAGGGCGATCGGCGAGGCCGACCTCGCCGGCGTCTCGACCTTCTCCAGCACGCATTATTCGCTGAAGGAGATCGACGCCGAACGCCAGCGGCTTACCGAAGCGCTGCGGGCCGCGGGCGTCGACGCTTCGTTCGAGCTGCGGGTGCGCGAAAGCCAGCTCCTCCTCTATCCCGGCGATTCCGCCAAGGTGAAGCAGCTCGTGTCGAGCGGCGCCCTGTCGCCGCGGGATTTCGTCGTGATCGTCGACAAGCCGCTGATCCGGCGGCCCGAAGCGGCGATATCCGGCGGCGGGCCCACCAACTGAGCGCCCAACCCCCTCTCGCCGGGCGGGCCGACTTGGTCTAGCGACGGCGCATGGCCTGCCGCGCGCTCTTCGCCACCCGATTCTACGAAGCCTCGCTCGCCGATGCCGGCCTGGTCGAGGAGCTCGGCGCGGCCTGCCGGGCGCTGGCGGCCGAGGACGATGCCGGGCGGCGCTGGTCGCGGACCCACGGCTATCGCGGCTACACCTCCTACGCCTCGCTGGACGACCTGCCGGTGCGCGACCCGCGCTTCGCCGAGCTGGTTCGGCAGCTGGGCCGCCACGTCGCCGCCTTCGCCGGCGAATGCGCGTTCGAACTGGGCGGGCGGCGGCTGAAGCTCGACAGCCTGTGGGTCAATGTCCTGAGACCCGGCGGCGCCCATTCGGGGCACATCCATCCGCACAGCGTCGTCTCGGGAACGCTCTACGTCGCGGTGCCGCCCGGCTCGGGAGCGCTCAAGCTCGAGGATCCGCGGCTGCCGATGATGATGGCGGCGCCGCCGCGCCGATCGGACGCGCCCGAGGATCTGCGCAGCTTCGTCTATGCCGAGCCCGCGCCCGGCCGCCTGTTCCTGTGGGAAAGCTGGCTGCGCCACGAAGTCGTGCCCGGCGCCTGGAAAGGCGAGCGGATCAGCATCAGCTTCAACTACCGGCTGTGACCGGGGCGGTCGCCGGACCGTGCGACGGCGGCATCGCCGCCAGCGCCAGGCCGCGGCCCTGCCCCAGCCAGGGAGGGACGCTGGCCGCGTCGATCCTCGCCTCCAGCCTCGCCTTCGTCGACGGCTCGGTGGTCAACGTCGCGCTGCCGGCGATCGGCGCCGATCTCGACGCCCCCGCCGCGGGGCTGCAATGGATCGTCAACGCCTATCTGCTGCCGCTCTCCGCCCTGCTGCTGCTCGGCGGCGCGGCCGGCGACAAGTTCGGCCGGCGGCGCCTGTTCCTGCTCGGCATCGCCTTGTTCGCGCTGGCCTCGGCTTTGTGCGCGCTCGCCCCCAGCCTGGAGCTGCTGCTCGCCGGGCGGGCGCTGCAGGGCATCGCCTCGGCGATGCTGATGCCCAACAGCCTCGCCCTGCTCGGCGCCGCCTTCGCCGGCGAGGCGCGCGGGCGGGCGATCGGCACCTGGGCGGCGGCCGGCGCGATCGCCGGCGCGCTGGGTCCGCTGCTCGGCGGCTGGCTAGTCGAGAGCGTCGGCTGGCGCTCCATCTTCCTCATCAACCTGCCGCTCGCCGCCGGCGCCCTGTGGCTGGGCTGGCGCTACGTCGGCGAGAGCCGGGAGAAGATTCGGGCGCCGCTCGACTGGCTCGGCGTCGGCACCGCCACCGCGGCGCTGGGTGCGGTCACGTGGGGCCTCACCGTGCTGTCCGGCGGCGGCGACCGGGCCATCGAGGGGTGGGCAAGCACCGCGTTCGGCCTGGCCGCCCTGCTCGCCTTCCTGGCGATCGAGCGGAAGCGCGGCAAGGGGGCGATCATGCCGCTGGCGATGTTCGGCACCGCCAGCTTCGCCGGGCTGACCATCCTCACCTTCTTCCTCTACGCGGCGCTCGGCGGCCTGTTCGTGCTGCTGCCCTATCTGCTGATCGAGCAAGGCGGCTATTCGCCGGTCGCGGCCGGCGCCGCCCTGCTGCCGCTGCCGGCGGTAATCGGCCTCGGCTCGCGGCTGATGGGCGCAGTCGCGGCGCGCATCGGCCCGCGCCTGCCGCTGACCATCGGGCCGCTGGTCGTCGCCGCCGGCTTCGTCCTCGCCGCGCGGATCGGCGACGGCGGCGCCTATTGGACGAGCGTGCTGCCGGCGGTGCTGGCGATCGCGATCGGCATGGCCGGCGCGGTGGCGCCGCTGACCACGGCGGTGATGGCCTCGGTCGATTCGGACCATGTCGGCACCGCCAACGGCTTCAACAGCGCGGTCGCGCGGACCGGCGGGCTGATCGCGACGGCGCTGCTCGGCGCGGTGCTGGCGGAGCGCGGGACGGCGCTGGCGGAAGCGTTCGCGGTGGCGGCCTATGTCGCGGCGGGCGCCTCGGCGGCGGCGGGCCTGGCGGCGCTGGTCCTGCTCAGGCCGCAGGAAATCCGCACAACCACGTCACCCTGAACTTGTTTCAAGGTCCAGCTTCGAGCATCGGGGCGGCGGCGAACCGGAGGCTGAAGCAGGTTCAGCAGGACGCTGGAGTAAGAAATGGGTTTTCGTTGCGGTATCGTCGGCCTGCCCAATGTCGGCAAATCGACCCTGTTCAACGCGCTGACCGAGACGGCGGCAGCGCAGGCGGCCAATTATCCGTTCTGCACGATCGAACCCAATGTCGGCCGCGTCGCCGTGCCCGACCCGCGGCTCGACGAGATCGCCCGCATCGCCAAATCGGCGCAGGAGATCGAGACGCAGCTCGAATTCGTCGACATTGCCGGGCTGGTGCGCGGCGCCTCGAAGGGCGAGGGGCTGGGCAACCAGTTCCTCGGCAACATCCGCGAGGTCGACGCGATCGTCCACGTGCTGCGCTGCTTCGAGGGCGGCGACGTCACCCATGTCGAGGGGCGGGTCGATCCGGTTGCGGACGCAGAAGTCGTCGAGTCCGAATTGATGCTCGCCGACCTCGAGAGTCTCGAGAAACGCGTCCCCGCTTTCGTCAAGAAAGCGCAGCAGGGCGACAAGGAGGCCAGGACGCAGGCGGCGGTGCTCGGACAGGCTCTCGAGCTGCTGCGCGAGTCGAAGCCGGCGCGGCTCACCGAGCCGAAGGACGCCGAGGAGAAGCTGGCGCTGGAGCGGGCGCAATTGCTGACGGCCAAGCCGGTCCTCTACGTCTGCAACGTCGACGAGGGCGACGCCGCCAGCGGCAATTCGCACAGCGCCCGCGTGTTCGATAAGGCCCAAGCCGAGGGCGCCGGCGCGGTCGTCATCTCGGCCGCGATCGAGGCCGAGATCGCGACCATGGACTCCGCCGACCGGCCCGAATTCCTCGCCGACCTCGGCCTCAAGGAGACCGGCCTCAGCCAGGTGATCCGCGCCGGCTACGACCTCCTCCATCTGATCACCTTCTTCACCGCCGGCCCCAAGGAGGCGCGGGCCTGGACCGTGGAGAAAGGCGCCAAGGCCCCGCAGGCGGCCGGCGCCATCCACACCGATTTCGAGCGCGGCTTCATCCGCGCCGAGACCATCGCCTATGAGGATTTTGTCCGCTGCGGCGGCGAGGCCGGCGCGAAGGAAGCGGGAAAGATGCGCTCCGAGGGCAAGGATTATGTCGTCCAGGACGGCGACGTGATGCTGTTCCGCTTCAACGTCTGACGGGCAAGCGCCGGCTCTTCGACCGCGGGCACGGCGCCGTCGGTCTCGCCTTCGAGGCGGTGCTTCAGCAAGGTGGCCGCGTCAGGCGACATCCTCGCGATAATAGATGTCGCCCTGCAGGACCGCGCAGGCGAAACGGCCCTCCGGCGCGCCGATCCGGTTGAGGAAGCTGTGGACGTAGGGGAAGAAGTGGACGTGGAGGTTCAGCGGATATTTCGCTTCCCGCTCCCGCGGCACGACCAGGATCAGGCGCCGGCGGGCGATCCGCCTGAGGTCGGCGAGGGCGCCGTCGAGGTCGAGGACATGCTCCAGCGTATGGGTCGAGACGATCGTATCGAACGATTTGTCGGCGAAAGGCAGCCGCCCGAGCCAGGCTTGCACGAAGCTGAGGTTCGCGGGTCCCTCCGTCGGGGGCGGCGCCAGATCCGCGCCGACCACGGTCACGCCGGCATCGCTGCGCGCGATCAGCCTCGCGAGGTGGCCGCGCCCGCAGCCGGCGTCGAGGACGCTTTCCCCTTCGACCTCCACCAGGATCCGGTCGATACAGGCGCGGTTGAGATCGCAGTCGCCCGAAATCGGCCTGATTGCGGCATAGAATGCGTGATATTCGTCCGCATCCATCGTGCGGACGCGATCGCGGAAGGCGACGAAGCGGCGGGCGTCGCGACCCCAGACGAGGTACATGAGGGGCAGGAAGAGCGGCGAATCGCGCAAGGCGGGCGGAAGCAGGTCCTCGAGCACGTAGCGAAAAGCATTCACCGCCCTTCTGCCGATCCTCATCCGCCCTCCCTTCCGGCCCCACCGTCACGCGTCGCCGCGGCGGTGCAACGACCGGACGTCGCCTTCCGCTCCGAGGTCAAGCGTGATCCCCGTCACAGCGCGCTGCCGACGGCCGCCATAGCTTGGCCTCGACCGAGGAGAAGCACCATGAAACCGACCATTGGCGCCGGCCTGTTCGGCCTCGCCCGCCGACCGCAGGACGACTTTCGGGATGGGCGAGGCCATCCGGCGCGCCGCTGCTGCGAAGGCGGCGGCGCGCTGCGCGGCGACGACCGCCGCCCGGCCGCCGCCGGCGCCGGTTGAGGCGCGAGCCGCCCGCTCGCGCCGTTGCGGGCTCAGGTTTGCGGCTTCGCGAGGATGGCGGAGGCGGGTAGGTTGCGGACATGAACCTCTACGCGCTGTTCGGCTGCCGCTTTCCCGCCGACCGGAAAGCGCTGTTCCTGATCGAGCCGGACGGCGGCAAGCTGAGCTATGCGGCACTCGACGAGCGCACCGCCCGGCTCGCCGGCCGGCTGATCGAGCTGGGCGTGGCGCCAGGGGACCGGGTGGCGATCCAGGCGGAAAAGAGCGTCGCGGCCCTGCTCGTCTACCTCGCCACGTTGCGCGCCGGCGCGGTCCATCTGCCGCTCAACCCCGCCTACACGGCGGCCGAGGTCCGCTACTTCCTCGAGGATGCGGAGCCGGCCCTGTTCATCGGCGACCCGGCGCGCGGCGCGGGAGCACGGCAAAAGGCGATGCTGGCGGAGGTGGTCGAGACGGCGACGGGTCGGGCCGGCTTCGAGGACGTCGCGCGCGAGCCCGACGACCTCGCCGCCATCCTCTACACCTCCGGGACCACCGGCCGCTCCAAGGGCGCGATGCTGACCTGCGCCAACCTCGCCTCGAATGCGGAGACGCTGCGCCGGGCCTGGCGGTTCACGGCGCAGGACCGGCTGCTCCACGCTCTGCCGATCTTCCACACCCACGGCCTGTTCGTCGCCACCAACGTCACATTGCTCGCCGGCGGATCGATGCTGTTCCTGCCCGCCTTCGACCTCGACGAGATCCTCCGCCTGCTGCCGGAAACGACGGCGATGATGGGCGTGCCGACCTTCTATTCCCGGCTGCTGTCGAGGCCTGATTTCGTCCGTGCGCTGGTCGCCCACATGCGCCTGTTCGTCTCCGGCTCGGCGCCGCTGTCGGCGGAGACTCACCGCGAATTCGAGGCGAGAACCGGCCATGCCATTCTCGAGCGCTACGGAATGACCGAGACCAACATGACCACGTCCAACCCCTATGAGGGGCCGCGCGTGCCGGGGAGCGTCGGCCCTCCCCTCCCCGGCGTCGAGATACGCATCGCCGATTCAGCGACCGGCGCGCAGATGCCGCAAGGCGAGGTCGGAATGATCGAGATACGCGGGCCCAACGTGTGCAAGGGCTATTGGCGGCAGCCCGACAAGACGGCGGAGGCGTTTCACGACGACGGCTTCTTCATCTCGGGCGACCTCGGCTTCGTCGACGAGCGAGGCTATGTGCACATCGTCGGGCGCGACAAGGACCTGATCATCAGCGGCGGCCTCAACGTCTATCCGGCCGAGGTCGAGGCGGCGATTGAGGCGATTGCCGGCGTCGCCGAATGCGCCGTGATCGGCGTCCCGCATCCGGATTTCGGCGAAGGCGTGGTCGCCGTCGTCATGCTCCGCCCCGAAGCGGCGCTCGACGAGGCGTCGGTTGCCGGCGCGCTCGCAGGAAGCCTCGCCGCATATAAGCGCCCGAAGCGGCTGTTCGCGGTCGAGGCGCTGCCGCGCAATGCGATGGGCAAGGTGCTGAAGAACGTCCTGCGGGAAACCTACGCGACCGCATTTCGCGACCGGTGAAGAAGCTCAGGGGCCTGCCGTGCCCTCGAGCGGCATGACGGCGTTGATCATCTGGCCGCTATGGTTGCCGAAGCGCGGCGCGGGCAGGTAGGCGGCGGGGCGGCGGGGCAATGCGGAGACCGCGGCCGGCACCGGAGTCGTGGCGCCGGCGGGCTCGACGAGAAGCGCGTCGGCCACGGTGTAGCCGCGCTTCTCGATGTCCGGCGCGCTGTGAAGCCCGGCGAGCCTCGGCCAGATCGAGCTGCCATTCTCCGCGCCCATATAGATGGTGCCGAGGTCGGTGATCTCGCCGGCCCTGGCGTCGAACTGCCAGGAGCCCAGGCTGAACGAGGTGGTCGGGCTGGAGGCGATCACCCAGCGGCCCGGAGTCACCGCGACCAGGTAGGTGCGGACGTTTCCTTGCTCCGCGAGGAACGGCTTGGCATCGACCACCGCGGCCTTGTCCTCGCCCTTGGGCACCGGATTGGCCTTGGCCCGGCCCTTGCCGCGAAGGTCCTCCGCCTTCGGGTCGTAGCGATAGAAGGAGACCAGGTTCCAGACCTTCTCGTCCCGCTTGCCGAGGCGGACGAGCAGATAAGCGAGCTTCGGATCGAGCGCGGCGGGAGCGATCTTGAGCACCTCCGCGGCGGCGGCCGGGGCGGCGGGGACGGCGAGCGCGGCGGCGAGCGCGGCGAGCAGCCTGCCGGGTAAAGCGGGGCGGATCATGGCACGAGCGCCGGCTGCGAGGGCTTGGGACCCGTCGCCTTGTCGGCGAGCTTGCCGCGCATCACCGACCAGCTTCCCGAATAAAGCAGCTTCGATTCCTCCTTGGTCGTCTCGTACCTTCCATATCCCTTGACCTGGAAGCATTTGCGAAGCGCCGCGTCGAACATGTGGCGGCGCTGGGCGCCTCGGATCAGGCCCTGCATGAAGCCGGCGGCGGCCGCGGCGGCGACATTGGGCGTATAGACGGAAGGGCCGCGCGGGGGCTCGACCGCGCTCGCGAGGTCGCGGCATTCCTCCCAGTCGGCGATCGCCGCGTCGCGGGTCACGCCCTCCTTGTGGAAGAAGACATAATCGGGATCGTCTTCATCGTCCGCCGCGCCAACCGGCGCCGCGGCCGCGAGCAGGGCCATCGCCGCCGCCAGGCTTGTCATCCGCATCAGCCTCACCCCTTCAAGAGCCTGGCGTCCGGGAGATGATGCCTCCGGCGGCCGTCGCGTGCAAGGGACCTAGGAGAGCGCCCGGCGAAGCAGCTCGTTGACCACGCCGGGATTGGCCTTGCCCTGCATCGCCTTCATCACCTGGCCGACGAAGAAGCCGAAGAGCTTGTCCTTGCCGCCGCGATATTCGGCCACCTTGTCCGGATTGGCCGCGAGCACGTCCGCGATGGCGGCGTCGATGGCGCCGGTGTCGCTGGTCTGCCTGAGGCCGCGGGCCTCGACGATCGCGCCGGGATCCTCGCCGGTCTCGAGCATGATCTCGAAGACCTGCTTGGCGAGCGTGCCGGAGAGGGTGCCGCCGGCGGTGAGGGCGAGCAATTCGGCGGCCTGGGCGGGGCTGACGGGGCTTTCCTCAATGCCCTTGCCGAGACGATTGAGGGCGCCGAACAGGTCGGAGGTGACCCAATTGCTCGCCCGCTGCGCATGCTCGTCGCCGAGCTTCTCCAGCAAAGCCTCGAACCAGCGCGCGGTGGTGACGTCGGCGGTCAGCACGCTGGCGTTATAGGCGCTGAGGCCGAGCGCCTGCTCGTAGCGATGGCGCTTCGCGTCGGGCAGCTCGGGCAGGCTGGCGCGGCATTCCTCGAGGAAAGCGTCGGACAGCTCGACGGGGAGCAGGTCGGGATCGGGGAAGTAGCGATAATCGTGCGCTTCCTCCTTGGAGCGCAGGCTGCGCGTCTCGCCCTTGTCCGGGTCCCACAGCCGGGTCTCCTGGACGATGGCGCCGCCGCCCTCCAGCACGTCGACCTGGCGGCTCGCCTCATGCTCGATCGCGGCCATGATGAAGCGGACCGAATTGACGTTCTTGGTCTCGGTGCGGGTGCCGAGCGCGCCGCCGGGCTTGCGCACGCTGACATTGACGTCGGCGCGCATCGAGCCCTGCTCCATATTGCCGTCGCAGCTGCCGACATAGCGCAGGATCGCTCTCAGCTTACGGATGTAAGCCCCTGCTTCCTCGGGGCTTCTCATGTCCGGCTTCGAGACGATCTCCATCAAGGCGACGCCCGAGCGGTTGAGGTCGACATAGGAGAAGCTGGGATGCTGGTCGTGCATCAGCTTGCCGGCATCCTGCTCGAGATGGATGCGCTCGACGCCGACCCTCTTGGCCGAGCCCTCGTCCTTGTCGTCGAGCAATATCTCGATCTCGCCCTCGCCGACGATCGGGTGGTAGAGCTGGCTAATCTGATAGCCCTGCGGCAGATCGGCGTAGAAATAATTCTTCCGGTCGAAGCGCGACCAGGGGTTGATCCGCGCCTCCAGCGCCATGCCGGTGCGCACCGCCTGGCGGATGCATTCGCGGTTCGGGACCGGCAACATGCCGGGCATGGCCGCGTCGACCAGGCTGACCTGGCTGTTGGGCTCCGCGCCGAACTCGGTCGACGCGCCCGAGAAGAGCTTGGCATTGGAGGTCACCTGCGCGTGCACCTCGAGCCCGATCACCACCTCCCATTCGCCGGTGGCGCCGTGGATTCGATAGTCAGTCATGGTTCGTCTCTCGGGCACGCCGCTTCGCGCGCAATTTCTTCGAATAATGGCCCCAGCCCAGACCCATCAGCCAACCGGCGAGGTCGGCGACGGCGATGGCCAGGGCCGATACCAGCGCCATAGCAGCAAAGGCGGTCAGCTCCTCCATTCACCACCAGGCCTCCGGCCGCGCGGTGAAGCCGGCCCGTTCCTCCAGGGCCAAGGCGGCGTTGAGCACGCCCTGCTCGTCGAGCGCGCGGCCGACCAGCTGGAGGCCGAGGGGAAGGCCCTGGTCGTCGAGGCCGGCGGGAACGCTGATCGCGGGCAGGCCGGCGAGGCTGGCGGGGACGGCGAAGACGTCGTTCAGGTACATGGCGATCGGATCGGCGCTCTTCTCGCCGAGCGCGAAGGCCGCGGAGGGAGCCGTCGGAGTGAGGATGAGGTCGCACTGCTCCCAGACCCGCTCGAAATCGCGGGCGATCAGGGTGCGGACCTTCTGGGCGCGGTTGAAATAGGCCTCGTAGAAGCCGGCCGAGAGGACGTAGGTACCGATCATGATCCGGCGCTTGACCTCGGGTCCGAAGCCGGCGGCCCGGGTCGCTTCGTACATGTCGGTCAAATTGCCGTTCTCGGGGGCGACCCGAAGGCCGTAGCGGACGCCGTCGTAGCGGGCGAGGTTGGACGAGGCCTCGGCCGGGGCGATGATGTAATAGGTCGGGAGGGCGTATCTGGTGTGCGGAAGCGAGACCCGGACGATCTCGGCGCCCGCGTCCCGCATCAGGTCGATGCCCTTTTCCCACACCCGGTCGATCTCGGCGGGGACTCCGTCGATCCGATATTCGCTGGGGATGCCAATGCGCTTGCCGCGGATGTCGCTGCTCAGCGCCGCCTCCCAGTTCGGCACCGGCAGGTCGAGCGAGGTTGAATCCTTCGGGTCGAAGCCGACCATGGCTTCGAGCAGGATCGCGCAGTCGCGCACGTCGCGCGCCATCGGCCCCGCCTGGTCGAGCGAGGAGGCGAAGGCGACGATCCCCCAGCGCGAGCAGCGGCCGTAGGTCGGCTTGATGCCGGTGATGCCGGTGAAGGCGGCGGGCTGCCGGATCGAGCCGCCGGTGTCGGTGCCGGTGACGCCCGGCGCCATCCGCGCCGCCACCGCCGCCGCCGAGCCGCCCGAACTGCCGCCGGGGGTGAGCGCGGCATTGCCGCCGTCGCTGCGCCGCCAGGGGGAGAGGACCGGGCCCCAGGCGCTGGTCTCGTTCGACGAGCCCATCGCGAACTCGTCCATGTTCAATTTGCCCAGCATGCCGGCGCCGGCGGCGAACAGATTGGCCGACACGGTCGATTCGTAGCGCGGCCGGAAGCCTTCGAGGATACGGCTGCCGGCGGTGGTCGGCACCCCGAAGGTGCCGAACAAATCCTTGATGCCGAGCGGAACGCCGGAAAGCGGCTTCAGCTCTGCCGACGCCCGCGCTTCGTCGGCGGCGGCGGCGGCGAGGGCGTGGTCGGGAGTCTCGACGGTGAAGGCGTTGAGGCCCCTGCCCTTCGCGACGGCGGCGTTATAGGCCTCAGCGACCTCGCGCGCCGAGAAGGCGCCGTCGCGGACGCCGTCGCGAATCGCGGCAATGCCGAGATCGGTGAGGTCGGTCACTCGATCACCTTGGGCACCGCGAAGAAGCCGTGCTCGGCCACCGGAGCGTTGGCGAGGACGTCGTCGCGCTTGCCGCCGTCAGTGACGACGTCGTCGCGCAGACGCAGCCGGTTGGGGATGACCGCGGTCATCGGCTCGACGCCCGCGACATCGACTTCCTGCAGCTGCTCGATCCAGCCGAGGATATTGTTGAGCTCCGGCGCCAGCGCCTCGACCTCGGCATCGGAGACGGCGATACGGGCGAGCCTGGCGATATGGCGGACGGTGGCGGCGTCGACGGACATGGAGCGGCCGCTAGCATTCACGCTGCAACGCGGCAAGGAGCGCTATTCGAACTCGCCGCCGACGGGCTCCTGGCCGATGAACAGCTGGCGGCGGCTGACCTCGCGCACCTCGATCTCGCCGCGGCGCAGCGCCTCCCGGCGGCGCTGCTGCTTCGCGGCCTCCTGCTCCGGCGTCGTCGTGGCCGGCACCATCACCGCCGCCTCGTCCGGCCGGATCCAGCGCCCGCCCGCCCGCGACAGCACGATCGGTCGCAGCGCGCAGGCGTAGCGCCCCCCGTCCCGCGGCGGGCCGGCCGCGCACGGATCCATGACGGCGACGGCGACATTGTCGGCGGGCCGCCAGAACAGAGTGCATTCGCCCTTGCCGATGCAGGCGCCGGGCCGTCCGGGGAGGCCGAGCACGGCCTCGCGCAGGTCGGGCGGGATTGCGGCGCCGGCGGGAAAGACGCGCATCGTCCTCGGCGCCTCGACATAGGCTTCGATGTCGCGGCGGGCATCCCACCGGCTCTTCGCCGCCAGGGCCGCCCGCGCATTGTCGCGGATCACCGGATTGGCGCTGCGGGCGAGGCGCTCCACCGCTTTTCGCCCGGACGGGCCGAAATCGAAGCGCAGCGCCGCCCAGTCGAACTTGTCCGGCGCGACCCGGCCCGAATCGAGGCGGGCGAGCTGGTCGCGGGTCGAGATCGCGCCGAAGCTGACGATCGGCAGCGCCAGGAACAAGGCGAGGAGGCAGATGCCGACCGCCAGCCGCAAATTGAGCGTGCGCAGCAAAGGCGGCCAGCCGGCGCGGCCGCGGACCACCGCGAACAGATAGGCGGCGGCGCCGACGACGGTGATCGCGACGAACACCGTCGCCCACAGCCGGTCCGGGGTGAAGCCGTGCTGGGCGATGCGCTGGCCGGTCGAAACGGCCGCGACGATCGCCAGCGGCAGCGCCACCACCGCCAGCGCCGCCGCCGCCCAGCGGACGATCCGCGAGGGCGCTTCCTCGTCGGCGGCGCCGCTGCCGATCGCCGCATTGACGAGGATGACGGCGCCGATGATGCAGCTGAGCAGGATCGGCGTGGTCGCGCGGGTCTGCTCCCACAACGGCTCGAGCCCGGTGAAAGGCAGCGCCAGGACGAAGAGGACGAGGCCTGCGGCGAGGATCGGCGCCAGCACCGAAAGCACCGCGGTCGCCACCCGCTGGAGCAGGCCGAGGATGCGGTCGCGGTCGCGCAGCAGGCCGATCGCGGCGCCAAGCGCGCCGCCGACCAGCAGCCAGCCGAACCAGTCCTTGCGCAGCAGGTCGCGCAGCACGTGGATGCCGATCAGCTGGAACAGCTCCGAGAGGAGATGCAGGAGCAGGTAGACGATCAGGACGAAGCCCCAGGCCACGAACCACAGGATGACGTTGGTCCAGGCATGGGCGTGGACGCTGCGGTAATCGAGGCTCCAGCGGCCGGCGTCGCGCGAGGCCTGGAACAGCGGCACCGCAATGACGAGGGCGAGCAGGGCGGAGGCGAGCTGCCAGCCTTCCCCGGCGCCCCAGCTGTCGGGCTGGCCGTTCCAGTAGGTGACGAAGCCCACCACCAGCCCCGCCGCGACCGCGAACGCCGCCGACCAGGCCCAGCGCAGGCGCTCGAGCGAGAAAGCGAAGACGATGCCGGCGGCGGCGAGAAAGGCCGCGGTGCCGAGCTTCAGCGGGTTTTCGGTCCATTGCCAGACCTCAGGCCCGCGGGTGAGGAAATGGATGGCAAGGCCGAGGGCGCCGCCGAGGGCGAGCAGCAGGGCCCCTCGCAGCGGCCAGGATTCGTGGTCGAGCGGCTCGCGGTCTGTCATGATCGTCCTCCCGGCGCCTATCGTAGCGCTTGCATCGGCTTGTGCCATCGGCTTGTGCAGCGGCGATGCAGGCTCGGAGGATTTGAATGCTGGCGCGGCGGTTCCTGTGGGTGGTGGCGGGGCTGACCGTGCTCGTCGTCGCCGCGGCCTTGGTCTACCGGCTGTTCGGGGCCGAGCTGATGCGCTTCACCATGGTCCCGACCGCCGCCTTCGAGGGCGGACCGCCGCCGGAACCCAGCGCTTATGCCCGCAAGGAGATGTGGCTCGCCCGCCCCGATCTGGAGGCGAGCCCGGCTTCATGGATGCCGGCGGGGATGCCGGCTCAGATGGCGCGCAAGGGCACGCCGCGGGCTTCGGTCTTCTTCGTCCATCCCACCTCGTTTCTCAGGACGACCCGCTGGAACGCGCCGCTCGACGACGAGGAATCCCAGCATCGGGCGCGGCTGTTCGTCCAGAGCCAGGCGAGCGTGTTCAACGGCGTCGCCGATGTCTGGGCGCCGAAATACCGGCAGGCGACATTCGGCGCCTTCCTCACCACCAAGGCGGATGCGGGCAGGGCGCTCGATTTCGCCTATCGCGACGTCGCCGCCGCTTTCGACCAGTTCCTGCGCGAGGCGCCGAAGGGCCGGCCGATCGTCCTCGCCGGCCACAGCCAGGGCAGCCTCCACCTGATGCGGCTGCTCGCGGAGCGCGTCGCCGGCCGGCCCGAAGCGAAAAGGATCGCCGCCGCTTATGTGATCGGCTGGCCGGTCTCGATTTCCGCCGACCTGCCGTCGCTCGGCCTGCCCGCCTGCGAACGGCGCGAGCAGGCCGCTTGCGTGGTCAGCTGGCAGAGCTTTGCGGAGCCGGCCGATCCGAAACTGGTCACCGACGTCTACGACAAGTCCGCGGGCCGCACCGGCATCGCCCGGGCCGGATCGCCGATGCTGTGCACCAACCCGCTCAGCGGCGGCCCCGGCGGCGAAGCGCCGGCTTCGGCCAATCCCGGCACCCTGGTGCCCAACGCGCAGCTGACCGAGGGGCGGCTGCAGGCGCCGGGCGTGCCGGCGCGCTGCGACGTGCGCGGTTTCCTGCTGATCGGCAAGGATGCGCCCGACCTCGGCCCCTACGTCCTGCCGGGAAACAATTACCACGTCTACGATTATGCCTTGTTCTGGTCGGCCCTGCGCGCCGACGCGGCGGCGCGGGTGACGGCCTTCTCACGAGGCGGTGATGGCGCTACCGCTCATCCTGAGTAGGGGCTGAGCGAAGGCGAAGACCCGTGTCGAAGGACAGGCTCGGTCCCTACCCAGGATGAGCGGGGAAAGATGATCACTGAGCGCGCCGCCGATTTCCGCGACGCCTTGCCGGACGGCGGGCGGCTGCTCGGGCTCGACGTCGGCACCAAGGCGGTCGGGCTCGCTTTGTGCGACGCGGACTGGACCATCGCCACACCCGCCGCGCTGCTCCCGCGCGGCAAGTTCGCCAAGGATCTGGAGACGCTGCGGACGCTCGCCGCGGCGCAGCGCGTCACGGGCCTGGTGGTCGGCCTGCCGCTCAACCTCGACGGCAGCGACTCTTCGCGCACCCAGGCGGTCCGCGCCTTCGCCCGCAACCTCGCGCCGCTCGGCCTGCCGATCCTGCTGTGGGACGAGCGCTGGTCGACCCAGGCGGTGACCCGGACATTGCTCGACGCCGACGCCAGCCGCGCCCGCCGCGCCGAGCTGATCGACAAGATGGCCGCCGCCTACATCCTCCAGGGCGCGATCGACGCTCTGACCATGGCGCCCTAGCCGCCGACGCGGGCGAGCGCTTCGCGCATCGCGGCGCGGAAATCGGGACGGTCGTAGATGTCGTTATGACCGGCGCCGTCGATGGTCCGGTCGTAGACGATATGTCCCGCGGCTCGTCGCAGACCCTCGGTGCGCGCCGCCGTGATCAGCGCGTCGCGGCCGCCGGCGATGAGCGCCGTCGGAACCGGCGAGCCGCGCAGCCACTCGGCCGGCTTCATCTCGTGGCGGAACAGCCAGCGCACCGGCAGCCAGGGATAATGGCCCGCGGCCACCTTCTTCATCGAATCGAACGGCGTGACCAGGATGAGTCCGTCGAGCGGACGCCGCGGCGCGAGGCTGGCGGCGACGCCGCTGCCGACGCTGAAGCCGACCGCCACTACCCGCGCCGGCTGCAGGCGGCGGACGGCGAAATCGTAGACGCGCGGAGCGTCGTCGACGAGTGCCGTGGCGCCCGGGCTGCCGCTCGACGGGCGGTAGCCGCGATAATGGAATGCGACGACCTCCGCCTCGGGGAAGAGGCCGTGAAGATAGGCGGCGGCGGCTTCGGCGTTCCAGGCATTGCCACCGAAGCCGAGAATCAGGGTGCGCGGCCCGGCCGGGGCGGCCGCGGCCGGAATGTGGACGCCGTGGAGCCGGTTGCCGTCGGGCGTGTCGAAGGCGACGCGTATCGCACCGGGGGGAAGCGGTCCGGGGCCGCCGATCGCGCCGGCCGGAAAAAGGAGGCGCGCCTGGAAGGCGAAGATCAGGATGAGCAGGGCGACGTAGAGAAAGACGGGGACGAGGAGGAGCTTCCACATATTTCCTCGCTAGCGCGATGCCTCGTTTCCGGCGGATCCTAAATTGCCGTGTCGCCCAGCCTCGGCGAAGTGGCGACCCTATCGGTTTCGGCCTTTTTTCGGTCAATTCTGCCGCGCCGGACGGCGAAGGGCGCCAGGGCCAGGGCCGGCACGAAATAGATCAGGAAGACTCTCCACGCATAGGGGCCGCCATCGGCCATCTCGAACCCCGCGATCGCGCTGCAGCTGAGCCACGATGCCCCTACGGAAGCCAGCTTGGCCCTGACGGGATCGTCATAGACTTTCGCGAATAGGAGCGCTTCCCAGAGGAGGGAGATCAGCCCCAGCGCGATGAAGCCGCCGGCGAACATCCCAACGAGCTCCATATGATCCTCCCTGCCGGCGCGGGAGGCGTATCACAAAAAGGCTTCGCCTGTCAGGTTGGACCGGTCGGGGCCGCGCAAACCGGCCGGGCCCGCCCGGGGGCCCGGGCGACCTAGCGTGCGCACGCCTCGGCCAGCGCCGGCTCGATCGCGTCGAGGGTGAAGGGCTTGGAGAGGACGGGAGCACCGGCATGTTCGGGCGGCGGCGGCTCGATATGGCCGCCAGTGGCGAGGATGTAGGGGACGCCCTGGGCGGCGAGGCGGTCGGCGACAGGCCAGACCCGCTCGCCGTTCAAATTGACGTCGATGATGGCGATGTCGAAGCCGCCCTGCCCCACCCGGGCGAGCGCGTCGGCGACGGTTTCGCAGGTGGCGGCGACCTTGTGGCCGAGCGAATCGAGGAAATCCTCGAGCATCATCGCGATCAGCGGCTCGTCTTCGACGATGAGGATGGAGCGGACGGTCACCGGCGTCCGCTTAAGAGTTTCCAAGTCTTTGCGAAACAATTATTTTGGCGCTGGGAGGGACAGTCACTTTTCCGCACGTCGGCGTCAGGTTTGTCACGTCGGTGGGAAAAGTGACTGTCCCTGATCACTTCATAGCCAGTGAATCCCGGGTCGCCTCGGCGAGCTTCTGGACCGAGAACGGCTTGGCGAGGAAGGCGACGCGGTCGAGGTCGATCGATTGGCGCAATTGCTCCTCGGCATAGCCGGAGATGAACAGGATCGGCAGATCGGGCTGCAACCGCCTCGCCGCGCGGGCGGTGGTCGGGCCGTCCATGGTCGGCATGACGACGTCCGAGATCATCAGGTCGACCCGCTGCTCGCGCTCGAGGATTTCGATCGCCGCTTCGCCATTCTCGGCGAGCAGCACGGTGTAGCCGTGACGGGTGAGCGCCCGCTCGGCGACCGCGCGGACCGTCGCCTCGTCCTCGACCAGCAATATGGTGCCGGTCCCCCACAGCTCGCCGGCCGGCTCGCGGCCCCTGCGCGCCGGCCTGGCCGCCTCGGCGCGGTGGACGGGCAGGTAGATGACGAAGCTGGTGCCCTTGCCCGGCTCCGATTCCGCGAAGATGAAGCCGCCCGACTGCTTGACGATGCCGTAGACGGTGGAGAGGCCGAGGCCGGTGCCCTTGCCGACTTCCTTGGTGGTGAAGAAGGGCTCGAAGATCTTGGGCAGGAGGTGGGTCGGGATGCCGGTGCCGGTGTCGGAGACGCGCAGCGCGGTATAATCGGCGATCGGCAATATCTCGCTGCCCATCCGCCGGACGTCGTCGGCGGTGACCGCGTAGGTGTGGAGCGTGAGCGTGCCGCCCCCATCCGACTCCTTCGCCAGCATCGCGTCGCGGGCGTTGACGGCAAGGTTGACGATGACCTGCTCGAGCTGGCCGGGATCGGCGCGGACCGCGCCGAGGCCGCGGCCGTGCTTGACCTGCAGCTTGACCCGCTCGCCGAGCAGACGTTTCAGCAGGGTCGAGACCTCGGCGATGACGTCGGGGAGCTGGAGCACCTGAGGGCGCAACGTCTGCTGGCGGGAAAAAGCCAGCAGCTGGCGGGTGAGGCTGGCGGCGCGGTTCGAGTTGGAGCGTATCTGCTGAATGTCGTCATAATCGCTGTCGCCGGGCGCATGGCGCATCAGCATCAGGTCGCAATGGCCGATGATCGCAGTCAAAATGTTGTTGAAATCGTGGGCGACGCCGCCGGCAAGCTGGCCGACCGCCTGCATCTTGGTCGCCTGCGCGACCTGACGCTTCAGACGGTCTTCTTCGCTATTGTCCTTGAGGGAGAGCAAGACCGCCGCCTCGCCGAGGCCGCGGGCGCCGGCGACGGTCAAGGCCACCGGCTCCTCGGCGTTGGCCTTGAGGCGCACCGCGACGTCGCCCGAGAGCGAGGCGCCGCGGGCGAAGCGGCGGACCGAATCGGCGACCGCCGCCTTGTCCTCGTCGACGACCAGGTCGCTCGGCCAGGTCGGCGCAGCGCTGCGCGACAGGCCCGCGGCCCGGCGGAAGGCGGCGTTGAGGTAAACGAAGCGGCCGTCTCGGTCGGCCAGCGCCAGGCCGAGCGGCAGGATCTCGAGCAAGGCGTTGATGTTGTGCGCGGCATCGGCGCCGACGCCGCCGAGCTCGTCGAGCAGCAGGAACAGGCTCGGCCCGCCTTCCTCCTCCACCAGGGGCACCTGGAGGATGCGCAGCGCCCCGCCCGCCTTGCCTTCGCGGGCGAAATGGAACTGGTGCTGCTCGTCCATCGCCAACAGGTCGACGAGCGGCGTGCCGGGGGCGACCTCCGCGTCGCCGCCGGCGCGGACGTGAAAGGCGGAATTGGCCTCAAGGATGCGGCCGTCGGCGGCGGTGAGAGCGGCCATCAGCCCGGTGCGGGCGAGGCGCCGGCCGATCTCGCCGCCGAGCAGCTGGCGCGCCTCGGCGGCGGCGTCCTCCTCGCCGGTGCGGGCGAAGCGCCAGAGCAGGGCGCCGTCGCCTTGCCCGGCGGCGCGGACGTCGGCGGCGAGGTTGAGATCGCCCGCGGTCAGGCCGGAAGCTTCGGCCCGTCCATCGCGGTTGGCGGCGGCGAGGACTTCCCGAAGCGCTTCGCCGAACGGCAGCTCGAGCGGCGGGCGGATGCCGAACCAGCACTCGTAGCGGCTGTTGGCGGCCAGCAACGCGCCGCCCGGGTCGGTGACCGCCAGCGCGTCGGGCGACGCGTCGAGACCGACCCGGACCAGGGCCAGGTCGATCCCCGTCTCCGCGGCCGCCGGCGGGTCGGGGACGCCGCGCCCGACGAACAGCAGGGGCAGGCCGACCGCGAGCGCGCCGGCGAAGAAGGCGGCGGCGAAGACGACATTGTCCAGCGCCCACAGCAGCACCGCCGCCGAGGCCGAGGCCGCGGCGAGGACGGCCAGCAAGGCGAGGCCGGGGCGCGGCCGGGCCGCCGGGGCTGAAGCCGCGCTCGCCATCCTACCAGATACGGACGCGCTGCGCCGGCGCGACGTAAAGCGCCTGGCCGGGCTGGACGCCGAAAGCGGCATACCAGGGATCGAGGTTGCGGACGACGGCGACGCGCTGTTCGGACGGGCTGTGGGGGTCGGTCAGCAGGCGCTGCCGCAGGTTGGCCTCGCGATAGTTGCGCCGCCACACCTGAGCCCAGCCGAGATAGAAACGCTGGTCGCCGGTAAAACCGTCGATGACGCGCGGCTCGGCGCCGCCGAGCGAGTGCCGGTAGGCGTCGTAGGCGACGGTGAGGCCGGCGAGGTCGGCGACGTTCTCGCCCATGGTGAGCTTGCCCTGGACGTGCATTCCGGGCAGCGGCTCGTAGGCGTCATACTGGGCGCCGAGGACGTCGAGGCTGGACTGGAAATTCCGGAGGTCCTGCGGGGTCCACCAGTCGACCAGCCGGCCTTCGCGATTATATTTGGCGCCCTGGTCGTCGAAATGGTGGCTAATCTCGTGGCCGATGACGGCGCCGATGCCGCCGTAATTGACCGCGTCGTCGGCCTTGGGATCGAAGAAAGGCGGCTGCAGGATCGCCGCCGGGAAGACGATCTCGACCATGCCGAAATTGGCGTAGGCGTTGATCTCCATCGGAGTCATCCCCCACTCCCAGCGGTAGATGGGCTGGCCGAGCTTGGTGACGTTGTACTGATGCTCGAAATGGGCCGAGCGCATGGCGTTGCCGAGCGGGTCGTCGCGGCGAATCTCGAGGCCGGAGAAATCGCGCCAGCGGTCGGGATAGCCGATCTTGGGGGTGAAGGCGGCGAGCTTGGCGTGGGCGGCCGCCTTGGTAGCCGGCTGCATCCAGTCGAGCTGGTCGATGCGGCGGCCCATGGCGGCGATGACGTTGCGCACCAGCTTGTCGGCGGCGGCCTTGGTCTCGGGCGGGAAGTAGCGCTTGACGTAGATCTGGCTGACCTCGTCGCTCAAGGCGTTGGTGACGAAGGTCACGCCCCGCTTCCACCGAGCCTCCTGCTCGGGCGTGCCGGAGAGTGTGGTGCCGTAGAAAGAGAAGGCCTCGTCGTCGAAGCGCTTGGGCAGATAGTCCGAATAAGTGTCGAGCGAGCGGACCAGCAGCTGGTCCCTGAGCACCTGCAGGGGCGCGTTGCGGATCGCGGCGGCGATGCCCTTGATCGCGCTCGGCTGGGCGACGATCAGGTCGCTGACGTCGGCGCCGACGCCGCGCAGATAGGAAGTGAAGTCGAAGCCGGGCGCGCTCCTGGCGAGCGCGGCCAGCGTCATCTTGTTGTAGGTCTTGGTGGCGTCGCGGCTGTCGACGCGGGTCCAGTGAGCCTTGGCGATGTCGGTCTCGAAGGCCAGGATCGCCTTCGCCCGCGCGGCCGCATCGGTCTCGCCCGCCAGGGTCAGCACGTTGGTCAGATGGCGGAGATAGGCGGCGCGGGTCTCGGCCAGCTTGGCGTCCGGCTTCAGATAATAATCCCGGTCCGGCATGCCCAGGCCGGCCTGGAACAGGGTGTAGGCGTAGCGCTCGGGATTCTTGTCGTCCTGGCCGACGAAACCGCCGACCGGACCCGGGATGCCGTTGCGGTCGGCGGCGGCGGCGAGCGCGGCATAGGCGCCCTTGGTCTTGAGCCCGCGAATCTGGGCGAGCCAGGGCTCGATCGGCGCGAGGCCCTTCGCCTCGATCGAGGCTTCGTCGAGATAGGCCGCATAAGCATTGCCGATCCTGCTGTTCTCATCGTCCTTGACCTCGTCGAGTATCTCGCGGGTGCGCTGGCGCGAGAGATCGTCGAGCATGGTGAACATGCCGTAATTGGAACGGTCGGCGGGGATCGGCGTGTTCCTGGCCCAAGTGCCGTTGGCGTAGCGATAGAAATTGTCGCCCGGCGCGACCGAGCGTTCCATCCCGGCTTCGTCGAAGCCGAAACGGCCGATCTGCGGCCGCTCCGCTTCGGGCGGCGCCACCGGGCCTTCGGCGGCGGTGGCGACCGTCGCGGTCTGCTCGCGCACCTCGACGGGCGAGGGTCCGTCGTTGGTGGCGCAGGCGGCGAGGGAGGTCGAGGCGGCGAGGAGAGCGAGGAGCTTGCGCATGGGGATCCCGTCAATGATGATGGAGGCGCCGCCGCAATAGCAGCGGCGGCGGCGCTTTCAAATCTCCAGCCGCTCGCGGCGGGCGCGGCGGCGCCACTTGTGCGCGGTCCACCAGCGCCACACCAGGATCGAGGCGAAATAGCCGATCAGCGCGCTCAAGCTGGCGATGATGAAAAGCCCGCTGACGGTCGCCAGCGCCGCATCGGAGAACAGCCAGGCGAACCATTCGGAAATCGAAGCCTCGCGCCCCGGGACGCCGGTATGGCCGCCCAGCCCCAGCGAGCTCCCGACGAAATAGGAAGCGGTCAGGATGAAGGGAGTGGTGAACGGATTGGACAGGAAGGTCATCAAAGCGGCGACCGGGATGTTGCCGCGGAACGGGATGCACAGCAGAGCCGAGCCGACGATCTGCAGCCCCGGGATCATCACGAAAATGCCGACCAGCAGGCCGATCGCGACGCCGCGCGGCACCGAGCGGCGGGTGAAGCGCCAGAACTCGCTGTGCAGCACGCGCTGGCCGAACGGCCTTATCCAGCGGCTCCGGGCGAGATCCTCGCGCCTGGGCATGTTCCTCGTCGCCCAGCGGGCGAAGCGGCCGTGCCGGTCAGCCACGGTCGCGCAACAGACGGCCCTGCTCCCGCTTCCAGTCCTTCTCCTTCTGATATTCGCGCTTGTCGGGCGCCTTGCGGCCCTTGGCGAGCGCCAGCTCGACCTTCGCCCGGCCGCGGCTGTTGAAATAGATTGAGAGCGGCACGAGGGTCATGCCCTGACGGGCGACGGCGCCGTGCAGCCGGGCGATCTCACGCTCGTGGAGCAGCAATTTGCGGGGCCGCTTGGGCTCGTGATTGAAGCGGTTGCCGTGGCTGAATTCGGGGATGTTGGCGTTGATCAGCCAGGCCTCGTCGTCCTTCACCTCGGCATAGCTTTCGGCGATCGAGCCCTCGCCGAAGCGCAGCGACTTCACTTCGGTGCCGGTCAGCGCGATGCCGGCCTCGTAGGTCGATTCGACGGCATAGTCGAACCGCGCGCGCCGGTTCTCGGCGACGACCTTCTGCTTGTCGAACGTGGCGGGGCGGGGACGGACCATGATCAGCAGATAGGGGCTGCGTCCGCAAAAGCGAAACCCATTGCGCCGCCCCTCATAACAGCCCTGCCTGGGCCAGTGCGTCGTCGACCGCCTTTCGGCTCGCTTCCGACGGTGGCGTCATCGGCAAACGGAGCTCCGGAGAGAAGCCGGGGTGGATGCGCGACAGGGCATATTTCACCGGACCCGGCGAGGCATCGCTGAACAAGGCCGCGTGCAGCGGATAGAGGAGATCCTGGAGGTCGAGCGCGCCGTTCCAGTCTCCCCTGAGGCAGCGCTCCTGGAAGTCGGCGCACAGGCGCGGGGCGACGTTGGCGGTCACCGATATGCAGCCTACGCCACCCAGCGCCATGAAGCCGAGCGCGATGTCGTCATTGCCGGAAAGCTGGGCGAATCCGGCCCGGCAGGCGAGGCGCTGGGCGGAGACGCGGCCGAGGTCGGCAGTGGCGTCCTTGACGCCGACCACGTTGGCGATCTCGGAGAGGCGCGCCATCGTCTCGACGGCGATGTCGGTGACGGTACGCGAGGGCACGTTGTAGAGGATAATCGGCAGGTCGACCGCCTCGGCGATGGCGGCGAAATGGGCGTAGACGCCTTCCTGGTTCGGGCGGTTGTAATAAGGCGGCACGTGCAGGGCGGCGTCGGCGCCGGCCTGCTTGGCGGCGCGGGTCAGCTCGATCGCGTGGGCGGTGCTGTTGGAACCGCAGCCGGCGATCACCTTGACCCGGCCCGCGGCGCCTTCGATCGCCAGCTCGATCACCCGCCGATGCTCGGCGGCATCGAGGGTCGCCGATTCGCCGGTGGTGCCGCAAGGAACCAGGGCGTGGCTTCCTTCCTCCACCTGCCAGCGCACGAAGTCGAGAAAAGCGCTCTCGTCCAACGCTTCGTCCCGGAAAATCGTCGCCAGAGCCGGGATCGACCCGCGGAACATGAATAGGCTCCTTCCCGTGAGGCTGCAGGCCGGACAATAAGGAGCGGCCGTTCACGGCCTGATAAGGAGGGGGTTGGCATTCTGTCCAGCATGCAGAAAAAAGCGTTGATCCTGAGCCTGTTGGGCGTCTCCGCCATGTCGGCCGCGGCGGTCGCGGCCGGCGTGCGGCCGGTCCAAGTCGCCAAAATCCTGCCGGCGGCGGTGCAGGGCACGGTGGCGCCCGTCCCGCCGCAGGCCCAGCCGCCGAGGCCGGCGCCGGCTTACTCGCCGGTGCCGCCGGCGGTCAGCGCCAACCTCGCCCGCTGGAACAGCCTCCGGCAGACCGACAGCCTGCCCTTTTCCTCCTACGCCTCCTTCCTGATGAGCCATCGCGGCTGGCCCGGCGAGACGGCGATGCGCCGCACCGCCGAGAAGGCCAATGCCGACGGCGGCGCCGCTTATGAGGTGATCGGCTTCTTCCGCGCCTTCCCGCCCCTCACGCCGGCCGGTCACGCCCGGCTCGCTTTCGCCCTTTCCGCCTCCGGACGCGGCGACGAAGCGCTCGAAGCGGCGCGCAAGGCCTGGACCGGCGGGGTGCTGCCTCCCACCGACGAAGCGCGTATCCTCGGCCAGTTCGGCGGCCGGCTGAGCAGCGCCGACCATGATTCGCGGATGGAAGCCCTGCTCGGCAATCGCGACACCCAGAGCGCGGCACGGACCCTGCCTTTGGTCTCGGCCCAGCGGCAGGCGCTCTACGACACCCGGCTCGCGCTCCAGACGCGCGCGGCCGACGCCGCCAGCCGGCTCGCCGCGCTCGGCACGGTCGAAGGCGATGCGGGGCTGCTGGTCGACCGCGCCAACTGGCTGCGCAATAGCGGACAGAGCCTCGCCGCCCGCCAGCTGATGGCGCAGCCGCACCGGCTGAACCGTCCCCCGACCAATGCCGAGAAATGGTTCGAGACGATGATGACGCTCGCCAAGGGCGCCGCCAACGACGCGCAATGGTCGACCGCCTATCAGATCGCCTCGCAGCTCGACGACGCCTATCCGGCGGGAACCGACGTCAGCGCCCGCCCCTATGCCGAGCGCGACGAATATACCAATCTCGCCTGGCTGGCCGGCAATGCCGCGAACAAGCTCGGCCGCCATGCCGACGCGGCGCGGATGTTCGACCGTTACGGCCGGGCCGCGCGCTCGTCCCAGACCCGAACCAAGGGCTTCTACTGGGCGGCGCGGGCCGCGTTCAATGCCGGGCAGAAGGCACAGTCCGACGCGTGGCTGGAGCAGGCGGCGGCCAGCCCCGACCAGTTTTACGGCCAGCTCGCGCTGGAGCGGCTCGGGCGGCGGGTGACGCCGCCCGTCTCCGCCTCGATCTCGCCGGGCCCGGCGCAGCGCTCCGCCTTCATGGCCCGTCCGCTCGTCCAGGCGACCAGGGCGCTTGGCGACATGGGCCGGTGGAGCGACCAGTCGCTGTTCGTGCGCGCCATCGCCGAGCAGGCGGAGACGGAGAGCGACCGGATCCTCGCCGCCCAGTTCGGCCGGACCATCGGCCGCCAGGATCTCGGAGTCTGGGTCGCGCGCGAGGCCCG
>DASUVK010000041.1:0-5969 GCA_036378975.1 Allosphingosinicella sp. | reverse complement strand
CGGTGCAGAGCGGCATCCTGAGGCTCGACGAGGCGATGCGGCGCTACGACCTCAGCATCGAGGAGTTCAGCGCCTGGAAGCGCCGCTTCTACCGCTCCGGAGTCGAAGGCCTGCGCATGGGGCCGCGGCTGCGCCATGACTGAGCCGCTTCTCCCCGAGCCCGCGCTCCGTCCGCTGATCCGGCAGCCGGGCGGCCGGCGCCGGCTGCTTCTGATCGACGACGAGCTGTCGGTGGCGCGCTTCATCGCCCATGCCGCCGAGGAAGCCGGCTACGAGGCGATCATCACCGTCACCGCGGAGAGTTTCCGCAGCCAATATGCCGTCTGCGATCCGGACGTGGTGGTGCTCGATCTCGCCCTGCCGCGCAGCGACGGAGTCGAGCTGCTGCGCTTCCTCGCAGAAGCGAAGTGCCGGGCGCTGGTGCTGCCGATCAGCGGCTTCGACGAACGGGTGCTGGAGGCGGCGATGCGGCTCGGCACGGCGCTCGGCCTGCGCATGGCCGGGCCGCTCCAGAAGCCGGTGCGGCTCCAGCAGCTCATGGATGCCATGCAGGGCCGGGAGGCATTCGATGCGGGCTGCATCGGTTTCTGAGGCCGAGCTCCTCACCGAGCTGCAGCTCGCGGTCGAGCGCGACGAGCTGTCGCTGCTCTACCAGCCGAAGGTGGCGGTCGCCGATCATCGGCTGGTCGGGGTCGAGGCGCTGGCGCGGTGGCCGCACCGCGCGCTGGGCGTGGTCGAGCCGTCGACCTTCGTGCCGCTCGCCGAGCGCTACGGCCTGATCGACGAGCTGACCGGCTGGGTGCTGCGGCGCGGGCTCAAGCAATGGGTGAGCTGGAACGACCAGGGACTCAGGACCAGCATCGCCTTCAACGTCTCCGCGCTGAGCCTGCGCGACGTCTATTATCCCGATTACCTGCATCGGCTCTGCCAGACCGAGGGCGTGCCGGCCGCCTGCCTGACGATCGAGGTGACCGAGGGGGCGACGCAGCATCTGGTGCGGCTGCTCGACACGCTGACCCGCTTCCGGCTAAAGGGGATGAGCCTCGCGCTCGACGATTTCGGCACCGGCTATTCGTCGCTGCTGCAGCTGCGGCAGTTGCCCTATAACGAGCTGAAGGTCGACCGCTGCTTCGTCGGCGAGGCGGTTCGCTCGCGCGAATCGCGGCTGATCGTCAAGGCGGTCATCGATCTCGCCCATGGCCTCGGGCTGACCGCCACCGCGGAAGGGGTCGAGGATGCCGAGACCCTGGCCTTGCTCGGCGAGCTGGGTTGCGACCATGTTCAGGGCTATTTCATCGGCCGGGCGATGGAAGGATGGGAGCTGGCGCCGTGGCTGCTCGCGGCTTCTGGCCGGGACGTGGTGCCGATCGCGGCGGCGCGCCGGCGCGGGGGTTGAGGCGCCGCCGGAGCCTGGTTTTGTAGGAGTGGGGTTGATCAGGAGCCTGGAGGAGGTGCTCGCGATGCGACGGCTGCGTCTTGTCTGCCCCTTGATCGCGCTGGCGGCCGGCGGCTGCCAGTCGATGGCGTCGCGCGCGCCCGGAGTGCCGCGGCCGGGCGTCAGCGTCGAGGCGACGGAGGCGTGGCGGCGGATCGCCTCGGCGCGCGAAACCGCCGCGCTCGACGGCCTCGCCGCGCGCTGGAGCCAGGCGCTGGCGGCGTCGCGGGCGGCGGGCCTGTCGCGCCGCATCGCCGCCGAGGGCGCCCTGCTGATCCCCGGCACCGGTCTCGCCCGCGCCGCGCCGGCGCCGGGAAGCTATCGCTGCCGTTTCGTCCGCCTTGGCGGCAGAAGGTGGGCCGGATCCGCCCCGGGCTTTTGCTATGTCGGCGTCGAGGCTGGACAGCTCAGCCTCGCTACCGAGCTGCGCGGCCTGCGCCTCGGCGGCTATTTGTGGGACGCAAAGGGCGGCAACCGGCTCGTCTTCCTGGGCGCGGCGGTGCCGGCGGGGGCCAAGACCGCGCCCGCTTATGGCGACGATTCGGCGGCGGACAGCGCCGGCCTGCTCGAGCGGACCGGCGAGTTCCGCTACCGGCTGGCCGTGCCGGAGCCGGCGCCGGGTGCCGGGCTGACCATCGTCGAGCTGGTCGCGGCGCCGCGTTCCTAGGCCCGACAACGGGGCGGTTACGGTATTCAATCGCGACGCAAGGGACGCCGGAGACGAAAAAAAAGGCCGCCCGGAGGCGGCCTGTGCTCGTCGAGCCGGTTTCCGGCTCAGGTTGCCTTGTCGCCGGCTTCGCCGACCGACTCGATGTCCTGGCCGGCGCCCTTGACGGTGTTGCAGGCGCTCAGCGCGAGGCCGGTGGCGATGAAGGCGAGGGTGATAAGCTTACGCATGTTCCGTCTCCTGGACTGCTCGGCCTCGCGCGTCGCGCTCAGCGTCGCTAGGTGCAACGAGAATGCGGGGCGGCGGGGATGGTTCCGAGGAAGTTCGGCAAGGCGTCCGGGCGCCGCGATCAGACAAAATTTGAGCCCGGAGGCGCCACCGGGGGGGGGGAGGTTGGCGCGTCCGGGCTCATGTCGTGGATAGCGAGAGCGGGGGGGCAAAAGGTCACTATCCAAACTGCACAACGAGGGAGGCGCACGCCGGTTCCGCCGATTGCGCAAAAAAATTGCGGGCCGAGCGAATTTTTTCGCAACCGCCCCCCGTCGCGCCGGTTGTCGGGGGCGGAAAGGAGCCCGAATCGAGCCAGCCGCCCAAAGCCACTCCCCACAGCGATCTCGGCGGCGTTCACCGCGACGAAAAGCCCAATTTCGAGCCCGCCGTCGAGGCGGGATAGGGGACGGACGACCTCGCCCTCGCCCGCGACGAGGCGGCGGCCAGGCCCGAATATGCCGACGACGTGAAGAATCGCGACGACCGGAACCGGTAATCCTTCCAATGCTCCGCATGGGCAGGGCTACCGCTCCGCTTTGTCGACCACGGCGATGGCAAGGATGTAGCGCCCGGTTTCGGCATCGCGGTCGATGGTCGAACGCAGCTGCCGGGAAAGGCCGGTGACGATGCGCTCGAACCGCTCGGTCAGCATCGCGTCGCACAGCGATCCCGGCCGCAGGCTGTCCGATTCGACGGTGAGCCCGGCGGTGCCGGGGGCCGCGCCGTCGCCGGTCAGCGCGATGCTGACCGCGCCGGCGCCGCAGAGCATCGCATATTCGGCGATCTCGGTGATCAGGAAGGCGACCGAGACGGCGACGTCCTGGGTCACGTAATAAGGTTCGAGGGCGAGCCGGATGCTCATCCCCAGTGCCGAGGCGGGGGCGGTGGCACGCAGGTTGGCGGCCAGCTCCGAGATCAGCGGCTTGAGCGCGACGCCGCGATTCTCCTCGAGCTCGGCATAATGGTTGCGGTGGACGACGGCGAGCGCGTCGACGCGACGCTGGATCGACGCATAAGCGGCGGCGACCTCCTCGTTGGGCGAGCCGCGCGAGTGGATGTTGAGCAGGGACGCGACGACCTGCAGGTTGTTCTTTACCCGGTGATGGACTTCCCGGACGAGCTTGGTCTGGCGCTCGACCGCCGCTTCGAGCTCGGCTTCGTGGTGCGCGAGCGAGCGCACCGCCCGGTCGAACGCTTCGCCGAGCTCGCTTATCTCGCGCGCCGGCGTGGCGACGCGGGGCAGATTGAGCTCGCGGTCGCCGGGGCGATAGGCGGCGACGGCGCGCTGCATCCGGCCCAGCGGCCGCAGCAACAGCCGGTTGAGGATGATCCAGCCGAGCAGCGTGGCGAACAGCCACATCAGCACCGGCATCAGGATGAGCAGCATGTCGGCAAAAGTGATCGGCACGGACGACAGCAGGATGCGCAGCCGGAGCTGGCCGCCGGCCACCGATTCCTCGCCGCGCACCGTCTGCCGCCAGGGCCCGCCCTTGAAATCCGAGCGCAGCCCCATCCGCCGGCCGCCCTGGACGAGATCGAGGTCGAAGTCGCGGGCGGTTCCGGGGATGTAGGTAAGGTCGCGAAGCGCCGGCTGGCCATATTCGGCCACGCCTTCGAGCCGGCCGTCTTCGCCGAACACATAGAGGCTGAGCGCCGATCCATCTTCGGCGATGCGGGCGATGGTCCCGGAACGCGGGGCGCGAGCCGGTCCGGGCGAGGGGACGAAGCCGGCGCTCGCGCAGCGCGGCCGCCCGCCCGGATCGTGGAGCGCGTAACGCACCGGCACCGAGCCCTGCTCGAGCTTTCTGAGCGTCTCGTCGCAGACCTCCGATCCCGGCGGCGCCACCGCGACCGCGGCGCCGGCCGTGCTGATCGTGAGGACGCTGCGGGAGAATGCGGCATTGAGCCGCTGCGCCTTGATCTCGAGCCGCTGCAGGGTCTCCTCGCGACGGTCGGCATTCTTCTCGTGGGCGCTCTGCAGCGAGGCGATGATGGCGATCAGCCCGAGCGGGAAGAGCGCCGCGCTGAAGATGAGCAGCGTCTTCAGCCCGGTCGAGAGCCGGGCGAAGCGGGATGCCAGCCAGCCTTTCGCGTCAGTCGTCACGGGATTCCGATACCGCCAAGCGGCGGCCCTTAGCCGAGCTTGCCCAGCAGATCGAGCATTTCAGGGGGAATGGTCTCCTCGACCGCGTCGCGATAGGCCTTGCGCAACGCTTGGCCGATCTCGGCATTGGGGCCGCGCCTTTTCCGGCTTTTGGGCATGCTTTCACTATCGGCCGGAGGGGTGGGATCGGTTTTGCGCCGGCGACCGCTTTCGTTCTCGAAGCTCAAATCGTCTACCCCTCGCAACGCCGTCGTCGCGCCCGCTTACTTCACCTGGCGTCCGCCACCGCCCCCGACCGAAATCGAAAACCGAATGCGAAGACCCACCCCGCGGCCAGTACTGGCCCGAAGTCGCCGTGGAAACAAAAAACTCGCTGAATGGTTCCAACGCCGCGTGAGGAGCGGGCCGGGCCGATTTTCTCTCCTGTTCGCCGTTTTCGCGGCCGCTGAGGCGGGTTGCAAAGCGCGGGCACAACCTCAATAGCACCCCGGATCGAACAGGAGTCGCAACGAACATGTCGCTTGGTCAGGAACTCGCGCCGCACCTCCCCTTCCTGAGGCGCTATGCGCGCGCGCTCACCGGCACCCAGGGCCATGGCGACGCGTTCGTCAAGGCGACGCTGGAGGCGATCGTCGCGGCGCCGAACGAGTTCCCCCGCGACGTCGACCCGCGGCTCGGCCTCTACCGGACTTTCCACGCCATTTGGTCGTCCGCCAATATCGAGGACGATCCCGGCGCCGTCGAAGCCGAGAATCCGGAAGGGATCGCCCAGGCCCGGCTCGCCCGCATCACGCCGCTGTCGCGCCAGGCCCTGCTGCTGACCGCGATGGAGGGCTTCACGCCGGAGGATGCCGGCTATCTGATCGGCGCCTCGGCCGACGACGTCGAGCGGCTGGTCGCCGAGGCGCTGGCCGAGATCGAGCGGCAGACCCGGGCGGAAGTGCTGATCATCGAGGACGAGCCGATCATCGCCATGGATATCGAGACGATCGTCCGCGATCTCGGCCATTCGGTCACCGGCGTCGCCGTCACCCGCGACGAAGCGGTGGCGCAGGCGATGGCGCGACGGCCGGGCCTGGTCCTCGCCGACATCCAGCTCGCCGACGACAGCTCCGGCATCGACGCGGTCAAGGACATCCTCCAGGAATTCCAGGTACCGGTCATCTTCATCACCGCTTTCCCCGAGCGGCTGCTGACCGGCGAGCGGCCGGAGCCGACCTTCCTGATCACCAAGCCGTTCCAGCGCTCGACGGTGAAGGCGGCGATCGCCCAGGCCCTGTTCTTCGACAGCGCCACTTTGCCGGTCTAGGGGGTAGTGGGGGGACAGTCATTTCCACTCCGTGGCGGAAGATGGTCGCGGCCGTGCGGAAAAGTGACTGTCCCTCAGGAACCGGTCAAGGCAGCGGGCGTTGCGCCCTCATAACGAGCGGAACCGAGGGATCATGGACGAGGGCGAGCAGCATATCGACACGACGCGCGCGCGGGCTGGGGCG
>DASUVK010000040.1:0-5320 GCA_036378975.1 Allosphingosinicella sp. | reverse complement strand
GCTTCATGGAGCGGCTCGAGATCCACCATTTCCTCGCCGAGGAAGCCGAGGATATCGACCTGTTCAACGGCATGCTCGACCGCGGCAAATGCGACGAGGTGCTCGACCATCTGCTCGATCCGGCCGCCGTCGCCGCCTTCTTCATCTGCGGCCCCGGCCCGATGATGGACGCCGCCGAGGCGGCCCTGCTCGAGCGCGGCGTGCCCTCCGACCGAATCCATCTCGAGCGCTTCACCGCCGACCGGCCGCCCGAGGCGCTCCAGGCCCAGCTCGACGCTTTGTCGCGGGAGGCGCAGGGCCAGACCATCCTGGTCACCCTCGACGGCCGCAAGCGCCGGGTGCCGTTCAGCGCCGAGGCCGGCAACATCCTCGACAGCGCCCGCCTGGCCGGCCTCCCCGCCCCCTTCGCCTGCAAGGCGGGGGTGTGCGCCACCTGCCGGGCGCGGGTGGTGTCGGGCGAGGTCGAGATGGCCGCCCGCTACGGCCTCACCGACGAGGAGGTCGCGGCCGGCTACGTGCTGACCTGCCAGTCGGTGCCGAAAGGCGAAGGCCTGGAAGTGGATTACGACGCCTGAAAGAAATTGGGGACAGTTACCAATTTTTCGTTTGCCTGCGTCATCGGTGCCCGTCGCGGGCCCGAGAAATTGGTAACTGTCCCCAATTTCTATCGGCTGCCGACCTCGCTCGCCCCGTAGCGGGCCATGCCGTAGCTGCTCAGATTCTGGTCGTAGCTGATCACCGCCCGCACCGTGCCCTGCATCGCCGCCATGCGCTGGCCGAGCGGCGCCGAGGTGCGGCGGATCATCACCGCGACCGCGTAGGAACGGCCGTCGGGGCCGGTGAGGATGCCGATATCGTTATAGCCGGCCTGCTCGCCGCCGAGCACCTGGCCGGTGCCGGTCTTGTGGCTGAGCCGCCAGCCGGGGGCGAGGCCGCCCTTCAGCCGCTGGGCGCCGGTCCGGGTGTTGCCCATGATCGAGAGCAGCCGCTGGGTCGAGGCGGCCGACAGCAATTCGCCCCTTTTCAGCCGGGCGAGCGCCTCGACGATGCCGTTGGGCGTGGCCCCGTCCATCGGATCGGCGATGTAGCGCTCGAACGCCGCCCGCCGCGCCGCCAGCGGCACGGCGTTGCGGGCTTTGTAGAAGCCGCCATTATAGGCGTAGGATTGTTTCCACTCGATGCCGGCGATCTGGCTCTGGAGCAGCCGCTCGCCGGGGCCGAAGCGAATCCCCTCGATGCCGCGCGAGCGCAGGAAGTCGCGGACCGCGCTCGGCCCGCCGGCCTTCCACAGCACGAAGTCGTTGCAGGTATTGTCGCTCTGCGTGATCGCGCGGACGATCAGGTCGCCGATCGTCGTATTGTAGCCGCCGCCGCCGAGCTGGGCGGCGATCGGCTGGTGGAACAGGGTCATGTCGTCGCGGCGGACCGTCACCGGCGCGGTGAGGCTCAATTCGCCGCGATCCGCCCTGTCGAAGGCGGTCAGCGCCACCCAGAATTTGCTCACGCTCTGCTGCGGGAACAAGGTGTCGCCGTCGAAGCTGGTCGTCCAGCCGCTCTGCACGTCCTTGACGGCGATGCCGATGTCGCCGTTGAACGCTTGGCCGAGCGCGCGCACCTGGCTTTCGAGGATGCGGCGCGCCGCGGCTTCCTGCGCGCTCGCCGCCGGCGAATCCTGGGTCGAGTAGCCGCGGACCGCGTCGGGGAAGGAAGGCGCGGCGCCGGGCTGGGCGGCGGCGCCGTCGAGGGCGGCGGTGGCGAGGCCGATGGCGGCAATGCCGACAAGCGCGGCGCCGCGCGCGAAGCGGCTGGAATCGCTGGCGATCCGGCGGCGCGATACGGTCACTGGCCCCTCCTAAACCCTTATTCCCTCAAGGGATTCATCATACGGGAAGGAGGCTTTCCGCCAGCTTAAAGCGGGGCGGCATCGACGAGCCGTTCTGCGCTTGCGACGGACTCCCGCCGCGGCGGCGCAAGCTAGAAGTTCAGCCGCGCCGTCAGTCGCAGATCGCGGCCCGCGAGCGGCGCGACGTCCTTGAGGAAGCTGGCGTGGCGCCGGGCGTCGACGTCGAACAGATTGTTGGCCGCCAGCGTGATGCTGGTGTTGCGGTTGTTCTTCAACGGCTTGAACTGGAGCGAGGCGTTGACCAGCGTGAAGCCATGGGTCGGGGTCTCAAACGCCGCCAGCCGGTCCTGCGCCGAGATCCACTCCATTTCGATGCGGGCGTCGACCCGCTCGGCCTTCGCTTCGAATCCGCCCATCAGCCGCAGCGGCGGGATGCGCGGCGCCGGCCCGGCATCTTCGATCGTTGCCCGGACATAGTCGACGATGCCGTCGGCGCTGATGGTGAAGCCGCCGGCCTGCGCCAGCCGCACCGATCCCTCCAGCTCGATGCCGGTATAGCGCGCGTCGGCCTGGCCGATCTGGAACACCGGCAATTCGTCCTCGAAGGCGCCGGTCCGCCGCTCGAAGATATAATTGTCGAACCAGCTGCGGAACACCGAGGCCGACAGGCTGAAGCCGTCGCCCTCGGCGCTGAACGTGGCTTCGAGCCCCCAGCTCTTCTCCATGCCGAGGCCCGGGTCGCCGATCTCGAAGGATTGGGTGCCGGCATGGGGGCCGTTGGCGAACAGCTCCTCGGCCGAGGGCGCGCGCTGGCTGTGCGAGCCGTTGAGGCCGAAGCGTATCCCGTTGGCGACCTCGTAGCTGGCGCCGAGCGAGCCCGAGACGGCGTCGAAGCTGCGCTTCATCGCGGGGTTGCCGAGGTCGGCGTCCGCGTCGGCGCGGACGACCTGCCGTTCGTAGCGCGCGCCGGCTTCGGCCCGCAGCTTTCCCTTCTCGTAGCTTTCGAGCGCGAACAGGCCGAATTGCGAGGTGCGGTTTTCGGGCAGGAATTTCTCCTCGCCGATCACGTCGAGGTGGCGGCGGAAATATTGCATGCCGAAGCCGCCGCCCCAGCCGCCGCGCTTCGACTGGACGATTTCCAGCCGTCCTTCCACGCCCTCGGTGAGGAAGGTGGTGCCGATCTCGCCGGTCTCTTCCAGCTCGTTGTGGCGGTAATCGGAATAGCCGGCGCGGAAGCGGACGCTGTCGACGAAGCCGGCGCCCGTGTCGATCTCGGCCCGCGCGTCGGCGCGGTTCTGGCGGATGTCGATGCGCGGCGCCTCGGCCTCGACCCCGGGCTCGAGCGAATAGCGCACCGGCACGCCGTACAGGCTGTCGTAGCGGTTGACGGAGACGCCGAAATTGGTGTCGCCGCTGACATAGCCGAGCCCGAGCGCGACGTCGGACGTTTCGGCCGCCGTGTTGGGCAGCCGATCCTTGAGGTCCGCCAGCGCCCGCACCGCCGGGTCGGCGCTCGCCGCGGCTTGCGCGCGCAGCTCGCGCGACAGCACGAAGCCGCCGATCCTGAGGTCGTCGCTCTTGCTGTAATTGCCGTCGGCGTGGAGCACCCATTTGCCGGCGATCGGCACGTCGATCGTCGCGTTGGCCGAGCGCTCGTCCGCGGCCGTACCGTAGGTGAGAATCGCGGCGAGATGCGCCCCTTCGTCGGGCACGCGGCGGGGGATGCGCGAATCGATGACGTTGACGACGCCGCCGATCGCCGCCGAGCCGAACAGCAAAGCGGAAGGGCCGCGCAGGACTTCGATCCGCTCGGCGGTCAGCGGGTTGATGGCGACGGCATGGTCGACGCTGGTGTTGGAGGCGTCGAGACTGCCGATGCCGTCGGTCAGCACCCGCACCCGCTCGCCCTGGAAGCCGCGCAGCACCGGCCGCGACGCATTGGGCCCGAACGAGGTCGCGGAGACGCCGGGCTGGCGGGAGAGGGTCTCGCCGATCGTCGGCCTGAGGTCGCGGGCGAGTTCCGCGCCGGAGACGACCGAGGTCCCCGACAACACATCCTCCCGCTTGCGGCTGAAGCCGGTGATGATGATGTCATCGGTATGATCGGCGTGCGGACCCTCGTCCGCGGCAGGCTCGGCCGGCCGCGACGCCGCCGGCTGCGCTTCGCCGGATTCCTGGGCAAGGGCGGCGTCGGTAATCAGGATGGCGGCGGCGCCGGCCATCAGCACATGTCTAAGCAAATGAAGAACTCCCGGATGCGTGCCGGACATAGGCGCTGGTGACAGTATAACAAACCCGCCTTAACGCGCGATTGCCACGCTTCCCCGCCGAACGCCCACTTTCGCCGGCCCCGCTCGGCGGGTAGAGCGGCGGATATGAGCTACCGGACCATCCTTTTCTCGAATCGGGAGGGCATTGCCCGGCTGACCCTCAACCGGCCCGACCGCCTCAACAGCTTTACCGTCGAGATGCACGAGGAGGTCGCCGACGCTTTGACTCAGCTCGACGGCGCTCGGGTGCTGGTGCTGAGCGGCGCCGGCCGCGGCTTCTGCGCGGGGCAGGACCTCGGCGACAGGGCGGTCGCGCCGGGGCAGGCGGTCGACCTCGGCGAGTCGGTCGAGCGGCGCTACAATCCGCTGATCCGGCGGCTGACGGCTCTGCCCTTCCCGGTGATCGCCCGGGTCAACGGCGTGGCCGCGGGCGCGGGCGCGAACATCGCCCTGGCCTGCGACATCGTCATCGCCGCGAAATCGGCCAAGTTCATCCAGTCCTTCGCCTCGATCGGCCTGATCCCGGACAGCGGCGGCACCTGGGTGCTGCCGCGCCTGGTCGGCCAGGCCCGCGCGCTCGGGCTCGCCCTCACGGCGGAGCCGCTGGCGGCGGAGAAGGCCGCCGAATGGGGCCTGATCTGGAAAGCGGTCGACGACGAGGCGCTGGACGAGGAGGTCGACCCCCTCGCCGCGCGGTTCGCGGCAGCGCCGACCAGGGGCCTCGCCCGAATCAAGGAGATGATCCGCGAAAGCTGGGGCCATTCGCTGGACGAGGAACTGGATCGCCAGCGCGACGCCATGCGCGAGCTCGGCTTCAGCGACGATTATAGCGAAGGCGTGGCGGCGTTCATGGAGAAGAGGAAACCGAATTTCACCGGCAAGTGAGGAGAAGCTGGATTGCCTCCGCTCATCCTGCGTAGGGACTGAGCGAAGGCGAAAGCTCATGGTTCGACAGGCTCACCGGCCAGTCAGGATGAGCGATTAACGACAAGGCTCGGACGATGAAGACGCTGAAGCTGCTCAATTACGCCCAGGATCGCTGGTATGGCGCCGAGGGCGGCCTCGCCCCGGTCGAGAGCGCCGTCACCGGCGAGGTGGTGGCCGAGACCGGCAGCGGCGGGCTCGACTTCGCGGCGATGCTCGATCACGCCCGCCAGGTCGGCGGACCGGCGCTGAGGCGCCTTACCTTTCACGAACGGGCCCATCG
>DASUVK010000039.1:0-26158 GCA_036378975.1 Allosphingosinicella sp. | reverse complement strand
AACGAAAGTGAGGAGCAACGTGGCGATGGCCGACATGCCGCTCGAGAAAGTGAGTGCGTCCTCGGCATTCTCCCAAACGCTGAGCCGGTCTTCGAGGATCTCCTGGTTGGGACCGTTGAAGCGCGAATAGACGAGGCCCTCGGCCCCGCCCGGCCGCTTGCCGGTAATGCCTTCGAAGTGGCGCTTGCCGGCGGCCGCATTCTCGAAGACGAAGGTGGAGGTGAGGAAGATCGGCGGCTTCAGCGAGCCTTCCGACAAGGCCGGATCGAAACCGTGGCTCATCATCAAGGTGGCGGGCTTCAGCCGTCGGCCGCCGACCTCGGTCACGCCGGGGCGGGGCCGCCGCGGCGGGGTCACGCCGGAAAGGTCGGATTCGTCTTCGTGGGGCATTGCGGGTCCTTCGATACGGGCCTTCGGGGGCCCCATGAAACTACTAGTTTCATCGGAACCCTCCCAGGCTCAGTCCCTACTCAGGATGAGCGGGAAAAGGCACCCTCCTTCCGCCCATCCTGAGTAGCCGCTGAGCGAAGTCCAAGCGGCGTATCGAAAGGCCTAGCCGAGAATCGACGCGATCATCCAGACAATCCCGACCATGATCGGCACCCCGGCGAGGTCGAGCAGGAAGCCGGCCTTGAGCATGCGCGGCAGGGCGATGTGCCCGGTCGCCCAGGCGATGGCGTTGGGGCCGGTGCCGGAGGGGAGCATGAAGCCCCAGCTCGACGCGAACGCGGCCGGCAATGCGAGCAGGATCGGATCGATGCCGGTCGCGGCGATGATGCCGGCGACGACCGGGATAGCGGCGCTCGCGGTGGCGACGTTGGAGGCGAATTCGGTGACGACGATGACGATTCCGACCAGCACCGCGGCGACGATCAGGGGGTGAACCGCTCGCAGCGGCTGAAGCGCCACGCCCATCCAGTCGGCCAGCCCCGATTCGCCGATCCCGGCGGCGAGCGCGAGGCCGCCGCCGAACATCATGATCACGCCCCAAGGGGCGCGGTTTGCTTCCTGCCAGTTGAGGATGGCACGGCCGGTGCCGTCGGGGATAACGAACAGCAGCAGGGCGGCGACCACGGCGACGGTGCCGTCGGTGAGCGAATCCCTGGGCAAATAAGGGGTCACGAACGGAATTGCGACCCAGGCCGCGATGGTGAAGGCGACGAGCGGCACGAGCCGCCTTTCGGCGGTCGACCATTGGCATGTCTCGCCGATGCCGGCGCGGGCGGCCTCGGGGTCGAAGTCGCTCGCGCTGACCTTTTGCACCTTCATCAGGATCAGCCAGCACAAGGGCACGCAGACCAGGACCAACGGCATTCCGTAGAGCGCCCAGGTGAGGAAATCGATGCGGAAGCCGGTCGCCTTCTCGATGATGCCGGCGGCGATGGCGTTGGTCGGCGAGCCGACCAAAGTTCCGAAGCCGCCGATCGTCGCGGCGAAGGCGATGCCCATGGCGAGCGCGCCGGCGAAGCCGTCTGTGTGGCCGGGCTCGACCCGGGCGGCGCGCAGCACGGCGAGGCCGATCGGCATCATGATCAGGGTGGTGGCGGTGTTGGAGACGATCGTGCTCAGCAAGGCGGTCGCTGCCATGAAGGCAAACAGCATCTGGGCGGGGCCGCCGCCGCCCCGGCTGACGATGGCGAGCGCGAGGCGGCGATGAAGGCCGGTCCGCTCGATCGCCAGCGCGACGATGGCGCCGCCCAGCACCAGGAACAGGATCGGCGAATAATAAGAAGCGGCCGATTCGGTCGCCGTCATGATGCCGAGCAGGGGAAATGCCAGGAACGGCACCAGGGCGGTGGCGGTCAGCGGCAGCGCCTCGGTCATCCACCAGCAGGCCATCAGCACGATGATCGCCGTCGTCCGCCATGCCGCCGGCGGCATGCCTTCCGGCGCGGGAAGGAGCAGCATGGCGACGAAAGCGGCGAACCCGCCCCAAAGGCCCCAGCGTGCGGCCATGCAATCCCCCGTGGTTTTGGCGGGTGATGGCACGGCACAAGGGGCGGTGGAAACCCCCTCCCGTCCTTGACGGGGAGGGCAGTTTCAGAGCGCGATCAGCGAGATCTGGCGTCCATAGTCCGGCTCGCCGCAATGGGTGGCTCGGCGGAAGCTGAAGAAGCGGTCGGGCTGGCTGTACGTGTCTTCGCCCAGCGCCTCGATCCGGGTCAGGCCGGCGGCGGCGAGGCGCGAGACGACGAAGCCTTCGAGGTCGAACTGGTAATGTCCCTCGCGGCCGGGCGAGAAGAAAAACTCATGCTCCGGATCGGCTTCGGCGAAGCGGCGCAGAAAGGCTTCGTCGACTTCGTAGGACTTGCGCGCGATGCACGGCCCGACCGCGGCGGCGATGCGGCTGCGCACTGCGCCGCGACGCTCCATCTCCGCCACCGCGGCTTCGACAACGCCGCCCAAGGCGCCTTTCCAGCCGGCATGCGCCGCGGCGACCACCCCCGCCTCGCGGTCGGCGAGCAGGACGGGGGCGCAGTCCGCGGTGAGGATGCCGATGACGAGGCCGGCACGGTCGGTCACCATCGCGTCGGCGGGGGGCCGGGCGTCGTCGGGATAAGGTTCGGCGACGTAGAGCGCGTCGGCGGAATGAACCTGGTGCAGAGTCACCAGCCGCCCTCCTGGCAGGACCGTTTCGGCGGCGATCCGGCGGTTTGCCCGGACCTTGTCCGGATCGTCGCCGGAGCCCAGCCCGACATTGAGGCCGAAGCAGATTCCTTCGGAAACGCCGCCGCTCCGGCCGAGGAAGCCGTGTGCGACCCCGTCGAGAGCCCTGGCTCTAAGCGTCTCTACCGTCATTGCCTTTCCTTGAGGTCGAGCCGCCATATCTCATCCTCGTCGGCCTGGCCCCCGACCATGAATTTGTAGGGAGCGACATAAGCGAAACCGTAACGACGGTAGAAGGCCCGGGCGCGACGATTTCCGGTCCAGACCGAGAGGTAGAGCTCTTCGGCGCCCCGCGCGCGGGCCTGGGCGATCGCCCAGTCGGCCAGCTCCCGGGCGATGCCGGTGCCCTGCCACGGCGCCAGCACGTAGAGCTGGCGGACTTCGAGCGCCGGCCGCGCCGGCTCGACCGGCAGCGTGACCGGCCCGAGCTTGACAAAGGCGACGGGGCGCCCCCCGGCTTCGGCGAAGCGGATTTGGTGCTCCCCGTCGAGCAGCTCGCTGCGATAGCCCTGTTCGCTGAGGCCGAGAAGGAAGGTTTCGAGATCCTCGGCCCGGTAGAGGTGGCCGAACGTCTCGACGAAGCTGCGCCGGTGAAGATCGGCGAGCGGAGCGGCGTCGGCCGGGATGGCGTCGCGATAGGCGATCACCGGAAGCCCTCCGGGGCCGGCCAGGCGGGCGCGGAAAATGCGAGGACCCGGAAGAGCCGGCCCATGGCTTCAGGCGAAACCAGCCGCTCCCTTGCGGCGAGCAGCTCGTCTTTCCGGCCCGGCGCCGCCTGGGCGAGCGCGTCGGCGCGGGCGCCGATCCCGAGCCGCACCAGCCAGTCGCCCTGCGGGACGGGACCGTGGACCTCGGTGCCGGCGGCGGCTGCGGCCCGGGCGAGCGATTCGAAATCGACATGGGCGGTCAGGTCCGATTCGCCCGGCTCGATCCAGGGATCGGCATATCGATGGCGGCGGACGGCCTGGAGCGTGTCGCCGGCCGAGGTGCGGTCGTGACCGTAATCGATGCATAAAGCGACGCCGCCATGCCTGTTCATACGCTCGGCCAATTGCCGGACATGAGCCAGCGATGCGGGCGAGGCCTCGAGCACGGTTCCCGCCGGCGCGGCACGAAGATGGGCCGGAATCGCCCCATCGGGCACCGGCGGGCCCGCGACGGGGACGAAGCGGCCGCCGTCGACGGCCACCCGGCGCTCGCGCCAGCCGCCGGAGGTGGCGACGAGCTGACGGATCGGCAGAGCGTCGAAGAATTCGTTGGCGACCGCCAGGATCGGTCCGTCCCCCGGCAGGCCAGCAAGGTCGTCGTGCCAGGCGGCGCCGGGGAAGCGGGTCGCCTGGACGGCGCGCAGGACCGGGCTGGTCTCGAGGAAATGGACCTGCGGGACGAGGCCGGCGGCGCGCATCGCCCTCAGCGCGTCGGCGGCGAAGGTGCCGCGGCCGGGGCCGAGCTCCACATATCGCACCCCTTCGGGCCGGCCGGCGCGAACCCAGAGGTCGGCGAGGACGAGGCCGACCAGCTCGCCGAACATCTGGCTGATCTCGGGCGCGGTGACGAAATCGCCGGCGGCGCCGAGCGGATCGCGGGTGGCGTAATAATGGGCGTTGGCGAGGGCCATGTAATCGGCCACCGGGATCGGGCCCTGGGCTTCGATCAGGCGGCGGAGGCGGTCGGCGAGGGAGAGGCGTTCGGTCGCGGACATCCGTTCGGGCTGAGTCCGTCCTTCGATACGCGTCTTCGCCATGCTCAGCCGCTACTCAGGATGAGCGGAAAGGGTAAGCGCAAATCCGCTCATCCCGAGTAGGCGTTGAGCGAAGTCGAAATGCCATATCGAAGGACCCCGCCCCCCTCAGGCCACGCTCTCCGTCCCGACCACCGGCTCCACCCTTTGCCGCCGCTTCTTCGCGGTGGCGATCAGCCAGGCGCCGCCAAGGATCATCGGCACGGTCAGGGTCTGGCCCATGGTCAGGCCCCAGGAGAGATGCTCGAGGCCGCTGTCGGGCTGGCGGACGAGCTCGACGAGGAAGCGGCTGAGGCCGTAGACGAGCAGGAAGGCGCCGACGAGCTTGCCGGGCTGGTAGCGGGCGTCGGTCTTCCAGAACAGGAACCAGAGAATGAGGAAGAGGAGGATGCCCTCCAGCCCCGCCTCGTAAAGCTGGCTCGGGTGGCGCGCCGGCCCGTCGACCATCACCGCCCGGCCGTCGACGAATTGCCCGCTCGGCTCGAGGAAGCGGATCGCCCAGGGGACGTCGGTCGCGCGGCCCCACAATTCGCCGTTCACGAAATTGGCGAGGCGTCCGAAGAACAGGCCGAACGGCGCGCAGCAGGCGACGTAATCGTGAACGCGCAGCCAGTCGAGCTTGTGCTTGCGCGCCATCCACACGATGCCGAGCGTGGTGCCGATCACCCCGCCGTGGAACGACATGCCTCCGTCCCAGATGCGCAGGATCTGGACCGGATCGGCGAGATAGACGTCCGGCCGGTAGAAGAGGACGTAGCCGAGCCGGCCGCCGAGGATGATGCCGAGGGTGGCGTAGAAAACGAGATCGTCGGCGTGGCGCCGCGCCATCGGCGCGCCGGGCAGGGCGATCAGCTTGAGCAAATACCACCAGCCGACCAAGATGCCGGTGAGATAGGCGAGCGAATACCAGCGTATCTTCAGCGGCCCCAGCGCGATCGCCACCGGGTCGAGGCCGAGATCCGCCCAGCGGACATATTGGTCGACGCCCGCGGCCAGGCTGGTCAGCAGTGGATCGATCAAAGGCTTCCCCCTCCGGCGGGTTTCCCTATTAGGAGGGGGAAGACCAAACGGAAAGGGAGAGTCGAGGATGCCGAGCGAGCTGGACCGCAAGTTCGACGCGGTGCTGGCCCAGGTAACGGGCCCCGGCGGACGCATCCAGCTCGGCGAGGACGAGCAGGGGCGCAAGATCATCACCAACCTGCCGCCCACTTTGCCCGGCATGTTCGACGCCTTCTGCGCGCTGCACGCGGCGACCGTCGCTGTCATCGCCGACGGCGAGCGGCTCACCTTCGGCGAATTGAACGCCGAGGCGACGCGGCTGGCGCGGGCACTGGCCGGCGGCTGGGGGGTCGGCAAGGGCGACCGGGTGGCGATCGCGATGCGCAACTGCCCAGCCTGGATCGTGACCTACATGGCGGTGCTGAAGGCGGGCGGCATCGCCACCCTGGTCAACGGCTGGTGGCAGCCCGACGAGCTGCGCCACGGCCTCGAACTGACCGAGCCCTGCCTGGTGCTGTGCGACGCGCCGCGGGCGAAGCGGCTCGAGGCGACCGGCCTCGACATCCCCCATGTCGTGCTTCCGATCGAGAATCCGGTCGGTGAAGCGCTGGCGCCGCTCCACGGGCGCGGCGAGGCGGACCTGCCCGTGGTCGGGCCGGAAGACGACGCCACCATCTTGTTTACCTCGGGCTCGACCGGCGTCGCCAAGGGCGCGATCTCCAGCCACCGCGCCGTCACCACCGGCGTCTACACCTATGCGGTCAGCCTGCTCGCTTTGCTCGGCATCATGGAGAGCGAGGGCCGCGCTCCCGCCAACCCGCCCCGCACCCTGGTCAACGTGCCCTTGTTCCATGTCACCGGCGAAGTGCCGGTGCTTCTCAACAGCTTCGTCATCGGCCGCGGCATGGTGCTGATGGCGAAATGGGATCCGGGCGAGGCGCTCAAGCTGATCCAGGACGAGAAGGTCACCTATTTCGTCGGCGTGCCAACGATGAGCCTCGAGCTGATGCAGCATCCCGACCGCGAGAAATACGATCTTTCCTCGCTGACCGACATCGCCGCCGGCGGCGCCGCCCGCCCGGTTGCGCACGTCAAGCGGCTGCAGGAGAGCTTCAAGGGGGCGCAGCCGGCTCTGGGCTACGGCCTCACCGAGACCAATGCGGTGGGCTGCGGCAATTTCTGGCAGAATTACGCAGACAAGCCCGCCTCGACCGGCCGGCCGCACCGGCCGATGGTCGAACTCGCCATATTGGGCGAGGGCGACCGGCATTTGCCGGTCGGCGAGAGCGGCGAGATCGCGATACGCTCGGCGGCCAATTTCCGCGGCTATTGGAACGATCCGGAGTCGACCGCCGCGGCGTTCACCGCCGACGGCTATATCAAGACCGGCGACATCGGCTATCTCGACGGGGACAATTATCTGTTCATCGTCGACCGCAAGAAGGACATCATCATCCGCGGCGGCGAGAATATCAGCTGTCAGGAAGTCGAGGCGGCGATCTATGCGCACCCCTCGGTATCGGAGGCGTCGGTCTTCGGCGTGCCCGACGAAAGGCTGGGCGAGGTGCCGGCCGCGGTGATTTATTGCGAGGAAGACCGCGGCTTCGGCGCGGAGGCGCTACTGGCCTTTCTCGACGGCCGGATCGCGCTCTACAAGATCCCGCAATATATCTGGGTCCACGACGCGCCGCTGCCCAAGCTGGGAACGGGCAAGATCGACAAGAAGATGCTCAGGGAGCGCTACTCGAAAGAGGTGGAAGCGGATTGACCCTCTCCCCGCCCTTGCGGGAGAGCGATTTCAGGTACGAGCCCGTTCGAACAGCCAGACGCGGATGGCGCTGGCGAGGTTGGGGGGATCGGGCGCTTCCACGCGCGCGGCGTCGATGCGGGCGACGAGGGCGGAGAGCGGGACGCCTTCGGCTGCCGCAGCGTCCTTCAGCGCCTCCCAGAAGACCGGCTCTAAACTGATCGACGTCGCGTGGCCGGCGATCATCACGGAGCGCTTGATAGGGCCCATCACAGGCGCAGAATGGGGACAGTCACTTTCATCCGCGAGCGTGCGCGCAGAAGCCGCCGGGCGCGTGAAAGTGACTGTCCCCGTCCATCAGTACATGTGCTGGCCGCCGTTGATGCTGAGCGTCGAGCCGGTGATGAAGCCGGCTTCCTCGCCACACAGGAAAACGACTCCGCGGGCGATCTCCTCGGCCTTGCCGAGGCGGCCGACCGGGATTCGGGCGACGATCTTGGCGAGCACGTCCTCGGGCACCGCCGCCACCATCTCGGTGTCGATATAGCCCGGCGCGATCGCGTTCACCGTCACTCCGGCGCGCGCGCCTTCCTGCGCCAGCGCCTTCGTGAAGCCGTGGATGCCGGACTTGGCGGCGGCGTAATTGACCTGGCCATATTGCCCGGCCTGGCCGTTGATCGAGCCGATGTTGACGATTCGCCCGAACTTGCGGCCCTGCATCCCCTCGAACACCGCCTTGGCCATGTTGAAGCAGCCGCCGAGATTGACGTCGATCACCTCGTCCCAGGCTTGGCGGGTCATCCTTTTCATCGTGCCGTCGCGGGTGATGCCGGCATTGTTGACCAGCACGTCGACCGGTCCCAGCTCGCTCTCGACCTGGGCGACGCCGGCCTGGCACGCATCATAGTCGCCGACGTCCCATTTATAGGCCTTGATGCCGGTGCGCTCGGTGAAGTCGCGCGCTTTCTCATCATTGCCCGCATAATTGGCGGCGACGGTGACGCCCTGATCGCGCAGGGCGACGCTGATCGCCTCGCCTATGCCTCGGGTGCCGCCGGTGACGATTGCGACGCGTGCCATGCCTCTCTCCTGCTTTGCTATGCGGCGGCCCTTACGTGCCGGGCACCCATCCTTCAAGCTCGCGGCCCAGGATGCTGCGCAGCATTTGCAGCCCGGCGCGGCTGTCGTTGAGGCAAGGGAGGCAGGCGAAGTCAATGCCGCCGGCGGCGAGAAAAGTGTCGCGGCCGCGGATCGCCAGCTCCTCCAGAGTCTCGAGGCAATCGGCGGCAAAGCCGGGGGCGACGACAGCGACTCTGGTCACGCCCTGCCCGGGCAGCGCGGCCAGAGTCGCGTCGGTCGCGGGCTCCAGCCATTTCGCCCGGCCGAAGCGAGACTGGAAAGAAACGATCATCTCGCGGCCGCTGGCCTCGGCGAGTAGGCGTGCGGTCTTCTGGCAGTGGCAGTGATAGGGATCGCCCAGCGTCAGCGTCCGCTCGGGCATGCCGTGGAAGCTGGCGAGGATCGCCTGCGGCTCGAACTCCAAAGCGGCCAGCTCCTCCGCCAACCGCTCCGCAAGCGCGGCGATATAGGCCGGATCGTCATAATAAGGGGGAAGCGTCCGTATGGCGGGCTGCCAGCGCATCCGGCGCAGATGGGCGAAGGCTTCGTCGTTCGCCGTCGCGGTCGTCGCCGCGCAATATTGCGGATAGAGCGGCGCGATCAGGATACGCTCGCAGCCCTGGGCCTTGAGCGCTTCGATCCTCCCGGCGATGGCGGGCCGGCCGTAGCGCATCGCATGGTCGACGATGACGTCCGGCCCGAACGCCCCCTGCAGCGCCTTCGCCTGGCGGGCGGTGATCGCGGCCAGCGGCGAGCCTTCGTCGGTCCAGACCTGCTTGTAGGCGCGCGCCGACTTGCCGGGGCGGGTTCGCAGGATGATGCCGCGCAATATCGGCTGCCAGACGAGCTGCGGAATCTCGATCACCCGCGGGTCCGACAGGAATTCCCTGAGGTAGAGCCGCACCGCCCCCGGCTCGGGCTTGTTGGGCGTGCCGAGGTTGATCAGCAGCACGCCCACTTTGGGCGCGGGGATCGGCGGGTGGCCGGCGGGGCGCATCAGTCGCCCACTCGCAACGGCAGCGAACGCAGCCGCCGCCCGGTCAAGGCGTGAAGCGCGTTGGCGATCGCCGGCGCCGCGGTCGGCACGCCGAGCTCGGTGACGCCGCCGGGCTCGTCCTCGCCGTCGAGCAGCTCGACCGTCACGTCGGGCGAGGTGGCGAGCGTCGGGAATCCGAACTCGCCGAAGCCGCGCGCGTCGGGCCGCCCGGCCTCGAAGCCGATCGAATTGCCGGTGGCGGCGGCGATGCCGAAGACCAGCCCGCCCTCGATCTGCTGGCGGACGATGTCCGGATTGACGATGCGGCCGCAATCGACCGCGCACACCGCCCGCAGCACGCGCACCTTTTGCTCGGCGGTCACCTCGACCTCGACCAAAGTGGCGATGTGGCTGCCGAAGGCGCTGTGGCAGGCGAGGCCCATCGATCCGCCCGGCGGCCCGCCGTCCCAGCCGCCCAGCGTCGCCGCCGTCGTCAGGCAGCGGGCCAGCCGCGGATTGCCGCCGAGCATCTGTATGCGGAAGGAGAGCGGCTCGATCCCCGAAATCCGAGCCAGCTCGTCCATGAAGCTCTCGGTGAAGAAGGTGGTGTAGCTGTGCGCGCCCGACCGCCAGCCGCCGACCCTCAGCCCGGTCGCGGCGGGCAGATAATCGACCGTCACCGCCGGGATCGCATAAGGCGGCACCGCGCCCGCGGTCGGATCGCCGATCGCCGCCATCGCGCTGCGGCCGCCGCGCAGCCGCGCCGCCAGCTGCGCCCCCGTGTCGGGCGCGGCGATCCGCGCTTGCCAGCCGAGCACGATGCCGCCGGCGTCGAGCCGCGCCAGCAATTGCGCCCGCGCCGGCGCGCGAAACGCCTCCTGCACGCTCTCCTCGAGCCGCGACCAGGCGAGCTGGACCGGCCGCTTCGTCCGCATCGCCAGCATCGCCGCCTGCTCGATCGCCCGCGTCTCGAGCTTGCGGCCATAGCCCCCGCCGGCGAGGGTCGGATAGATCGTTACCTGCGCCGCGGCGAGGCCCGCCACCCGTGCCGCCGCCGCCCGCGCCAGGCCGGGCGCCTGGGTCGGCGCCCAGATTTCAAGCCGGTCGCCGCCGAGCCGCGCGGTCGCGGTAAGCGTCTCCAGCGACGCGTTGGCGGCCGGGCCGGCGCGGTAATGGCCGCGCAGCACGTGGCCGCCCTCGAACGCGTCGGCAAGGTCGCCGCGGGCATAGATTCGGCGCCCCTCGTCCCGCTCCAGCGCGTCGACCAAGGCGGCGTCGATGCTGTCGTCGTCGACCGGCGGATGGGCGACGCGCCAGCGCGGCTTCAGCGCCTCGACGCCCTTGTCCGCGGCCCACCAGTTGGTCGCCACGCAGGCCACCCAGCCGGGCGCGTCGAAAGCGCCGAACACGCCCGGCACCGCCAGCCCCGCTGCTTTGTCCCAGCCGGCCAGCGCGCTGTCGTCGGTCGGCCCGGCCCGCACCGAGGCGAAGACCATCTCGGGCAGCCGGACGTCGCCGGCGAACGGGGCCGAGCCGTCGACCTTCGATGGCAGGTCGAGCCGCGGCAGCGGCCGGCCGGTCAGCCGATTGTCGATGCCGGCGCGGATCGGCAAATAGTCCGGCAGCTCTTCCGCCGCCGCCGCATCGGCAAGCTCGGCGAAGGCGAGCCTGCGATCGCCGTCGACGACGAACCCCGCCGCGGTGTCGAGCGTCTCCCAATCCACCTCCCAGCGCCGCGCCGCCGCCTTCATCAGCAGCGCCCGCACGCCCGCGCCGGCCTCGCGCAATGGCTTTTCGAAGGCGCGCACCGAGGTCGAGCCGGCGGTCAGCATCGCCGCCTCGCCGCCCTCGAACTGCCGCACCCGCCAGCGCCGCAGCCCGTCCGTCGACGACCCGTCCCCCTCGCCCTCGACGAGCAGGCGGTTGGCGTAGAGCGGCCCGACCGGCGCCGGCTCGACGCCGACGGTGCGCCAGTCCGCGCCCAGTTCGTCGGCGAGAATCTGCGGCAGGCTGGTCCAGCTCCCCTGGCCGAGCTCCGCCTGCGGCACCGCCACCAGCACTCGGCCGTCATTGCCGATCCTGACGAAGGCGTTGAAGACATGCTCGCCCTCGCCGGCGCGCAGGTTCGGCTTGTAGGCGCGCGGCCACAGCGCCCAGGCGACGAGCAGCCCGGCGCCCGCGCCGCCGCCGACCAGCAGGGTCCGCCGGCTGATCCCCTTCTTTTCGCCGCCTCGCGCCATGCCGGGTTGATAGAGGGGCGGACGGCAAGGGGCTAGGTGGATTGGGAAGGGCGCAGGCACCCCCCGGTCGGTTACAGCCCATCTGCTCGACGAAGGCGGAGCGACGGCGCCAGCTTGTATTGACCGACGCGCTAGCGGCCGAGCAGCACCCTCGCCTGCGTCGCGATCTGGGCCAGCATTGGGGCGGTGGTGACGGGGGCGTTGCGGACCCGCTCGACGACGCGCCGGAACTGGTCGATGCGGGGGCCCTGGGCGACGACCCACTGGTCGACCGCCTCGGTCGGCTCGCTGTCGCGCTTGCGGTGGAGGAAGTCGAGGCGGAGCTGCTCGAAGTCGCGGGCGAGCCCGGCGGTCAGCAGCCGCTCCCACTGGTCGCGCGCCTGGAAGCGGTTGGCGGCGCCCTGCGCCCAGTCGAGGCCGAGCGCCTCGCCGAGACGGGTGTAGGCGTTGGTGAGCTCGATGACGTCGACGCCGAGGCGCTTGCCCAGAGCGGCGATGCCGATGGCGCCGTTCAGCTCGAACAGGCGGACGATCTTGCGGGCGATATCCTCGGGCGCGCCGAGTTCGGTCAGGCGCCGGCGGCGAGCGCTTGCCTCGCTCGCCACCTCGCGGCGGAGCAGCCCTTCGACCGCTTCGTCGAGCGCATCGAGGCCGGGGGCGAGATTGTCGACCATCTCGGCGAGCTTGGCCGTTGCCGACATGTTGCGGAGGATGTCGGCCATGTGGAGCTGCAGCGCGCGGCTCGCCTGGTCGAACAATTCGAGGCGGACCTGCTCGGGCAAATCGGCACTGTCGAGCCGCGCCCAGAATTCGCGCATCCCGAACAATCGCTCGGCGGCGACGAAGGCGGCGGCGACCTGGCCGAACGAGGCGCCTTCCTCCTCGGCCAGCGCGAACGGCGCGGTGATGCCGAGCCGGTTGACGAGGCGGTTGGCGATCTTGGTGGCGATGATTTCGCGGCGGAGGCGATGCTGGAGGATGGCGTCGCCGTGGCGCTTCTGCATCATCTCGGGAAAAGCGCCGCACAATTCCGGGGTCAGCGTCGGATCTTCGGTGATCCGGCCCGCCTCGAGCGCGGCCTGAAGGGCCATCTTCGAGGTCGAGAGCAGGATGGCGAGCTCGGGACGGGTGAGGCCGCGATTCTCCTGCGCGCGGCGCATCAGCTCTTCGTTCGATTCGAGGCCCTCGACGGCGCGGTTGAGACGTCCGCCTTCCTCGAGCATCTCCATCGCCCGAAGCAAGGGCGGCAGCCCGGCGGCGCCGCCGCGTTCGGCGATCGACAGCGCCAGGGTTTGCAGGCGGTTGTCCTCGAGCACGATCTCGGCGACCTCGTCGGTCATCTCGGCGAGCAAAAGGTTGCGGTCTTCGAGGCTCAGCCGGCCTTCGGCCCTCTCGCGGTTGAGCGGGATCTTGATGTTGACCTCATTGTCCGAGCAATCGACGCCGGCGCTGTTGTCGATGAAGTCGGTGTTGATGCGCCCGCCCAGCGCCGCGAACTCGACGCGGCCGGCCTGGGTGACGGCGAGGTTGGCGCCCTCGCCGATCGCCTTGGCGCGCAGCTCGGCGCCGTTGACCCGGATCGCATCGTTGCCCGGGTCGCCGACCTCGGCGTTGCTCTCGCTCTTCGCCTTGATGTAGGTGCCGATGCCGCCGAACCAGAGCAGGTCGACCGGGGCGGAAAGGATCGCGGTCAGCAAGGTCGCGGGATCGGTCTCCTCATCCTCGAGACCGAGCAGAGCGCGGACCTCGGCCGACACGGGGATCGATTTCTGGCTGCGCGGGAAGACGCCGCCGCCCTTCGATATGAGCTTGCGGTCATAATCGTCCCAGCTCGAGCGCGGCAGCTCGAACAGCCGCTTGCGCTCCTCCCAGCTCGTCGCCGGATCGGGATCCGGATCGAGGAAGATGTGGCGATGGTCGAAGGCGGCGACGAGCTTGATCGTCTGCGACAGGAGCATGCCGTTGCCGAACACGTCGCCCGACATGTCGCCGACGCCCGCCACCCGGATCGGCTGGGTCTGGACGTCCACGCCGAGCTCGCGGAAGTGGCGCTGGACCGAGATCCAGGCGCCCTTGGCGGTGATGCCCATCGCCTTATGGTCGTAGCCGTAGCTGCCGCCCGAGGCGAAGGCATCGCCGAGCCAGAAGCCGCGCTCGTCGGCGATCGCGTTGGCGACGTCGGAGAAGGTCGCGGTGCCCTTGTCGGCGGCGACGACGAAATAGGGGTCGTCGCCGTCCTGGACGACGATCCCGTCGGGATGCACGACCTTGTTGGCGACGATATTGTCGGTGACCGACAACAAAGCGCGGATGAAGATGCAGTAGCTTTCCATCCCTTCGGCCAGCCAGGCGTCGCGATTGGAGACCGGCGGCAGCTGCTTGGGATAGAAGCCGCCCTTGGCGCCGGTCGGCACGATCACCGCATTCTTGACCAATTGCGCCTTCATCAGCCCGAGAATCTCGGTGCGGAAATCGTCGCGCCGGTCGGACCATCTGAGGCCGCCGCGGGCGATAGGGCCGCCGCGCAAATGGATGCCCTCGATGCGCGGGCTGTAGACCCAGATCTCGCGCCAGGGCAGCGGCTGGGGCAGGTTCGGCACCAGCGCGCTGTCCAGCTTGAAGGCAAGCGCCTCGCGGCCCGTCGGCGCGAAGGCGTTGGTCCGCAGCGTCGCCGCGACGACGCTGCCGAGAAGGCGCAGGATGCGGTCCTCGTCGATCGCCGCGACCTGCGAGAGACCGTCCCTGATCGCCCGGTTGGCCGCCACCGCCGCTGCTTCGCGCGGGCCCTCATGCTCCGGATCGTGGAGCGCGTCGAACAAGGCGATGAGGCCGTGGGCGACGCCGGGGGCGCGGCGCAAGGCCTCGACCACCGTCACCATCGAATAGGACAGGCCGCCCTGGCGCAAATAGCGGAACCAGGCGCGGAACAGGACGACGTCGCGCGGCGCCAGAGCGGCGGCGACGAGCAATTGGTTGAACGGGTCGTTCTCGGCCTTGCCCTCCAGCACTTCGGCGATCGCCCGCTCGACCAGCGCGGCGCGGTCGAGCACCTGGGCGGCCTCGCCGGCGCGGACTTCGAGCAGGAATTCGTGGACGTAGCCGAGCCGGCCCTCGTCCAGCGCGGTGGGATGCTCCTCGAGCACTCGGAAGCCGAAATTCTCGAACACCGGCACCGCGTCGGACAACGGGATGACGTCGGCGAGCCGGTAGGTGTTGAGGCGCAGCCGCTTCGGCCCGTCGTCGCTCTGGCGGTAGAGGCGGGCGTCGCGCTGGGCGGCGCCGTCGAGCGCGCAGATGCGCAATATGTCCTGCGCGGCCTCGGCCGGCGGCACCGCCAGCCTATAGCCTTCGGGAAAATCGTCGAGATAGGTGATGGCGAGGCGGGTGGCGCGCTGCGGGCCGACCAGCTCCCCCAACGCCTCCTCGACCGCCGGCTCCCAGCCGCGCACCATCTCGTCGAGGCGGCGGTCGAGCGCGGCAACGTCGGGGGTCGGCGTCTCCGGGCCGACGTAGAGGGTGTAGCGGATCAGGGCGAGGTCGCCGTCGCCCAGCTCGACCGACCAGTTGGAGATGCGGCCCTGCGAGGCCTCCTCGATCAACTTGCCGATGGCGAGGCGCCGCCGGGTCGTCAGCTCGTCGCGCGGCAGCCAGACGAAGGCGAACATATTGCCTTTGAGGATCGAGCGGACAAGGACGAGCGTAGGCCGCGGCCGGTCGGCGAGCGACATGGCGGTGGTGACCAGCTCGCGGACCGATTCGACGCTGAGACTGACGAGGAGGTCGTGCGGCAGCGCGGTGACGGCGTGGCGGAGCGCCTTGCCGCTGTGGCCGGACGGGTCGAAGCCGAACTCGCGTTCGAGTTGCTGCAGCCGCTTGCGCAGCAGGGGCACTTCCTCGACCGGCGAGCTCAACGCCTCGCTGGTCCACAAGCCGGCATGGACGCCGATGCCGGTGACCTTGCCGCTCTCCTTGACCGGGACGACGACGAGATCGAGCGGGACGCGGCGATGGACCGAGGCGCGGCGCTCCGCCTTGGCGAGCAGGGGGACGTCGCCGCCCTGCTCGAAATAGCGCATCGCGCCGAGCGCGCCGCCCGGGTCGGTCGGCTCGCCGGGGATGCGGAACAGGCCAAGCGTGTCCGACGGCTGGCCGTCCGGCCATTCGACCTCGTAGCCGAGCAGGGTCATCGCGCCGTCGGCGAACCAGCGCAGCAGGGCCGCGCCTTCCTCATTGCCGGCTTCGTCCGCGTCCGCACGCATCCGCGCCTGCATCGCCCGCCAGTCGGTGACGGCGGCGCGGACGTCGGCGAGGACGCGGTGGAGGTCGGCGACGATCTCGCGCCGGCCGCGGGCGTCCTCGCGGTCGACTTCGAGATACATCATCGATTCGCGGCGCTCGGCCTCCTCGCAGAGCGGCTCGACCGAGGTGAGGAGCCCCTGCTCGTCGCGGGTGACGCAGACCACCGGGTGGAGCAGGCGGTGGACGGTGAGACCGCGCGCGGCGAGCGTGTTGGCGACCGAATCGACCAGGAACGGCATATCGTCGTTGACGATGCCGATGCGAATGCGGCGGTGGCCGAGCGCCCCGCCCTGCGGCTCGACCCGGACGAGGGCGATGCCGCTCGGCCGGCGCGCGGCGCAGGCAGCGATGAACTGGGCGGCGGCGATCCGGTCGGCATCGGTGAAATCGGCGAGCTCGCCGGGGAGAGCGCCGGCGACGAGCTCGTGAGCGAGGGCGTCGACGATCTGCACGTCGGCGGTGGAGGCCTCCGCCGCCCTGTCGCTGCCGCCGCTTCCCGAGGAAGCGGATTCGGTTCCAGCGACAATGTCCGAGGTCATAAAGGGCTCCCGAAGGGGTGGCGACAAGGCGCCGTCGGAATGATCGCGCGCCCTATGCCCCCGGCGGCCTGAGGGGGCAACCCCTTGGGGTGGGGCTCGCTTCGCCCGGAGCGAATCGGTAGCAGGACCGAAAGGAGAGGAAAGATGGCCGACCGCCAAGCGGACCACCCGGTCGACAGGCTGTTCCTCGACCGCTGGTCGCCGCGGGCGTTCGACGAGTCCGCCATGCCGGAGCAGGACCTGCTGACCCTGTTCGAGGCGGCGCGGTGGGCGCCGTCGTCGTTCAACTCGCAGCCGTGGCGCTTCCTCTACGCGCTGCGGGGGGACGAGAATTGGGAGCGGTTCCTGAATCTGCTGATCCCGTGGAACCAGAGCTGGGCGCACAGCGCGTCGGCCCTGATCTACATCCTTTCCGACCGCCTGCCGTTCACCGACAAGGCCGGCGAGCCGGCGACGTCGCACACCCACAGCTACGACGCCGGCGCCGCGTGGGCGAGCCTGGCGCTGCAGGCGTCGCTCATCGGCTATCAGGCGCACGGAATGTCGGGCGTGGATTTCGAGCGGGCGCGCGCGGAGCTGGGCATCCCGGAGCGCTACCGGATCGAGGCGGCAGCGGTCGTCGGGCGGATCGGCGATCCCGCCACGCTTCCCGAGAAATTGCGCGCCCGCGAAATGCCGAGCGGACGCAAGGCGGTGGGCGAGTTCGCCTTCCGGGGGAGTTGGCCAGAGTAAGTCCTCTCCCGCCTTTCGCGGGAGAGGGGTTTCGCCTGCCGGTTCGCCGTGCCATCAATCGTAGCGTAGGGGCCATGGCTATGACGGTGCAGACGGCAAGCGAAACCAAATCCCGGCGGCTGGTCACCCTCCCCGCGCGTCCCGAGCCGATCCGGGTCGCCGTCGATCAGACGGCGGTGATCGTCGTCGACATGCAGAACGCTTATGCCTCGAAGGGCGGCTATCTCGATCTCGCCGGCTTCGACATCGGCGGCGCCGGTCAGGTGGTCGAGCAAACCGCCAAGGTGGTCGAAACCGCCCGCGCGGCCGGCGTGCCGGTCATCTATTTCCAGAATGGCTGGGATGCCGCCTATGTCGAGGCCGGCGGTCCCGGCTCGCCCAACTGGCACAAGTCGAACGCGCTGAAGACGATGCGCGCCAAGCCGGAGCTGCAGGGCCGATTGCTCGCCCGCGGCGGCTGGGATTTTGAATTGGTCGAGAAGCTGGCGCCCAGGTCCGGCGACGTCGTCCTGCCCAAGACGCGCTATTCGGGCTTCTTCAACTCGCAGCTCGACTCGGTGCTGCGTTCGCGCGGCGTGCGCAACATCGTCCTGGTCGGAATTGCCACCAACGTCTGCGTCGAATCGACTTTGCGCGATGGCTTCTTCCTCGAATATTTCGGGATCATGCTCGAGGACGCCACCCACCAGGCGGGCCCGGAATATCTGCAGCAGGCAAGCGTCTACAATGTCGAGACCTTCTTCGGCTGGGTCTCGACCGTCGCCGATTTTTGCGGCGCCTTCGGCCAGATAGCAGGAGACACCTGAATGCCGTTCGAATCGATCAACCCGCCGCAATTCCCGACCCCGATCGCCCCCTATTCCGCGGGTACCAAAGCGGGCGACACCGTCTACGTCTCGGGAACGCTGGCGCTCGGGCCGGGCGGGTCGGTGCTTTATCCCGGCGACGCGACCGCGCAGACGCGGCACGTGCTGGAGACGATCCGGACCACGCTCGAGGCCGCCGGCGCGACGATGGCCGACGTCGCCTTCAACCACATCTTCCTGACCGACTGGGCCGACTATCCGGCGATGAACGCGGTCTATGCCGAATTTTTTCCGGGCGCGAAGCCGGCGCGCTACTGCATCCAGTGCGGGCTGGTGAAGCCGGGCCTGCTGGTCGAGATCGCCAGCGTGGCGCATATCGGCGGGTGATCGGCGGGCTCTACTTCGAAGAGCACGGGCCGGCGGAGGGATCGCCGGTAATCCTGTCGGCCGGGCTGGGCGGCTCGGGCGCCTATTGGCAGCCGAACCTTGCGGCGCTCGCCGAGCGGCACCGCGTCATCCTCTACGACCATCGCGGCACCGGACGCAGCGACCGGGCCCTGCCCGCCAACGTCACCGTCGACGACATGGCCGACGACGCGATCGCACTGATGGACGGGCTCGGGCTGGAGCGCGCCCATTTCGTCGGCCATGCCGCGGGCGGGCTGATCGGGCTGCTGCTGGCGGTCCGGGCGCCGGCACGGCTGAGCAGCCTCGTCGTCGTCAATGGCTGGACGCGGCTGGACCCGCATTTCGCGCGCTGCTTCGAAGTCCGGCTGGCGCTGCTGCGCGACACCGGACCGCGCGCCTATCTGCGCGCCCAGCCGATCTTCATCTATCCCGCGAGCTGGAGCTCCGAACACCGCAACGAACTCGACGTCGAGCTGGAGGATCAGCTCGCCCATTTCCAGGGCACCGAAAATCTGGAAAAGCGGGTGGCGGCGCTGCAGTCTTTCTATCTCGACGACCGGCTGGGAGAGATAAGCACGCCGCTGCTCGCCATCGCGGCGAAAGACGATGTACTGGTGCCGTGGACTTGCACACCCGCTTATGCCGGACGCATCGCCTCCGCCTCCATCCGGCTGATGGAGTGGGGCGGCCATGCCTGCACCGTTACCGATCCGGACGCCTTCAACGCCCTCGTGCTGGAATTTCTAAGGAGCTGAACCATGGAAGTCGGCATCTTCACGCCCATCGGCAACAACGGCTGGCTGATCTCGGAGAACGCGCCGCAATACATGCCGAGCTTCGACCTCAACAAGGAGATCGCCCAGAAGGCGGAGAGCTACGGGGTCGATTTCCTGCTGTCGATGATCAAGCTGAGGGGCTTCGGCGGCAAGACCGAATTCTGGGAATATAATCTGGAGAGCTTCACGCTGATGGCGGGGCTCGCCGCCGTCACCGAGAAGATCCGGATCTACGCGACCTGCCCGACCCTCGTCATCCCGCCTGCCTTCTGCGCGCGGATGTGCAACACGATCGACTCGATCAGCCACGGCCGCTTCGGGCTCAATCTCATCACCGGCTGGCAGCGGCCCGAATACAGCCAGATGGGCCTGTGGCCGGGCGACGAGCATTTCCGCAACCGCTATCAGATGCTCGGCGAATATGCCCAGATCCTGCGCGAGCTGTGGGCGACCGGCGTGTCGAACTTCAAGGGCGACTATTATCAGATGGAGGATTGCCGGGTCCGGCCGCTGCCCGAGGGCGAGATGAAGATCATCTGCGCGGGAAGCTCGGATGAGGGCCTCGCTTTCTCCGCCCAATATGCGGACTACGCCTTCTGCCTCGGCAAGGGCGTCAACACGCCGACCGCGTTCGCCTCGAACAACGAGCGGCTGATGGCGGCGACCGCCAGGACCGGGCGCGACGTCCGCATCTACGCCTTGTTCATGGTCATTGCCGCCGAGACCGACGAGGAGGCGATGGAGAAATGGATTTCCTATCGCGAGGGCGTCGACGAGGAGGCGGTCGCCTGGCTCGGCGCCCAGGGCGCGGCCGACAAGACTTCGGCCACCACCAACGTCCGCCAGCTCGCCGACCGGGAGAGCGCGGTCAATCTGAACATGGGAACCCTGGTCGGCTCCTACGAAAATATCGCGCGGATGCTCGACGAGGCGAGCACCGTGCCGAATACCGGCGGGGTGCTGCTGACCTTCGACGATTTCATCGAAGGGACGGAAAAGTTCGGGACGCGGATCCAGCCGCTGATGAAGTGCCGGGCCGGAATCGCGGCATAGCTCTGCCTCCCGGCTGCGAAGCCGTGGCGAGGAAGATCAGGCTGCCGCCTTCCTGATCGCGCGCTCCAGCAGCGCTTCGTCCTCGACGGGCGCGACCACCGCCAGGCCGCCGACCTCGTCGCGGCGGGCGATGAGGAGGACGAATTCGGCCTCGCCCGGAAGGTCGACATGGCCGAGGGGACGAGCGACGCGCAGCGCGTCGCGGGCGGCGTCGCCCCGGTCCGGCCTGGGCTCGGGACGGCGGGCGCGGCGCTCCGCCAGGACGAGGGCCTTGAGGCCATCGCTCTCGAGCCGCTCGCGCAGGGCGCCGGCGGGAAGCTCCTGACGGCGCGCCCAACTCAGCGCAGCGGCGAATTCGGTGAGCCGCGCTTTGTCATAGTCGACGCCGAAGACGAGCTTGACGACCGGGGTCATCGGCGCCCGGGCCTGGGCCTTGAGGCCGGCGTCGTCGAGCAATTCGGCATAGCCGGCGGCGTCCGCTTCGGCGGCGAGGGCGAAATCGTAGGCGAGGCCCAGCGCGCGGTAGAGGGCGGCGCGGCTGCGCTGGTCGGCGCCTCTCGCCGCATCGGCGCTGTCGCGGGCGGCGCCGAGGCGGTCGGCAAGGCCGGCGCCGAGATCGAGCTCGGGCGCGTCCCACGGGATGTCGGCGCCCGCGTCGAGCTCGAGCGGCTCGGCATTGGGTCCGTCCGCCCAGACCGGGCTGGCGCCGGCCGTCGCCGGCGCCGCGAGCGCGCTCGAAGCCTGTTCGGCGATGGCGGAAACGGTTGCGCGGTCGGCGATCTCCTTCCAGTTGATCACGCCGTAGATGAAGTCGATCATTTCTCCGGTCGAGGAGAAGGGCATCAAAATGCCGCGGTACATCGTGTTCTTGCCGCGCTGGCCGACGAACTCGGCCTCGAAACCGATCGGCGCCTTGTTGGCGATGATCTGCATATGATGGTCGGTGAGGCGGGAGAGGAGCGAGCGCTTCGGCACTTCGCTGATTCGGCGGACCTCGCCGATCAGGTCGCATTCCTCGCGCAAGGCGTGACCGAGCCAGGAGATTTTCGGATCGTCGCCGCCTTCCGAGAAATCGAGCAGGACACTGTTCGGGCCGAAGTCGCCGAGCGTGTCCGGCTCGAGGTCGCCGATCGACGGATAGGGCCGGCCGTCGAGCAGGGAGACCCAGTAATTGTAGGCGCGCACGTGCATGCGGCGCTCGTCGAGACCGATTTCCGGCGGGATCTCGATACCGCCGTCGTCGTCGGCCGCGCCATAGTCCGGCTGCTCGTCAAATGCCCGCAGGCTGTCCATCAGGCGGTCCTCACGTCCCAGTCGCGAGAACCCTGCACTGGACGTGGTTGAGAAACGGTTAAGCTTTGGGATCAGGACCGCCCGGGCGCTTGTCATCGCCCCGAGCCGCTGATAGAGCGCGCCCCTCCCCGGGGAGCGCCGCTTTAGCTCAGCTGGTAGAGCACATCATTCGTAATGATGGGGTCAACGGTTCGAGTCCGTTAAGCGGCACCAGGGAGCCTCGACGATCGCCCGTCACTCGGCATTCCCGGCCGGTTTCGCATCGGTCCTTTCGTTTCGCCTCCCAATCGCGCATCATGGCCGGGAATCGAAGCGGGAGACTGCCCCATGGCCAAGCTCTACCTCGCGGCGCTGCTCGCCCTCGGCGCTGCCTCCGTCCAGGCCCAGCCAAGCTCGCGGGCAGCCGCGATTCAGCCGAGCCCCGATTCCGCCGAGGAAAGACAGGCCTTGCGCGACCTCTCGGTCTGCCTCGCCGAATCGCGGCCTCGCTGGGCGCGCGGAACCCTCTCGCACCCCTATCTCAGCGACGCGCAGGCGAGCGCCGCCTCACAGGCGCTCACCGGCAAGGACAAGTGCATCCGGGGAGACGAAGCGGAAGTCACGCTGCGTACCTCGGGCATGGTCGGCAGCCTCGCCGAACATTTCCTGGGCACCGAGATCGGCCAGGTCGATTCGGCTCGCCTGGCCAAGATGCTGTCGACGCTGGCGCCGCTCAATGTCTCCGAGGATTTCGCCCTCTGCATGGCGGCGCGCAACCCCGCCGCGGCCCGCGATCTGGCGCTCAGCGAGCCCGGCAGCGACGCCGAAACGCAGGCGGCGCGGCGGATCGCCGCCTATGTCGAACCCTGCACCAACCAGGACGAGCAACTGACGGTCGACCTCCAGTCGCTGCGGGCGCTGATCTCCACCGCCCTCTACCGCGGGGTCACGGCCGCTCGAAACTGACGCGAAGCGCCGGCGCGGCCCAGTCTTCCGACGTCGCCCGCGCCTCTCGGACGCTATCTAGGGCCGGGGTGCCTGTTCCAGCTGGGTCGACTCGTTCATCTGGTGTTTCAAGGCGCTCTCCTGCGCCCTGTCCTGGCTCGCCTCCCACTCGGCCCGCGTGCGGCACATGCGGACGGTCAGGCGCGTCCCGCTCGGGGTGAGGTTCCGGCAGACCCGCTTGCTGCCGTCGTTCTTGCCCGCTTTGGCCTGCGTTTCGGCCGCGGCCGGCTCTCCGGCGAGCGCGGTGCCCGCGCACAGCGCGCCGATCGCCAACGCCAAGGCGGAGGCTTTTACAAACCGCTTCGCACCCATTCCCACTCTCCCATTTTCGCTGTCGCGTCGGCAGCGTCGAATCGCAGCGTACAAGAGATTGCCGGCGAAGTGGAGCCCATGCCGGATCCCCCTGCCCGGGCCTGTCGCGACGCCGTAAAGATACCGGCGACCGTAGGATTACCTACGTAGTTCCAACAGGTTCCCTTCGTTACGGAACCGAACGCGCGGGCGCGGGTTCAGCAGCCTTAACAGCATCTTTACCTTCCAGGCTGTTCGAAAGGCGACAATTGAGGTTCGACCGCGCGTTGCGACCGCTGTTGCTTCACCGATCCGGTAAGCGTTCCGCGCGCGCCCTTGGTCCTGCCCCTTTCCGCCGTGTCCGTACCACTACTGGCGACAAGGCTTGATGCCGCACCCGATTCCAAGGGCGAGGTGCCGGCGTTTTCACGGTCGCGCTCGTCCCAAAACTGATCAGGGAGATTTCGGATGTGCTATGTCTGTGCGATGAAGGGGCTGCGCGCCCGCTCTGCTTCCACCGAAGATACTGTCGTGCATGTGGGCGCAAGGGGGACGCTGGCGGCCCTCGCCGCAGATAGCGCAGGCGACTTCGGCACCGCCTTTCTACAGCCGCTGCAAACAGCGACCTCGGCAAAGCTGACCACCGCCCTTCCGCTGGACGGCGTCGGCGACCTCAAGCCGCCGGTCCTTTCCCAGCTCCTCATCACCACCGACAACGTCCCCGACGAGCCCGATACGGCGGGCAACACCAATCCGACGCTCACCGTCACGCCTCCCGGCACGACCACGCCAATCGTCTCGACCATCGACACCATCGGCGACCAGGATTTCTACAAGGTCACCCTCACCGCCGGCGTCACCTACGAGTTCGGCCTGTATTCCTACAATGGCGGGCCGAACGCCGCCGGGCTCACCGACCCCTATCTCGAGCTCTACGGAGCGGACGGTACCACCCTGATCGTCAGCGCCGACGGCGGCGCCGACACGGTCTACAACCAGGTCAATTCGGGCCTCGACGTTCTGCTCACCTACACGCCGACGGTAAGCGGCACTTATTACGTCAATGCCCGCGCCTACTCGAACTCGCCGCTGACACCGACTGGCGATTCAGTCGGCGATTACGAGCTGTTCGTCCGCGAGCAGGATCCCAACGATCCCAACATATACACGCCCTATTACGAACCGACCGAGCCGCTCTACGCGATCGACTGGGGCACCCAGGTCAACAAGGTCAACGTGTCGGCCCGCAACCCGGACGGCAATGAGGGCACTCGCTCCAGCGGGGGCAACGGCGTCGATCCTACCGGCAATGCGCAGGGCACGCCGGTCTATACGAGCCTCGTCGACATTCCCGCCCTCGCCGCGGCGCAGGGCAAGGACATTAGCGGCAAGAACGTCATCACCATCTATTTCGCCAAGCCGGGCGACGTGTTCGTTTCGAACGACCCGACCAATCCCGGCCTGCCGCCCGCGACCATCACCGCGGTGGCGATCCAGGACTTCGAATATAATGCGGTGTGGACCGCGCTGGCCGAGTTCGAGAAGGTCGCCGACGTCGTCTATCTGGAGGTGCAGGACCGCGACCATGCGGACTTCATCTACACCAGTTACCAGGGCACGCCGGGGCCGGGAATCTCGCTGCTCGGCTCGATGAGCCCGCCGGACGAGAGCGACGAGGGGCTCGCCCAGTTCAACTCGGGCGACGAACGCTGGAACGCGAGGGACCTCGCCCAGGGCGGCTTCTCCTTCGTCACCCTGATCCACGAATTCGGCCACGGCCACGGCCTCGCCCACCCGCACGACAATGGCGGCCGTTCCGGGATCATGAACGGCGTCGAGCCCGAAGGCACGGGCGTCGCCAACTACACGACCGGCGACTATGAGCTCAACCAGGGCGTCTTCACGATGATGTCCTACGAGGACGGCTGGCAGAGCTCGCCCTACGGCAACGCGTCGACCACCGCCGGCTACGGCTATCTCGGCGGCCTGATGGCGTTCGACATCGCCGCCATCCAGGACAAATATGGCGTCAACGAGAGTTACAATACTGGCAACAACATCTACACGATGGAGGACGTCAACGCCGCCGGCACCTACTTCACCTCCATCTGGGACGGGGGCGGGACCGACGAGATCGTCTACAGCGGCGCCCGCGACACCACGATCGATCTCAGGCAGGCGACGCTCAAATATGAGGTGGGCGGCGGCGGCTTCGTCTCCTTCGCCTACGGCATTTACGGCGGCTATACGATCGCCAACGGCGTCACCATCGAGAACGCGACCAGCGGCAGCGGTCACGACAAATTGACCGGCAACAGCGCCGACAACCGGCTCGACGCCGGCGCCGGCAACGACAATCTCTATCTCTGGTTCGGCGGCGGCAACGACACCGCCCTCGGCGGCGCCGGCAACGACAATTTCTTCTTCGGCGCGACCCTGACCCCGGCCGATATCGTCACCGGCGGGGCCGATTACGACACGCTCGTCATCCAGGGCGATTATGCCGGCGGCCTGACCCTGTCGGCCAACGTCACCGGCCTCGAGGCCCTATCCGTCCTCGGCGGCAACAACACCGCCTTTGGCGAGCCGGGCACCAATCTGTACGACTATTCGCTCACCACCCATAACGCCAACTTTGCGGCCGGGGTGCAGGCCAGGATCAACGCCTCGGCCCTGCAGCCGGGCGAGGATTTCACCTTCAACGGCTCGGCGGAGACCGACGCCAGCTTCGTCGTCTATGGCGGCCGGGGCAAGGACACTTTGCTCGGCGGCCTCGGCAACGACATCTTCTTCTTCGACACCGGCCGCTTCGCCTCGGGCGACACCGTCAATGGCGGGCCCGGCTATGACGGCATGTTCCTCAGAGGCAATTACACGATCGACTTCAACGCGCCCGGTTATACGGGGCTGTTCACCAACATCGAGAACCTCACCCTCACCTCGGCGACCGACGAGCGCTACGCGCGCGGCGGCGGCACCGAGTTCGACTACAACCTCATTTTGTCCAACGCCCTCGTCGGCGCCGGCCAGACGCTGACCGTCTCGGGCGCCCTGCTCAAGGCCAATGAGACGATGGTGCTCGACGGCAGCCAGGAGACGGACGGCCTTCTTCGCCTGTTCGGCGGCGCCGCGGCCGATACGCTCAAGGGCGGCAGCCAGGCGGACACGCTCCACGGCAATCTCGGCGCCGATCTGATGACCGGCGGCGGCGGCGCCGACAAGTTCCTCTACAACAAGAGCGCCGAATCGACGAGCGCCTCGATGGACCAGATCCTCGACTTCGCGGCCGGGACGGACAAGGTCGATCTCGGCAAGATCGACGCCAACACGCTCGCCGCCGGCGACCAGGCGTTCACCTGGATCGGCTCGAACGCGTTCGGCGGCACCGGCGCCGCCTCGGCCGGCCAGCTTCGCGCCTACCAGTCGAACGGCAGCTGGTTCGTCGAGGGCGACACCAATGGCGACGGCACCGCCGACCTCGTCATCGC
>DASUVK010000038.1:0-3778 GCA_036378975.1 Allosphingosinicella sp. | reverse complement strand
GCAAATGTCCACTGTTGCGTTGCGAATGCCCTGTATCAGATGGGTAACGCACCTGCCGCGCGCAACCGTCATCCCGGCGAAAGCCGGGACCTCGGGACGAGAAGTCTCGGTGGGTCTCGCCGAGGTCCCGGCTTTCGCCGGGATGACGGGAGCGTTCCACCAACCTCCGCGATTTTTCGACGAACGGCCCTTGCAACCTGCTACGTTTGTGGCATGCTACAAGTGTAGCAGCAAGGACATCTGATTCGCGATGATCGCCAGCCTTCCGCGCCGCGAGCGCGAGATATTCGAGATATTGTGCAGCGCCGGCGAGGCGACCGCAGCCGACGTGCGCCGGGCCATGGCCGATCCGCCGAGCCATTCGGCGGTGCGGACGATGCTGGCGCGGCTCGAGGCGAAGGGGCTGGTCAGGCACCGCGCGGAGGACCAGACCTATGTCTACAGGAGCGTTCCGCAGCCGGCCAAGGTCCGCGAGACGGCGCTCAGGCAGATGGTCAAGACCTTCTTCGACGGCTCGGCGGCGAGCGCGGCGACGGCGCTGCTCGGCCTTTCCAAATCGCTGAAACCCGACGAGCTCGACGCGCTCCAGCGCGCGATCGACGCGGCAAAGGAGCGCGACCAATGACCTACGACTTCCTGATCGAGATGGGCTGGAAATCGGCGGCGATCGCCGGCGGGGCGCTGCTGCTGGCGGCCTTGCTGCGCAGCCGCGCCGCGGCGGATCGCGGCGCCGTGCTCAAGGTGGCGGTGGCGCTGCTGCTCGCCTTGCCGGCGATCGCATTGTTCGCCCCCGCCCTCGAGATCGAGACGCCGGCGGCGGCGCCCGCCGCTTCGGTCGCGCCGGCCGTCCCCGGCACGGCGTCGGCCGAGCCCGCCTTCGCCGCCGCGGCGACGCCGTCGCCGAGCGACAATTGGGACGATCCCAGTCTGCTCTTCTTCCTGCTTTATGCCGGCGGCGTGGCGATGGTCGGCGGCCGTCTGCTCGCCGGCCTGTGGACGCTGCGGCGCTGGACCCGCGGCGCCCGCGAGGTCGAGGCGCCGGAATGGCGGGCCGCGCTCGCCCGCGCCGGCGGCGACGCGCTCGGCATCCGGCTGCTGGTCTCCGACGAGGCGAGCTCGCCGCTGAGCTGGGGCCTGCGCCGTCCGACGATCCTGATCGACCGCGACACCTTGCGCGCGTCCGGCGAGGCCGAGGCGATCCTCGCCCACGAGGCCGCGCATGTCGCCCGGCGCGACTGGCCGTCCCTGGTCCTGTCGCGGCTCGCGGTCGCCTTGTTCTGGTTCAACCCTTTGGTCTGGCGGCTCGACCGCGAGGTCGCGCAGCAGGCCGAGGAGGCCGCCGACAGCGACGCCGCCGCGGCGGTCGAGCCGGCGCGCTACGCCCAGACCCTGCTCGACTGGGCGCGGCTGAGCGGCTCGCCGGCGCTGCCCGCCAACGCCATCGCGGCGGGCGAGCCGGGCCTGTCGAAGCGGGTCAAAGCGATCCTCGACGGCCGTGGCTCCCGGCGCTCCGGCTCCTTCTGGGCGGTGGCGGCGATGCTGGGCTGCGCGGCCTTCGCGGCGCCGGTCGCGGCGCTCGATTTCGTCGCCGATGCGCCCGAAGCGCCGCGCGCCCCGCCGGCCCCGCTCGCGCCGCCGGCGGCGCTGCCGCTGGTGCCGCCGCCGCCCGCGGTCGCGCCGCTTGCCACCGTCGCGCCTCCGGTGCCGACGCGGCCGATGCGCCCGGCGCCGCCCGCCGTCCCGCACGCGGCGCTCGCCGCCGCGGCGCAGGCGAGCGCCCATGCCCGCTCCGCGGCCCGGGCGGCGTCCGATCATGTCGACGAAGCGGCGATCGAGGCGCAGGTCGCCGCCGCGGTCGCCGAGGCGAGCCGGTCGGCCGAGGCCGCCGTCGCCCATGCCGAGCGCGCCGCCGAGCATGCCGTCCAGGCGGCTCTCGCCGGCGTGGCGCGTGGCGCGGTCGGCATGGAGGCCGGCGCGCGCGGCATGGAGGCCGGTGCCGAGCGGATGCGCGCCGAAGCGCGGCGGCTGCGCGACCGCGCCTATCGCGAAGAGCAGATCCGCAAGGCGGCCGCGCGCGGCAAGCGCCTCACCCATGAGGAACTGCTCGAAGCCGCGCAAGGCATGGAGGAAGGCGCCGAGGGGATGCGCGAGGGCGCGCAGGAGATGCGCGAAGCCGCCGCCGAGATGCGGCGCGGGAAGCACGACTGATCCCTTGCCTCCCCATGCTCGGCATGGGCAGGGGGACCATGCCGAGCACGGGAAGGGTAGAAGGCCAGCCACCCCTCCCCATCTTGCGACGGGGAGGATAGAGTGGCGCGATGGTCCCACGCGTCCTCGCCGCTCTCCTCCTGACCCTTTCGAGCTGCGCCGCCGCCCGCCAGGCCGCGCCCGCCTACGACATCGTCATCCGCGGCGGCACGATCTACGACGGCGACGGCGGGCTCCCCTATCGCGGCGACGTCGCGATCAAGGGCGACCGCATCGCCGCGGTCGCGCCGCGGGTGGCGGGGCGCGGCCGCAGCGAGGTCGCCGCGCACGGCCTCGCCGTCGCGCCCGGCTTCATCAACATGCTGAGCTGGGCGGCGGAGCCGCTGATCCGCGACGGCCGGGCGCAGAGCGATATCCGCCAGGGCGTCACTCTCGAAGTGATGGGCGAGGGCTGGTCGATGGGCCCGTTCAGCCCGACCCAGAAAGCCGAGGCGGAGGCCGAACAGACCGTCACCCGCTACAAGATCAGCTGGACGACGCTCGGCGAGTTCCTCGCCTTCCTCGAAAAGAAGGGTGTCAGCGTCAACGTCGCCTCGATGGTCGGCGCGTCGACGGTGCGGGTCCACGAGCTCGGCCGCGGCGACGTCGATCCCAGCCCCGAGCAGCTGGCGCGGATGCGGGCGCTGGTCCGCCAGGCGATGGACGAGGGGGCGATGGGGGTCGGCTCGTCGCTCATCTACGTCCCCGCGGTCTATGCCGAGACCGACGAGCTGGTCGCGCTGGCGAGCGAGGCGGGCCGCTGCGGCGGCCTCTACGCCAGCCACATGCGCAGCGAGAGCAGCCGCCTGCTCGAGGCGATCGACGAATTGATCGAGATCGGCCGCCGCTCCGGCGCGCGGGCGGAAATCTACCATCTCAAGGCGGCGGGCCGCTCCAACTGGCCGCTGATGGAGGCGGCGCTGGCCCGGATCGAGGCGGCGCGGGCGGCGGGATTGCCGGTCGGCGCCGACATGTATCTCTACACCGCCTCCGGCACCGGCCTCGATTCCACCCTGCCGATCTGGGTGCGCGAAGGCGGGCCCAGGGCGATGCTGGCGCGGCTCGGCCAGGCCGAGGTCCGGGCGCGGGTCGTGGCCGAGCTCAAGGGCGGCTCGCGCGACTGGGCGACGGTGCAGCCGGTCGGCTTCGCCAATCCGGCCCTGCGCCTTTATGCCGGCAGGCGGCTGCCGGAGATCGCCGCGCTGCGCGGCAAGGGCGTCGAGGAGACCGCGGTCGAGCTGATCGTCGAGGACGACAGCTCGGTCACCACCCTCTTCCACTCCATCTCGGAGGACAATCTGCGCAAGGTGCTGGCGCGGCCGTGGGTCAGCTTCGGCTCCGACGCCGCCGCGATCGCCGCCGAGCCGCCCTTCACCGACAAGTCGGTGCATCCGCGCGCCTACGGCAATTTCGCCCGGCTGCTCGGCCGCTACGTCCGCGACGAAAAGGCGCTGAGCCTGGCCGAGGCGGTGCGGCGGCTGACGTCCTTCCCCGCCGAGACCCTCCGAATCGCCGACCGAGGCCGGCTCAG
>DASUVK010000037.1:0-17352 GCA_036378975.1 Allosphingosinicella sp. | reverse complement strand
GGAGGTGGTCCGTGCCGCCAAGGCCAATGGCTGCGCGATGCGGATCGGAGTCAATGCCGGCAGCCTCGAACGGGATCTGCTCGAAAAATATGGCGAGCCCTGCCCGGAGGCCCTGGTCGAGAGCGCGCTCGACCATATCCGGCTGCTCGAGGAGCACGATTTCCGCGAATATAAGGTCGCGGTCAAATCGTCCGACGTGTTCCTCGCCGTCGCCGCCTACCAGCAGCTCGCCGAGGCGGTCGACTGTCCGCTGCATCTCGGCATCACCGAGGCGGGCGGCCTGATCGGCGGCACCGTCAAATCCTCGATCGGCATAGGCGCCCTGCTCTGGTTCGGCATCGGCGACACGATCCGGGTCTCGCTCTCGGCCGAGCCCGAGGAGGAAGTGCGCGTCGGCTTCGAGATTTTGAAGAGCCTCGGCATCCGCAACCGCGGCGTCCGCGTCGTCTCCTGCCCGAGCTGCGCCCGTCAGGGCTTCGACGTCATCCGCACCGTCGAGAAGCTCGAGCAGCGCCTGTCCCACATCCGCACGCCGATGTCGCTGAGCGTGCTCGGCTGCGTCGTCAACGGCCCCGGCGAGGCGCGCGAGACCGACATCGGCATCACCGGCGGTGGCAACGGCAAGCACATGGTCTATCTGTCCGGAGTCACCGACCATCACGTCCGTGACGAGGACATGGTCGATCATATCGTCCGCCTCGTCGAGGCGAAGGCCGCCGAGATCGAGGCCATGGCCATTCCCGACGCCGCCGAATGAGCGCCCATTGCTGCCACGAAAAGGGCCACGAGCTCGAGCGGATCGCCCTGCACAAGGACATTCGCCGGGTCCTCGTCGTGGTGATGATGCTCAACCTGATGATGTTCGTGCTCGAGTTCGGGGCCGGGATCATCGCCGATTCGGCGGCGTTGATGGCCGATTCGGTCGACATGCTCGGCGACGGGCTGGTCTACGGCATCAGCCTCTACGCCTTGAATCGCAGCCTGCGCTGGCGCGCCGGCATGGCGCTGGCCAAAGCGGGCTTCATCCTCGCCCTCGGCCTCGGGGTCGTGGTCGAGATCATCCTCAAGATAATCTGGGGCCATCCGCCTGCCTCCGACATCATGCTGATCTTCGGCGGCATGGCGCTGGTCGCCAATCTGAGCTGCGTCGGGCTGCTCTGGCCGTACCGGCGGCACGACGTGAACCTGTCGAGCACCTTCGAATGCTCGCGCAACGACGTCTTCGCCAATGTCGGCGTGCTGGCGGCGGCGGTGCTGGTCTCGGTCACGGCCTCGCCGTGGCCCGACATCGCCATCGCCGCGATCATCGCCTTCCTCTTCTTCCGCTCCGCGCTCAAGGTCATGCGCGACGCCTGGCCGCAATTCCGCTCCGCCGCGCCCCAGCCCGCGGAATAGGCTTTAGAGCTTCCTTCACCAGAGGGCGCTAGCCTGGCGCGGTGCAAAAGGCGGTCCTCCTCTTTGTCGCGCTGGGCACCGGCGTCGGGCTGTTGTGGCCGACCGGCGAAGCGCCGGCCCCCGCGCGCCAGGCGGCGGCGAACGGTCAGCCGAAGGAAACTCTGCTGAAGCGCCGCTGGGACGGCCATTTCTACGTCGACGGCGAGGTCAATGGCGAGTTGGTAAACTTCATGGTCGACACCGGCGCTTTCGGCGTCGCCCTGCCGGTCGAGACGGCGCGGCGGCTGAACATCCCATTCTCGGAAAGCGAGTTCACGATCATCGGTTCCGGCGCGTCAGGGCCGGTACGCGGCAAGGTGATCACGCTCGACCGGGTCTCGATCGAAGGCAAGGAGGTCCGCCGGGTCGAAGGCGCGATCGCCGAAGGTCTCGACCAGCCTTTGCTCGGCCAGACCTATCTCTCCCGCCTCTCCTCGGTGGAGATGAGCGGGGACTATATGCGCCTCCAGTAGCGCCGCCGCCCGAGGGCCGCTATCGCCGGCCCATGGGCGCTCCCTCGCTTCATCCCCGGCCGGCCATACCGTTCGCGGTGGCGGCGCTCGGCATCGCCCTCTTCTCGGCCATGGATGCGCTGATGAAGGGCCTGTCGCTCGCCATCGGCACCTACAACGCGTTGCTGTGGCGGACGCTGGCCGGCGCCGTGATCGGCGGCGCCGTCTTCTTCCTGCGCCGCTCGCCGCGGCCCGCGCGGGAGGCGCTGCGGGTGCACCTGATCCGCGGCACGATGGGCAGCGTTCTGGCGCTCTTGTTCTTCTGGGGGCTGGCGCGGGTGCCGATGGCGCAGGCGATCGCGCTCGCCTTCGTCGCCCCATTGATCGCTTTGTACCTCGCAGCCGTGCTGCTCAAGGAGCGGATCGAGCGCAGCGCCATCCTCGCCTCCCTGCTCGGCTTCGTCGGGGTCGTCGTCATCCTCGCCGGCCAGGCGCAGGCCGAGCTGGGACGCGAGGCGTTGCTCGGCTCGATCGCCATCCTCTGCTCGGCGGCGCTTTACGCCTGGAACATCATCCTCATGCGCCAGCAGGCGCAGCTCGCCGGGCCGGTCGAGATCGCTTTCTTCACCGCGCTCATCATGGGCGGCTGCTTCCTGCTCGCCGCGCCCTTCCTCGCTTCGCCGCCGCCGCCGGCGGAGCTGCCGGCGATCTGGACCGCCGCCGCTTTGGCCTTCGGCTCGCTGATCCTCCTGTCCTGGGCCTATGCCCGGGCCGAGGCGCAGCGGCTCGCCCCGGTCGAATATACCGGCTTCATCTGGGCGGCGCTGTTCGGCTTCCTGATCTTCGCCGAGCCGGTGCAGCCGCTCACCGTCGCCGGCGCGGCGATGATCGTCATTGCCTGCTGGGCGGCGACGCGGCCGCGCGTCGCGCCGATGCCGGCGGTGGAGCCCGGCGCCTGATGCCCTGGCTGCTGCTCCTCCTTGGCGGGCTGTTCGAAATCGGCTTCACCACCTGCCTGCGCTTCGTCGACGGCTTCAGGAATCTGCCCTGGACCTTGGGCTTCCTCGTCTCGGTGACCCTCTCCATGGGCCTGCTCGAGCGCGCCGCCCGCGACATCCCGATGGGCACCGCCTATGCCGTGTGGGGCGGCATCGGCGCCGCCGGCACCGTGCTCGTCGGCATCTTCTGGTTCGGCGAGCCGGTGACCTCGGTCCGCATCCTCCTCCTCGTCGCCCTGATCGGCTGCATCGTCGGGCTGCGGCTGACCGCCGCATGATGAAGGGGGTGCGCAGTGCTCCGCACTGCGCAGTCACGTCCGGGGGACGTGACGGGCCCTCTTCATTCGACGAGGGCCTCTACGCCTGGGTGCGGGAAGCGTTCGAGCCGCTCGGCCGGGTAACGATTCGCAAGATGATCGGCGGCGCCACTCAGCTCTGGGGATCGGCGACGGGAGCGTTGGGCCGCCGGCGCAGCCTGTATCTGAACTCATACTCGCCGCCCTCGAACTTCCAGTGCATGCTCGTATCCAGCTCCGTGCCCCCGGGCGGGAACCCGGAGACGGAGCCGAGCTGGGAGGGATCGTCGCCGCTCGTATCGTCCTCTTCCCTGATCCTGACGGTGAGGTCGTCGACGAAGCGGATGGTCGACATGTTGAGCCGCGGCGCCCAGTTCTTGCTCATCCAGTTGCCGTCGCAGTCGAACGAGACATAGCCCGAGCCCGGCGCGCGCCGGGCGGTGCCGTCGATGCGGAAGGTAGTGTAGATCTCATCGGAGCCGAGCTCGGGATTGGTTTCGTCGCGGCAGACCAGCTGGCCGACGTCGAGATAGCGCATGTTGGTGTCGAGCGTGACCATGACCGGGGTGGGATCGGGGCCCGGCTCGGACTGTTTGAGCACCAGATAGCCGCGCCCGCCGTCGCCGATCTTCCCCGTGAAGCTGACGATATTGGTCATGCTGGACATTTGCGGCAACGGCCCGCCGAGCGGATCGCTGTAGGAATCGAAGGCCGCGGACACCCGATCCTGGTCGAACAGCGACGCCGTGAAGGTCAGCGTCTGCGGCTTCCCGAAGCTCGACGCGCCGACCACGTCGAACCGGAACCAGGCTTCGTTCTGGCGCGCCAGGTTGGCCGGGATATCCGCTTCCGAAAGGACGGCCTGCTGCAGGGTGCCCGGCTCGAGGAGGCAGGCATCCTGCCGGCTCGCGCAGCTGTGCCGGCGTACCCGCAGCGCATAATCGCCGACGGTCGTGCGGTCCTTGCCGCGCACCCGCAGGTAGAAATCGCCGGTCACGACGAACTGGTTCATCGCATAGACCTGGAGGATGGCGGCTGGAGGCATCGTCGCCGCCGTCTTGTTGTAGCGGGAGACCGGAACGGTGAGATCGTCGGTCCGGAAGACGTCGAGGCGCAGGTCGTCATTGTCGAGGCCGATCGAATAGGTGTTGGTGCCGTCGTTCTTGACGAAGAACCACTGCATCGCGCCGGGGCGGTAGATGCGGGTGACGTCCCGGGCCGGGTTGCTGGGCGACTGGCCGATGTCCCGCGCCTCCCCGGGACCGGGCGGCGCGATCTCGTAGGCGATGGCCGGACTGCAATGGTCGTAGCCGTAATTGATGTCGGCGTGGACCATCTTATGATCGCTGTCGAGGGCGCGGAAGCGGAGCGGCACCGTCATGTGCTGGACGCAGAACAGGCGCGGCGTGGGCTCGTCGCGCGTTTGCGTCCGCGGCGAGGCGAGGATGTAGTCGAGACGCTCCTCGTCCGTATAGTTGGTCGGCTGGAGGTCCTTGCGCGAGCTGGTATAATGCCAGGCCTCGAACAGCGGCGACCGGAAGAAGCCGCTGCCGAAGCGGGCATTCCACTCGTCGCGATCCTTGAGATAGGGCACGTTGAGGTCGCCGAGCAGCAGCACCATCTCGCGGCCCTGCAGATGCTCGTCGAGCGGCGCCAGGGTCTGTTCGACCATGTCGCGGATCCGCGCGAGCTGCCTGCGGCGGACGCCGGGATAGCGTTCCCCGTCTTCGGGATAGTCGGCTTGCATATGGGTGAGGACGACGTTGTAGATCGGCCCGCGGCGGCCGTGCTGGAGGCGGATCATGGCGGCGCCTTTCGCCGCGAAGCAATCGTCGGACTCGCAATCCTCGAAATAGGTGAAGGCGACGCGGTCGGTCGAGCCTTCGACGCTCTGCCCGGCGTGCGCGCTCCAGTGGAAGGCTTGCGACGGCAAGGGGAGGGGGCGAAATCCTCGCTTGGCGAACAGCATGAGGCCGCTGTCCTCGCCGTTGAACCGGAAGCCGAGCGCGGCGTGGAATTCATTGGGAATGTCGGCGAGGATATTGGCGCGGACATTGATCAGGCTGACGTCCACCTTCTTGATGTAGACCGGGTAGAGAAAAGAGAGGCGGGAGACGAGGATGTTCTTGGCGTCCTCGTCCCACACCTCGTTCAGGACAACGACGTCGAGCTGCGCCGAATCGGCGATGATCGCGTCGGCGAGCCGGTTCGCCCATTCCTCCGTCTGTCCGCCGATCTGGGCCAGGCATTCGACCGGCGGCACCTCGCCGAATATGGCCAGGCACTTGAAGGCCGGGGAAAGCAGGTAGCTGTTATAGGTGCCGATCCTGAGCGATCCCTGGGGGATGGTCTGGGCCTCGGCGGCGACCGCGAAGAACAGGGCGATCACCGCAGCCAGCGACTTGAGCAGATTCTTCATTGACCTCACCCCCTGCCAAAGGAAGCTGTTCCATAGCCCAGAGGTGCCGGCTCGGAAATGCTCGGCCGAAAGAGCCGCCCTGTCGCCCGGGCTCGAGGGCGGCGAGGCTAGCGCCGCGCCGGCTTCAGATGGGGCGCGATCTCCGGGCTTTCCTCGATCGAGCGCAGGAAGCGCGGTTCCTGCCGCTGCCGCGACGCCTGCTCGTAGGCGTAGCCGAGCGAGAGGATCAGCTGGTCCGACCATTTCGGGCCGATGAAGCTCAGGCCGACCGGCAGGCCTTTGACATGCCCCATCGGCACGGTGAGGTGCGGATAGCCGGCCACCGCGGCGAGGCTGCCGCCGCCGCCGCCGGATATCTGATCGCCATTGACCGCGTCGATCGGCCAGGACGGCGGCATGGTCGGGCCGACCAGGGCGTCCAGCCGGTGCTCCTTGAGCAGCCTGTCGATCCCCTCCGCCCCCGCCATGCGCAGGCTCGTTTCCCGCGCCTTGCGGTAGTCCGCGTCGTCGAGGCCCTTGGTCTTCTCGGCCTGCTCGAACGTCTCCTGCCCGAACAGGGCGAGCTCGGTCCCCGCATTCGCCTTGTTGAAGGCGATGACGTCGGCGAGGGTGCGGGTGCGCACCGTCGCCGGGGTGGTGGCGAGATAGGCGTTCAGATCCGCCTTCAGCTCGGTCAGCAGCACGGTGAACTCGTTGCTGCCGATCTCGCTGCGGCCCTTGAACTCCTTGATCTCGACCAATGTCGCGCCCTGCGCATTGAGCGTCTGCAGCGCCGCCTCGAAGGCGGGATCGGTGCCGAAGCCGCTGGCGAAGCGCATCACTCCGATCCTCTTGCCCTTGAGCGAATCGGCGGCGAGTCCGGCGGCGAAGTCGCCGCGGTGCCGGTCGGCCTCGGCCGTGGCCGGATCGGCCGGGTCGCCGCCAGCGATGGCGGACAGGACCAAGGCCGCGTCGCGCACCGTCCGCGTCATCGGCCCCGGCGTATCCTGGCTGTGGCTGATCGGCACGACCCGGCTGCGGCTGACCAGGCCGACCGTGGGCTTGAAGCCGACAATGCCGTTGATCGCCGCCGGGCAGGTGATCGAGCCGTCGGTCTCGGTGCCGATCGCGGCCGGCACCATCCCCGCCGCGACCGCGGAGCCGCTGCCGCTCGACGATCCGCACGGATTGCGGTTGAGCGCGTGCGGGTTGCGGGTCTGGCCGCCGACCGCGCTCCAGCCCGAGATCGAATTGTTCGAGCGGATGTTGGCCCATTCCGAGAGGTTGGCCTTGCCGACGATGACGGCGCCCGCGGCCCGCAGCCGCGCCACCAGCGGCGCGTCGCGGTTGGTGACGTTCTGCGCCAGCGCCAGGCTGCCGGCGGTGGTCGGCAGCGGCCCGAGGCTCTCGATATTGTCCTTGATCAGGACCGGCATGCCGAACAGCGGCCCGCGCGCGCGGCGGAGGCGGTCGAGCGCGCGTGCCTGGCCGATCGCGGTGGGATCGACGGCGATGACGGCGTTGAGGCGGGGGTTGAGCGCCTTGATCCGCTTCAGCGCCGCCTTGGTATTGGCGGTGGCGCTCGCGGACGAGCTGAAATCCGGCGTCCGCTCGGCCGCGGCTGCCGCGGTGGCGAGAAGGACGATGGCGAGCAGGGGGGCGGTATGGCGCATGCGGCGACTCTCCTGGCAGATCGCGGTTCGATGGCGGCTCCCGCCCGGCGCGTCCAGCCTCGGCGCTTCCCAGCAGCCTCAAAAATGCTAAGGCGCCGCCGATGAGCAAGGGCCCGCAGAGGATCAGGGGCACCCAGGACATCTGGGGCGAGGATGCCGACCGCTTCCAGGCGGTGGTCGCGGCGTTCGAACGCGTGCGCAGGCTCTACGGCTTCGGCCGGGTCGAGATGCCGGTGTTCGAGAGCACCGCCGTCTTCGCCCGCTCGATCGGCGAGACCACCGACATCGTCTCCAAGGAGATGTACAGCTTCGAGGATCGCGGCGGCGACAGCCTGACCCTGAGGCCCGAATTCACCGCCGGTATCTGCCGCGCCTATCTGTCTGAAGGCTGGCAGCAGCACGCGCCGGTCAAGCTCGCCACCCACGGCCCCGCCTTCCGCTACGAGCGGCCCCAAAAAGGGCGCTACCGCCAGTTCCACCAGCTCGACGTCGAGATCATCGGCGCCGGCGAGCCGGCGGCCGACGTCGAGATCATCGCCATCGGCGCACAGCTGCTCGCCGAGCTCGGCATCGGCGAGCGCGTCGACCTCAAGCTCAACACGCTCGGCGATCCGGCGACGCGCGAGGCGTGGCGGACGGCGTTGGTCGCCTATTTCCAGTATCACCGCAACGATCTGTCCGCGGAGAGCCGGGCGCGGCTCGACAAGAACCCGCTGCGCATCCTCGACAGCAAGGAGCATCAGGACTGGCCGATCGTCGACGCCTCGCCGTCGGTCGACGATTACCTCACCGCCGAGGCCTCGGACTATTTCGCCGGGGTGACCGCCGGCCTCGACGCCGCCGGCATCGCCTGGATCCGCGACCCGCGCCTCGTTCGCGGCCTCGATTATTACCGCCACACCGCGTTCGAGTTCGTCACCGAGGATCTCGGCGCGCAAAGCGCGGTGATCGCCGGCGGCCGCTATGACGGCCTGATCGAGAGCCTGGGCGGGCCCCACACGCCGGCGGTCGGCTGGGCGGCCGGAATCGAGCGGCTCGGTATGCTGATCGAGCCGCCCGAGCGTCCCGGCGTCGATGCGGCGCTGGTCCCGCTCGGCGCGGCGGCCGAGCAAGCCGCCATCGGCCTCGCCGCCCAGCTCCGCCGCGCCGGCATCGCCTGCGAAATGGCCTATAAGGGCAATATGAAGCGGCGCATGCAGAAGGCCGACGCGAGCGGCGCCCGCTTCGCGATCATCCTCGGCGACGACGAGCTCGCCCGCGGCGAGGCGGCGGTGAAGGATTTGCAGAGCGGCGAGCAGAAAAGCGTGCCGCTCGGCGGGCTCGCCGAGGCGGTGCGCCGGCCATGACGTCGATTTCGCCGGAACGGATCGCCGCGATCGAGGCGCGGCGCGAGGAGCTGCAGAACGCGATGTCGTCCGGGAGCCTCGCGCCGGACGAGTTCGTCCGCCTCTCCAAGGATTATGCGGAGATCGAGCCGGTCGCGACGGCGGCGCGCGAAGTGCGGCGGCTCCGCGCGGAGATGGAGCTGCTCGGCGAGATGCTGGCCGATCCGAGCGACGAGATCCGCCAGATGGCGGGCGAGGAGATGACGGCGCTGCAGGCGCAGCTCCCCGAGGCCGAGCGGGCGCTGGCGCTGAAGCTGCTGCCGCGCGACGCCGCCGACCAGCGCCCGGCGATGCTCGAGATCCGCGCCGGCACCGGCGGCGACGAGGCGGCCTTGTTCGCCGGCGACCTGTTCCGCATGTACCAGCGCTACGCCGAGACCCGGGGCTGGAAGGTCGAGCTGATCTCGGCCAGCGCGGCCGAGCTTGGCGGCTACAAGGAAGTCGTCGCGTCGGTGACCGGGCAGGGCGTGTTCGCCAGGCTGAAATATGAAAGCGGCGTCCATCGCGTCCAGCGCGTGCCGGTGACCGAGAGCGGCGGCCGGATCCATACGTCGGCGGCGACGGTGGCGGTGCTGCCCGAAGCGGAGGATGTCGACGTCCAGATCAACGATGCGGATCTGCGCATCGACGTCTACCGCTCGTCCGGCCCGGGCGGCCAGTCGGTCAACACCACCGACAGCGCGGTCCGCATCACCCATTTGCCCACTGGCCTCGTCGTCATCCAGCAGGACGAGAAGTCGCAGCACAAGAACAAGGCCAAGGCGCTGAAGGTGCTGCGCACCCGCCTCTACGAGCAGGAGCGCGAGCGGCTCGCCTCCGAACGTGCCGGCGCGCGCAAGTCGATGGTCGGCTCCGGCGACCGCTCCGAGCGCATCCGCACCTACAATTACCCGCAGGGCCGGGTCACCGACCACCGCATCAACCTCACCCTCCACCGCCTGCCGGAGATATTGGAAGGCCAGCTCGACGAGCTGATCGACGCGCTAATCGCCGAGGACGAGGCGGCCCGCCTGGCGAGCCTCGATGAAGCGTAAGGAAAACTCCTCTCCCGTAAGGACGGGAGAGGCGATTAGAGCCTCTCTCGCCGCCGCCGCTCGGCGCCTCGCCCCGCACAGTGACACCCCCCGGCTCGACGCCGAATTGCTGATGGCCCACGCTCTCGGCGGCGCCCGCGAGGATCTGCTCCTCGGCCATCTGGACGACCCTTCACCCGCGGCATTCGCCGATCTCCTCGCCCGCCGCGAGGCCGGCGAACCGATCGCCTACATTATCGGCCGCCGTGCCTTCTGGACGATCGAGCTGGAGGTCGGCCCCGGCGTGCTCATTCCCCGCCCCGACAGCGAGAGCCTGATCGAAACCGCCGTCGCCCATTTCGGCGAGGCCGGTCCCGCGCGAATCCTCGATCTCGGCACCGGCCCCGGCACCCTGCTGCTCGCGGCGCTCGACCAATGGCGGCGGGCGACCGGCCTGGGCGTCGATGTTTCAGAGGCCGCGCTGGCTTATGCCCGCCGCAATGCGGAGCGCCTCGGCCTGGCGGGCCGCGCCGCCTTCCGGCGCGACGACTGGGGAGACGGAATCGATGAGCGCTTCGACCTGATCCTCTGCAATCCCCCCTATGTCGAGGCAGGCGCGGAGCTGCCGCGCGACGTAGTGGAATGGGAGCCGTCCGGGGCCCTGTTCGCCGCTGCCGACGGCCTGTCGGAATATCGCCGCCTCGCCCCGGCGATCCCCCGCCTCCTCGCCCCGGGCGGGATCGCCTGCCTCGAGATCGGCGCCGGCCAGAGCGACGCCGTGGCTCGTTTGTTCGAAGCGCAGGGCTTTACCATATCGTCACGCAAGGACCTTAACGGGATCGAACGCTGCCTGCTGCTAAGCCGTTAATCCAGGTCATCATATTTCCGCTTGGATTTCGTTGCGGTCGTAGCTACATAGGGGGACAGGGACGGGGCTCTTCACAGCAAAGCGTGCGTGAGGCCAGCCGTCGCCGACCCCCGATTGCTCAGACGTCGCAGGACGTTCGCAGCGTGAGGTGGCGGAGGCCGCGTGCGCGGCCGCTGCCCGGGTGTCGTGCAGAATAGATCGGCCGGGAGGGGCCCGGCTGTCGAAGTGGCTTGAAAGCAGGACCACGAGGACGAGGACCTACATTTGATCAACAATCGTCAGAACGGCCGCCGTCGCGGCCGCGGTGGCGGCGGACCGCGTTCGCCGAACCAGTCGCCCAACGTCGGCAACCGCCAGGACAACCGCTCGCGCGGCAATGCCGCGCAGCTGCTGGAGAAATACAAATCGCTCGCCCGCGACGCGCAGCTTCAGGGCGACCGCGTGCAGTCCGAATATTGGCTGCAATTCGCGGACCATTATTTCCGCGTTCTCAACGAGAGCCGCGTCCGCTTCGAGGAGCAGCGCCGGACCCGCGACGATTACGGGTCCGACGAGGACGAGGAGCAGGAGGAGGCGATGGCCGCCGACGGCGATGACGGCGACGAGGCCGACGATCAGGGCGGCCGCGACCGTCAGGACCGCGACCCCCGCGACCGCCAGGAGCGCAGCGACCGGGGCGACCGCCCCGAGCGCGCCGACCGTGGCGATTATCGCGACCGCCCGCGACGCGAATTCCAGCCGCGCGACGAGCGCAACGGCGAGCGCCGGCCCGAACGCTTCCGTCCGCGCCGCGAGGAGCGTGACGAACCCCGCGTCGAGACCGCCGAAGCCGATGAGCGGATTTCGCTGGAAGTGCTGCCGCCGGCGATTTCGGTGGTCGACGGCGACGCGCCCGCCAAGGCGCCGCGCCGCCGCACCCGCCGTCCCCGCACCGACGACGGCGACACCGAGATCGCCCCCGCGGCCTGACGCAATCCCTATTGGTCACAAGCGAGGCGGCGGTCCCCCCAAGGACCGCCGCCTTTGCTTTGCCGTCCGGCGTTGACGTACAGGTTATAATGTATCATGCTCGGCGGCTTCAGAGTCAGGGAGCCGTTCATGCGTCGCCTTCTTACTGCCGGCCTTGCCGCGTTTGCCACCTCCGCCGCCGCCCAGCCGCAGCCCGGCAACCTTGCCGTCACCATCTACAACCAGAATCTGGCGCTGGTGCAGGACATGCGGCAGCTCGACCTCCCGGCCGGCCGTTCCCGCCAGGAATTCCCCAACGTCTCCGGCCAGATCAGCCCGGAGACGGTGACTCTGAGCGCCGACGGGGTCGGCATCGTCGAGCAGAATTTCGACTTCGACCTCCTCTCCCCCTCCAAGCTGATGGAAAAAGCGGTAGGCGAGGAAATCACCCTGCTGCGCACCAACCCGGCGACCGGCGCGGAGACGCGCGAGCGGGCGAAGGTGCTGGCGGTCAATGGCGGCGTCGTCCTCCAGATCGGCAATCGCATCGAGGTGCTGCGCGACGACGGCCTGCCGGTCCGCGCCATCTTCGACCGCGTGCCGGAGAATCTGCGCGCCCGCCCGACCCTGTCGGTGACGATGGACAGCGTCCGCGCCGGGCCGCGGCCGGTCACCCTGAGCTATCTCACCCCGGGCATGAGCTGGAAAGCCGATTACGTCACCCTGTTCGACGAGGCCGCGGGCAAGATCGACGTCCAGGGCTGGGTGACGCTCACCAACACGACCGGCACCACCTTCGCCAATGCCGACACTCTGCTCGTCGCCGGCCAGATCGGCGGCCGCGCTCAATATGGCGGCTATCGCCCGCCGCGCCCGCCCGGCAATCGCCCCGGCACCCAGACACCCGACCGCGAGAGCCTGGGCGACTTCTACCTCTATCCGCTTAAGGAGCGCACCACGATCGCCAACCAGCAGACCAAGCAGGTGAGCTTTCTCGACGTCACCGGCGCCGCCGGGCGCCGCGCCTACGTCTTCCGCAATGGCTGGCTCGGAACGCTCGACCAGGCGGCCAGCGCCGACACCGTCCTGCAATTCTCGAGCGCGCGCGACCAGGGTCTCGGCGACGCGCTGCCGGCGGGAACGGTGCGGGTCTACATGAAGGATTCGCGCGGCAATGCCCAGTTCGTCGGCGAGAATCAGATCGGCCACACGCCGATGGGGTCCGACATCGCGATCACCACCGGCCAGGCCTTCGACGTCAAGGTGCAGCCGGTAGTGGAGAAGCGCGAAAAGCTGTCGAACAGCCGCTGGCGGACGACGATGCGCTACACTTTGACCAACGCCCGCGCCCAGCCGGTCACCGTCGACCTCGTCCAGATGGGTTTGTGGGGCGACACCCGCATCACCGACGAGAGCCTCAAGAGCACGCGCCGCTCGGCCGACGAGGCGCTGTGGCGGGTGACGGTCCCCGCCAATGGCGAGACGAGCGTCACCGCCACCTTCGACACGCGCTACTGACGTGCCGATGGGCGTGTGCCGCGCCTCGATCGCCGGGCTGCTGCTGGGCGTCGCCGCAGCGGCCGCGGCAGCGCCGCCGGTGGCGCGCTCGGCCGGGCCGAAAACCGTCGCCGTGACCGTCTACCGCGCGCCGGGGCGCGGGCCGGACGAGGCGATGAACCTGCGTTGGCTGAACGGCTTCGCCCTCGTCACCGAGACCCGCCGGGTATCGATCCCGGCGGGCGAATCCGATGTCCGCTTCGAAGGCGTCGCCGGCGGCATCCTGCCGGAAAGCGCGATCGTCACCGGCTTCCCAAAGGGCGTGGTCGAGAAGAACCAGGACGCCTGGCTGCTCGCTCCGGGGAGCCTGCTCGACGCTTCGCTGGGCAAGCGCGTGCATCTTCGCCGCACCTCGCGGGCGACCGGCGCCGTCCGCAATATGGAGGCGGTGGTCCGTTCCGGTCCCGCCGGCGCCGTCGTGCTGGAAACCGCCGACGGCATCGAATCGCTGCGCTGCGACGGCCTGCCCGAGACCCTGGTCTACGATCGCGTGCCGCCGGGCCTATCCGCCAAGCCGACTCTGTCGGTGCGGGTGCGAAGCCCGTCGGCGGCCAGCGCGACGGTCACCCTCTCCTATCTCGCCAGCGGCTTCGACTGGCAGGCCAATTACGTCGCCGAGCTGTCGCCCGACGGCACCAAAATGGACCTGTTCGCCTGGCTGACGCTCGCCAATGGCGACGAAACCGGTTTTCGTCAGGCCGAGACCCAGGCCGTCGCCGGGCGCCTCAACCGCAGCTCGAGCAGCCCCGCCAGGCCGCAGGCGCCGCCGCTCGTGCTCCGATGCTGGCCCGCCGGCACGACCACCAGCGACCTCAGGGAGCAGGTCTTCGAGAAAGAGGAGATCGTCATCACGGGCTCGCGGATGAACCTGGAAGCGGCCACGCCGGTGATGATGTCGCCGCCGCCGCTACCGCCGCCGCCGCCGCCGCCGATGATGGCGCAGCAGGAGGATCTCGGCGACCTCAAGCTCTACCGCATCCCGGAGCCGGTGACGGTCGCCGCCCGCAGCCAGAAGCAGGTGGCGATGATCGACCGTGAGGGCGTCAAGGTCGAGACCCTCTACCGCCACTATGTCTACGCCCCCAATCCCGCGTCGAGCCTGGCGGTGACGCGCGTCCTCAGCACCCGCAACACCCAGGCCGACGGGCTCGGCCTGCCGCTGCCGGCCGGGCGCATGGTCCTGTTCGGCACCGGCCGGGCGCGGCCGATCCTGCTCGGGCGCGGCTACGTCACCGATCGCGCGGTCGGCGAGGACGTCGAGATCGCGGTCGGCGAGGCGAGCTCGGTCGTCGTCGAGGCGGTCAAGCTGGTGAGCGGCGCGGGCGAGGCGGCCGAATGGGAGCTGACGGTCAGCAACGCCCAGCCCGCCCCGATCCGGTTCGAGGCGCAGCTCGAGGCGGGGCATTTGCAGCTCAGTACGGAGACGGCGCTCGGCCGCCGCGACGGCCGGCCGCTGTGGGCGGTGACCGTCCCCGCCCATGGCCGCGCCACCCTGCGCTACCGCCTCGCCAGGCCCTAGCCCCGCTTCACCGGCCGGGGCCGGTTATCCTCGTCGAGCGCGACGAAGGTGAACAGGCCCTCGGTCACCTTGACCTCGTAGGCGCCGCGGTCGCGGATGGCGATCACGTCGATGCGGATGCCGATCGAGGTGCGGCCGATCCGCTCCACCCAGGCATAGACCGAGATGAGGTCGTGGAGCAGGATCGGCGCGATGAACTTCATCGCGTCCACCGCCACCGTCGCCACCGGACCGTCCGCCTCGCGCGCGGCGACGATGCCGGCGGCGATGTCCATCTGGCTCAGCACCCAGCCGCCGAATATATGGCCGTTCGAGTTGATGTCGCCGGGCCGCGGCACCACCCGCAGGATCGGCTCGCGCTTGGCCTCGCTCATTTCTCGCGCGCCTTGCCGGACGCGGCCTCGTCGTGGCCGCTATGGTCGGACAGGAACAGCAGCCCCATCAGGGCGGTACCGAGCAGCACCGACAGGCCGACGCCGGCGATCGTCGCGATCACCATCGACAGCGGCATCACCTCGCTCCTCGACCTCAGATAGGCGAGCGCCGCCGCCACCGCGATCGCCGCGGCGAGCGCCATCCACTTCATCATCCTCCTGTAGCGGGACCAGTCGAGCGCGGAAGCGATGGATTTGGGCGGGATGGGATCGTGCTGCGGCATGGCCGCCATGTGGCGGCGCCGGCCGCGATCATCAAGGGCGGATCGAGGCGTAGGCGATCGGCCGCCGCCATCTCTCCGGGCACGGAACGCGCCGCCTGCGCCTGCGTCTTCCATTTGGCGGTGGCGCGTGGGACATTGGCCCGCGAGTCGCGCCAGGACAGGAGGCCGGTCATGACCATCGCCGCCATCATCGAGGGCAAGGGCCGCGACATTGTCAGCGTCGAGGCCGGGACCCTGGTCCGCGAGGCGGTCGCCTTGCTCGCCGAGAAAAGGATCGGCGCGCTGCCGGTGCTCGACGGGGACCGGGTCGTCGGCATCATGTCGGAGCGCGACGTCATCTACTGCCTGCGAAGCGACGGCGCCGCCATGCTCGACTGGCCGGTCAGCCGGGTGATGACCGCGCCGGCGATCACCATCGAGCCGAAAGTCTCGGCGCTCGCCGCCTTGTCGCAAATGACCAAGCGCCGGATCCGCCATCTGCCGGTGGTCGACGGCGAGCGGCTGATCGGCTTCGTCTCGATCGGCGACCTCGTTGCCTACCGGATCAACCGGATCGAGCAGGAAGCCGAGGCGATGCGCGCCTACATCCAGAGCGCCTGACGCTGTTCAAGCCGCTGGCGATCCGCGCGAAATTCCGGGCGAGAGGGCTTGAAGACCGGGTTCGTCCTTCCCAGATGGGATGGTGGAGGCGCGGCCCGTGGGGCGGCGTTTTTCCGGAAACCCTCCAGCCCTTCGCCTCGCCCCCGGCACGTCTGCGGACAAGGCGGCGGCGCCGCTCGAACCCAGGTTCAGACGCGGCCGCCAAGCGTCGGGAAGTTTCCGAAAAAAGCCATTGACGGGGACAGGTCGTCTCCATATATGGCCCTTCACCGGCGGGGCGGTTTGCCCGACCCGTCTGCGTCTTCTCAATCGGTAACCCGGTTGCCCCGGCTAAAGGGGATAAGGAGGCGCGTCGGCTCTTTGACATTGTCGGTTTAGATGAAGGGACATGTGGGCGGCGGCCCCGGTCAGCGACAGCCTCTGGGTGTCGTCGATCGGTAAAAAAGCCAAGCCGTTCCATGGATCGATCGTACGAAGCTTGCTTCGGCGGTAGGTCCTACATGTCTCGTTACATATCCACAGTATATGTGAAGTGCAGGAACGGCTCCCAGAGATGCCGGCCTCCTCTTCGGGTTTTCCCCCGGAGTGGTTGTCGGACATTAACTTGAGAGTTTGATTCTGGCTCAGAACGAACGCTGGCGGCATGCCTAACACATGCAAGTCGAACGAGACCTTCGGGTCTAGTGGCGCACGGGTGCGTAACGCGTGGGAATCTGCCCTTAGGTTCGGAATAACAGTTAGAAATGACTGCTAATACCGGATCATGACGTAAGTCCAAAGATTTATCGCCGAAGGATGAGCCCGCGTAAGATTAGCTAGTTGGTGAGGTAAAGGCTCACCAAGGCTACGATCTTTAGCTGGTCTGAGAGGATGATCAGCCACACTGGGACTGAGACACGGCCCAGACTCCTACGGGAGGCAGCAGTGGGGACTATTGGACAATGGGCGAAAGCCTGATCCAGCAATGCCGCGTGAGTGATGAAGGCCTTAGGGTTGTAAAGCTCTTTTACCCGGGATGATAATGACAGTACCGGGAGAATAAGCTCCGGCTAACTCCGTGCCAGCAGCCGCGGTAATACGGAGGGAGCTAGCGTTGTTCGGAATTACTGGGCGTAAAGCGCACGTAGGCGGCTTTGTAAGTTAGAGGTGAAAGCCCGGGGCTCAACTCCGGAACTGCCTTTAAGACTGCATCGCTTGAATCCAGGAGAGGTGAGTGGAATTCCGAGTGTAGAGGTGAAATTCGTAGATATTCGGAAGAACACCAGTGGCGAAGGCGGCTCACTGGACCGGTATTGACGCTGAGGTGCGAAAGCGTGGGGAGCAAACAGGATTAGATACCCTGGTAGTCCACGCCGTAAACGATGATAACTAGCTGTCGGGGGCCTTAGGCTTTCGGTGGCGCAGCTAACGCATTAAGTCATCCGCCTGGGGAGTACGGCCGCAAGGTTAAAACTCAAAGAAATTGACGGGGGCCTGCACAAGCGGTGGAGCATGTGGTTTAATTCGAAGCAACGCGCAGAACCTTACCAGCGTTTGACATGGTAGGACGGTTT
>DASUVK010000036.1:0-33535 GCA_036378975.1 Allosphingosinicella sp. | reverse complement strand
CTTTGCGCGGCAGGGCGCCTTCCTCGTCCTGCTCTTCATCCTGTTGCACAAGATCGGCGACACGCTCGCCAATCTGACCTTCCGCCTGCTGTTCGACGACCTCGGCTTCACCAACGACGAGATCGCGATCTGGGACGTCGGCGTTGGCTTCTGGGCCTATCTGATCGGCATCTTCGTCGGCGGCATCCTCTATTCCAAGCTGGGGATGAAGCGGTCCGTCCTGATAGCCCTCATCCTGATGGGCGTCTCCAACGCCAGCTACGCCGTGCTCGCCGCCGCCGGCCATTCCAATATCGGCCTCGGAGCGACGCAGGGGTTCGAGAATTTCGCGAGCGGCATCGGCGGCGTGGTCGTGGTCGCCTATTTCTCGGCGCTTTGCGACCTCAGGTTCACCGCGTCGCAATATGCCCTGATCTCGGCCGCGGCGAGCGTGGTCGGCCGCGTGCTTACGGGGACGACGGCGGGGGCGACGGTGGAAGCGATCGGCTTCGTCAACTTCTACTGGCTGACCACGCTGGCCGCCCTCCCCGGCATCATCCTCTTCTGGCTGATGATGCGGGCAGGCCTCATCGACGCTTCGATCGGCACCGCCGGCAAGGAAGGCGAGGGCGACGCGCGCGCCGACTCGCCGCAGGAGGCTGGACCGGCGCGATGATCTTCTTCATCGCCACCATCGCCGTCCAGATCGCCTGCGTAGTCCACCTGTTCCGCAACCATCGCAACAGCCTGTGGCTGTGGGCGATCATCCTGCTGCCGATCGCCGGCTCCGCCGCCTATGTCGTGGTCGAGGTCCTGCCCGGCCTGTTCCAGCGGCGCGAAGTTCGGGCGGCGAAAGCGGCGGCGGTGCGCAAGCTCGATCCGGACCGGGAGCTGCGCGAGGCGCGCTCGGCGGTCGACGTCGCCGACACCGCGGCGACCCGCACCGCGCTCGCCGACGCGCTCGCCGAGGCCGGCAATTGGGGCGAGGCGGTGCGCCATTATCGCGAAGCGGTGGCGAAGACTCCGGGCCAGGACCGCGCCGCCCGAGTCAAGCTCGCCCGCGCCTGCCTCGAGGCCGGCAACACCGCCGAGGCCCGGCGGCTGCTGGAGACGCTGCCCGAATCGGCGTCGCCTTCCGAGAACGACCGCGCCGCGTTGCTGCTCGCCCGCAGCCTCGACGAGCTCGGCGAGAGCGACCGCGCCATCGCCCTCTACGCCGAGCTGGGCGAGCGCATGCCTGGCGCCGAGGCGCAATGCCGCCACGCGGCCCTGCTGCTCGCCCGCGACCAGCGCGGCGAGGCCGTCCCGCTGCTCGAGGAGGCCGAGCGCCGTGCCCGCCGCCTCGACAAGATGGAGCGCAAGAGGGAGGCCGACATGTACGACTGGGCGGCGCGCACCCTGGCGGAGCTGCGCAATCATTAGTCCTCCCCACCGCTTCGCGGCAGGGAGGACAGGTTATTCCGGCGCCTGCCCGTTCGCCCTCAGCACGTCGCCGGCGAGATAGAGCGAGCCCATCACCAGGACGATCGGCGGCCGCTCGCGGTCGGCGTGGCGGGCGATCCAGCCGAGCGCTGCCTCGACGTCCGCGGCTGCGAGCGAGGCGAGGCCGGCGGCCCGCGCCAGGGCGGCGAGCGCGGCCGGCGAATGGTGGGGATGGCCGGGGACCGGCACCGCGTGGAGGATCGGGCCGCGGTTGCCGAACGGCTTCAGCACCCCTCCCGCGTCCTTGTTGAGGAGCAGGCCGAGGACGATGTGGAAGGGGCGGTCGCTGGGCACATGGGCGCGGAAGAAATCGGCGATGGCCCGCGCCGCGGCCGGATTATGGCCGCCGTCGAGCCACAGCTCGGATCCGGGCGGCAGCCGCGCGGCGAGCGGCCCCGGCGAGAGCCGCTGCAGCCGCCCCGGCCAGTCGGCCCAGCCCATCGCCGCGCGCAGCGCCGGCTCGCGCACGGCGACGGCCCGCTGGTGGCGCAGCATCGCCACCGCCAGCGCCGCGTTCATCGCCTGGTGGGCGCCGCGCAGGCGCGGCAGCGGCAGCTCGAGCCGGCCCGCCTCGTCGCGATAATGGAGCTTGTCGCGATAGACGGCGGCGTCCCAGCGGCCGCCGCGCGGCAGCCATGTCGCGCCGGCCGCGGCGGCCGCCTCGCCGACTCGGGTCGCCAGCCGGTCGGGATAAAGCTGGGTGACCAGCGGCGCCCCGGGCTTGGCGATGCCGGCTTTCTCGGCGGCGACGTCTTCGATCCGGCTGCCGAGGAATTGCTGGTGGTCGAGGCCGAGCTGGGCGATGCCGCAGGTCGCCGGCACGGGGACGACATTGGTCGCGTCGAGCCGGCCGCCGAGCCCGACTTCGACGATGCAGGCGTCGGCCGGCGTCCGCGCGAAGGCGAGGAAGGCGGCGGCGGTCGTCGCCTCGAAGAAGCTAATCTCCATGCCGTCCGCAGCGTCGAGCGTCTCTTCGAGCAGGGCCGCCAGCGCGCCATCCGCGATCAGCTGCCCCGCCAGCCGGATGCGCTCGTTGAAGCGGACCAGGTGGGGGCTGGTATAGACATGCGCGTTCAGCCCTTCCGCCTCGATCGCCGCGCGCAGGAAGGCGCAGGTCGAGCCCTTGCCGTTGGTGCCGGCGACGTGGAGGACCGGCGGCAGCCTGCGCTCGGGGTTGCCGAGCCGCTCAAGCAGGGCCGCGATCCGCTCGAGGCCGAGGAGGTCGGCGCCGGGCGAAAGGGTCGCCAGCCGGTCGAGCTGGCGCTGGACGGCGGGATGGGAGGAGACGGCGTGGTCGGCCAATCTTGCCTCCCTACGCCGAAGGCGTGGGGAGGGGGACCATGCGCAGCATGGTGGAGGGGTAGCCGACGAGGTCTCGCCCTTTACCATTCCACCACCCTCCGGGTGGTCCCCCTCCCCATCGCGATGCGATGGGGAGGCAGATCATGCCGCCGCTCTCTCTTCCGGGCTCAGGTAACCGATCAGCCGCGCCAGGGTCTCGCGCAGGGCTTTGCGGTGCACGACCATGTCGACCATGCCGTGGGCGAGCAGATATTCGGCGCGCTGGAAGCCTTCGGGCAGCTTTTCGCGGATCGTCGATTCGATCACGCGCTGCCCGGCGAAGCCGATCAGCGCCCCCGGCTCGGCGATCTGGACGTCGCCGAGCATCGCGTAGGAGGCGGTGACTCCGCCGGTGGTCGGATCGGTCAGCACGACGATATAGGGCAGGCCGGCTTCCTTCAGCTCGGCGATGGCGACGGTCGTCTTCGGCATCTGCATCAGGGACAATATTCCTTCCTGCATACGCGCCCCGCCGGCCGCGGTGAAGATGACGTAGGGCGCCCGGTCGGCGATCGCGGCGCGGGCGCCTTCGAGGAAAGCGGCGCCGACCGCCATCCCCATCGAGCCGCCCATGAAGGCGAAATCCTGGACTCCGAGCACCGCCCGGTGCCCCTCGATCGTGCCGCGCGCGTTGATCAGCGCGTCGCTCTCGCCGGTCGCTGTCCGCGCCGCCTTGAGCCGCTCGCTGTAACGCTTCGAATCGCGGAACTTGAGCGGATCCTCGCGAACCTGGGGCGGCGGCAGGATGGTGTAGCCGGGGTCGAACAAGGCCTCGAAGCGCTGGCGCGGGCCGATCCGGCCGTGATGGTCGCAGCGCGGGCACACCGAATCATTCTCTTCCCATTCGCGGGTGAAGATCATCGCGTTGCACTGCCGGCATTTGTGCCAGAGATTCTCCGGCGTCTCCCGCTTGGGCAGGAACGGGATCGAGTTGCGGACGCGGTTCAGCCAGCTCATCGGGGTCTCCTGAGGCGGGCGGGAATAGGCGGGTCGAGGGCGGAGTGTCTAGAGCGTCGCCTCGATCGCCCGCGCCGCCAGATCCGGGTCCCGCGCCTGGGTGATCGGCCGGCCGACGACGAGAATCGACGCGCCGGCGTCGAGCGCCTTCCTCGGCGTCATCACCCGTTTCTGATCGCCGCTATGGCTGTCCGCCGGCCGCACGCCCGGCACGACGAAGAAGCCGTCGGGCCACAATTTCTTGGCGGCCGCCACTTCGTTGCCCGAGCAGACGACGCCGTCCAGCCCCGCCTCGCGGGCCAGCGCCGTCAGCCGCTCGACCTGGCTGTGCGGATCGGCGGCGAGCCCGGTCGCGGCGAGGTCCGCGCCGTCGAGGCTGGTCAGCACCGTCACCGCGACCACCTTGGTGCCGGTCGGCGCCGCCGCCTTGGCGTCCTCCATCATCGCCCGTCCGCCGCCGGCGTGGACGGTGAGCACCGCCGGCTCGAGCGGGCGCAGCGCCTGGATCGCCTTGCCGACCGTGTTGGGGATGTCGTGAAGCTTCAGATCGAGGAAGATGGGCAGGTGCAGCTCCGCCATTTCGCGGACGCCGTGGCGGCCGTTGGCGCAAAAGAACTCGAGGCCGAGCTTGATGCCGCCGACATGGTTCCTGACCCGCGTCGCGATCGCCTTGGCCCGCTCGAGTTCGGGGGTATCGATAGCGACGAAGATCGGGCTTCTCATGCGGTCGGCCAGGCCTTGCTGTCGGTGGCGACCCGCTCCCCCTCGCCATTGTCGACGGCGACCGGCGTCGGCACCGCCGGCGGCGGCGCCACGCTGACGTAGCGCTCCGCCGGCTCGAGCCGGCGCTTGAGCCCCCACAGCCTCGCCCGGTAGATGACGAAGGTCGGCACGAAGCCGAGCAGGAAAGCGGCGAGGACGAGGATCGGCAGCTTCACGTCCGCTTCCAGGCCGCCCCACAGCTTCAGGGTCACCGCGTTCCAGTTCGCCTTGGCGAACAGGACGAGGACCACGGTGAGCGCGATCCAGAAGAGGGTCTTGAGGAATTGCATTCGCGCCCTCCAGGCTTCCCCCCTGCTCTATGTCCGGCGGCGCGGCGGCGCAACCGTCAGCCGATCTCGCGATCGACCGAGTCGAACAAAGGCTGGATTTCGCGCAGCCGCGGCCGCTCCTCGACGAGAATGGCGCGGAACGCCTCGCGTTTCAGCCGGCCGACCAGCCCGTCCGGCAGGGACACACCCTCAGGGAGGGTCGAGACGGTGATGTCGATGAGCCGCTCGGCGCCGTGCAGACGGCCCCACAGATAGTCATTCTCCCGATAGGCGCGGCTGAAGAAGGCGCCGAAGCTGTTGAACTGGATCCCCTTCAACGTCGCTTCGGCGCCGCCGGAGCGGATGGCGGTGGCGTCCTCGGGCGAGATGCGGTCGACCTTGACCTCGTCATATTCGTCGAGTCCCTCGCCCTGAAGAAGGGGGAGAGTGGCGATGTCGTAGAAGGGGAAGCCCAGATAGGTCAGCATCAGCGAGCGCCGCTCGGCCTTGGGGAAGGCGGCGAGCGCCTCGGTCAGCCACCGGTCCGCGTCGTCGTCGACCGCCCTCAGATCGAGCCGGCCGGCGAGCGCGTCGAGGGCGGCGCCGGGACGAGTCTCGGCGTCGCCGAAAGGATCGATCGCCTGGCCGGCCGGTTCGGACGCATAGCGGCCCATCAGGCGGTAGACGGTGCGCCGCGCAGCGCCGATCGCCTGGCGCGGCGGGTCGGCCCGCTCGTCGATCTGGCCGAGCCGCCGCACCAGGAAGCGCAGCCGGCGGGTTCGGAAGGCGGCATCGAAATTGCGCAGGAACAGGATGATTTCTGGCGTCGCCCCCGCCGCCGTCATCGCGTCGTGCCGGGCGAGGCCGCGCCGCCTGATCTCGTCCCAGACCGCCTGGCGGACCCGTTCGTGGCGGCCGCGGTCGCCGCCGCCGCCAAGCTCGAAAATCTGCTCGGCGACTTCCTCGACGACGCTGGCGAGCTTGAGCTGGCCGTAGGCGGCATAGGCATAGCCCGCTTCGCGCGCCGCGATCGTCTGGGCCCGCGCCCGCCACGAAGCGAGCCGGTTCGGCGTCGGCCTCAGCAGGAAGATGGTCGAGCCGAACGCGCGCTCGATCGCGGCCTCGACCTCCGGCCGCATCGCCTCGACGATCCGCCGCAGCCGCCGGATCGTCGCCGAACGCTGCTCGATCGCCTCGAGATTGTCGCGGATCGGCTGTTCGCGTGGGATGTCGGAAAGGGCGCCGAAGATGGTCGCGAAGAAGCCCGGCGCCTCGTCGCGCTCGCCGCCGGTCAGCCGCACCGAGCGGATGCCGGGCTTGGGATCGATGTAGACGAAGCGGCGGTCGACCTCGCGCCGCGCGGGCCGGTTCTGCAGCGCCCTGATCGCCGGCCGGAACGGCGCGTTGGCGAGCACCGAGCCGTCGATCAGCACCGCCGTCTCCGCGGTGCCGAGCGCCGACTGGCCGGGGAGGGCGCGGCTGAGAAAATCGGCGCGGCCCGGCCAATCCCGGCCGCGTTCCGCCAGCACCGCATCGAGCTCGCCAACCTGGAAAGGGGGAAAGGCGCCGGGAAAGCTCGCGGTCGCCCGCGCCGCGAAGGTGAGCTCGGCGGCTCCGGCGAGAGGATCGCGCCCGGTCTTGCGGAAGGAGAGGATCAGGCGATGCTCCTGCTCGATCACCTCCGCCGGCGAGTTGAGCCGCAGCCGTTCGGCATAGCCGTAAAAGTCGGTGACGGTGACGAACAGGTCGAGCGGATGGTAATGCGGCAGCAACGGCGGTCCTGCCGGGCTCGCCGCCATCGCGTCGAATGCGCCCAGCAGCAGCCGGGTAAAGCCGGGGCCGCTGAACGGCGGCGCGAACCAGCGGGCGCGGATGAAGTTCGCCAGTTTGGCCCTTATTTCTTCACGATGCTCGGGCTCGACGGTGCGTTCAAGGTCGCCGCGTCGGGCCGAGAGGGCCCAGGCGAGCGGCACCGCCGCAGACTTGGCAAGTCGAGACACGCGGCTGGTTGCCGGCTCGATCAGCCGGTCGACGTCCGCCGTCTCGAGCCACAGGTCGGTGAGCGGCTCGAGCGACCGGCCGCTGGCGATCGCCTCGGCCAGGAAGATGGCGTTAATCCCGCCCGCGCTCGCCCCGGCGAGGATATCGACCAGCACGCGCACGTCGAGCTGGCATTCGGTCGCCATCGTCTCGATCAGCCGGCGATAGACGGTTTCGCTCCCGGCGGCCGCCTCCTCGCCGGCGTGGAAGGCGCGGCTGGCGCGGGCGAGGCGCCAGACCTCCTTGGTGATGCCGTGCATGTAAACGGCGAGGCTGATTCCGCCATAGCAGATCAGCGCCAGCCGTAATTCCTTCTCACGCACCGGCGAAGCGTGCCAGCGGCACGGCGAGTTGTCGAGTTCCCTCGATTCGTCCCGTTATCCCTGCACGCCGCCGTAAGGACCGGGACTCGTCAAATTTTGCGGATTAGCCCCGAATTCATCGGAGGCTGAGGGGCTTCAAGAGAGATTATGAAGTTATCGCGCTTGCGCCGCCGCGGCATGCAGACGGCCGTCATGCTCGCCCTGGCCGCGCTGATGAGCTCGGGACCCGTCCAGGCCGACGCGCTTCCCGCCGGCGACCGGATGGAGAGCCTGACCGAGACCGTCGCCGCCCTCGACGAAAGCATCCAGATCGCGCCGCCCGCCGCCGCCCAAGCCGACTCGGCCTATCAAACGATCGGTCAGGGCGAGGCCAGCTATTACGGCCATGAGCTGGCCGGCAACCGCACCGCCAGCGGCGAACGCTTCAACCCCTACGGCCTCACCGCCGCCCACCGCACCCTTCCGCTCGGCACCAAGCTCAGGGTGACCAATGTCGCCAACGGGCGCAGCGTCATCGTCCGAGTCAACGATCGCGGGCCGTTCGTCCGCAGCCGGGTGATCGACGTCTCGCTCGGCGCCGCCCGCGAGATCCAGATGGTCCGGTCGGGCAAGGCGCAGGTCCGGCTGGAGATCGTGCCAACGATCTGAGCTCGACGCCTGGTACCAGACGTTCGCCGTTCGCGACGGAAAGCTTTACCTGCCCCCTGAACAGCGTATCAGGATCTGGTAAGCAGCATGGGGTCCGGGCCGGCGCGTCGTCGCCGGCCCGGCCGTGAATCGGGCGGGAGAATTTCGCTGAAGCGGCCGTTTTTCTACCTGCCCGTCGCCGGTCTCCTCCTCATCTTCCTCTACTGGGCCGCGACCCATGTCAGCCTCCGCCGCGCCTCGCCGGAGCCCGAGCTCGGCATCTCCAACGCGCAGCTCGCCAATATCGAGACGCGCCAGAACGCGCCCGGCAGCGTCGTCGACTATAAGCGCCTCGACCAGCGCCTGCAGGCGCTGATGCGCGGCGAGCGGATGATCGGCCTCGCCGTCGGCGTGGTCGAGAACGGCGAGATCCGCTTCCTCAAAGGCTATGGCGAAACCGTCGCCGGCAGCGGCGAGGCGGTGACCACCGACACCGTCTTCCGCTGGGCCTCGCTGTCGAAGGGCGTCGCCGGCGACATGGTCGCCCTCCTCGCCGACCAGGGCAGGCTGTCGCTCTACGAGCCGGTCGCCCGCTATTCGGCCTCGCTGCGCCTTCCCGGCGGCAACGAGCAGAAGGCGACGGTCTCCGACCTGCTCTCCCATCGCCTCGGCCTGTTCAGCCACGCCAATGATGCCAAGCTCGAGGACGGGATGGATCCGCGCTTCCTGCGCGCCTCGCTGGCCCAGCTCAATTCGATCTGCTCGCCCGGCAGCTGCTGGGCCTATCAGAACGTCGCCTACGACGCCTCTTCGGAGATCGTCGAGAAAGTCACCGGCCAGAGCTATGCCGAGGCGGTCCGAGAGCGGCTGTTCGCGCCGCTCGGCATGGCCGGGGCGAGCATGAACCGCGAGGGCCTGATGTCGTCCCGCCGCTGGGCGCGCCCCCATGTCGGCGGCAAGCATTCGAAGCCGGTCGAGGTCTCCGAAGCCTATTACCGCGTGCCCGCCGCCGGCGGCGTCAACTCGACGATCAAGGATCTCGCCATCTGGATGCAGGCCCAGATGGGGCTGGAGCCGAACGTGCTGTCGCCGCGCGTGCTCGAAGCGGTGCAGACCGCGCGGGTGCGGACGCCGGGCGAGCTCGGCCGGATGCGCAAGTATCGCGAGCGCGTCCGCGCCGCCGCCTACGGCCTCGGCTGGCGGGTCTACGATTATGCCGGCCACCGCGTCGTCGCCCATCGCGGCGGGGTGAAGGGCTACCGCTCGCTGATCATGTTCGATCCCGTCCTCAAGTCAGGCGTCGTCGCCTTGTGGAACGGCTCGAGCAGCCAGCCGGGCGGGCTCGAGTTCGAAGTGATGGACATGCTCTACCGCCTCGAGCCGCGCGACTGGCTGGAGCTCGACAAGGCGCCGGCGGAAGGGGCGCCGGCGGTGGACGAGGACGCCAACAGCAGCGTCGACGTGGGGAACTGAATTTGGGGACAGCTACCGAATTCGGTCCGCGCCGTGCCGGTGCGCGCAGGTCTTCGCCGGAATTCGGTAGCTGTCCCCAAATTCACACTCGCCGCAATTTGGCCCAGACGGGATAATGGTCGCTCGCCTTGCGCGCCGTCGCGCTGTGGTGGACGCCGCATTCGTCGATGCCGAGGCCGGGCGTGACCATGATCCGGTCGAGCTGCACGACCGGCCGCCTTGTGTGGAAGCTGCGCCCGCAATTGGCGAAGGCGAGGTGATGGTGGGCGAAATCGCGCAGGCAGCCGCCGCGCGCGCTCCATTCGTTGAGGTCGCCCATCAGCACCGCCGGCATCGGCCGCTCGCGCGTGTCGAGGTGGTGCAGGATGAAATGGGCCTGCTGGCGCCGCCACAGCCCCGACAGATCGAGGTGCATGCCGACCACGCGCAGCTCCTCGCCCTTCAGCCGGATGTCGGCCGTCACCGCCCCGCGCGGCTCGAGCGAGGGCAGGTGGAGCAGCTCCTTGTGGAGCACGTCGACGCTCTTGCGCACCAGCAAGGCGTTGCCGTGCCAGCCGAGGCTGCCGTCGCGCGCGTCGAACCGCACCGGCTTGTAGTCGCTTTGCTCCTCGATCATGTGCAGCGGGATCGCGCTTGCCCGGCTGCCGAAGCGCCGGTCGGCTTCCTGCAGCGCGATCACGTCCGCATCGAGCTCGCGCAGCACTTCGAGCGTCCGCTCCGGCCGGCGGCGGCGGTCGGTGCCGATCGCCTTCCTCATATTGTAGCTGGCGACGCGGATCATAAGGGACAGTTACTTTCTCGCACTGCGGGTGGCCATTAGCCGCGGTCGGTGCGGAAAGTAACGTCCCCGCTAACGCCGCGGGTCGTTGAGCCTGCCGAGCTGGTGGTCGAGCGCGCGCACCACCTTCTTGGCCGCGCCGATCACGCAGCGGTCGACGGTGTCGCCTTCGTTGACAGCGGCGACCGGCGGGATGCCGCTGACCCTCGCTTCCATCGTGCATCGCAGGTCGGCATCGCCGCCGCGCGGCCCGTTGACGTCCGAGACGTGAACCTGGACGTCGGTGATGCGGTCCTCGAAGCGGGCGAGGCGCTGGCGGATCTGCTCTTCGAGCCGGCCGTCGCGGCCGCTATCGCCGTCGATCTGGTTGTCGGCGTGGATATGGATGAACAAGGCACTCTCCATTGCTGGCAGGCTGTGAATGCAAAGCAGGCTCGCCTGTTCCCTCGAAAGCGCCCGAATGTTCGGCCGATCGCGCGAGCCTTGCCGATACTTCCAAATCGGCTGCGATTTGCCGCGCCCAGAATTCGCGAATCGATTAAGCTGGCCCCGCGTGGCGTAGGCAGGGCGCGCAACGCGCCCGCTGTGAGGGAGAGGGGTAGGATGGCTAGCTCACCGGTGCGGGTCCGCAAGGATGTCTACAAGCTCGGCGCCACCGACAAGACGCTGGAATGGTACGGCAAGGCCATCAACGAGCTGAAGAAGCGGCCGATCAAGGATCCGACCAGCTGGCGCTACCAGGCCGCCATCCACGGCTACGATCCCGACGAGGATCCGCTGAAGAAGCCGAGCGACGTGATGCCGAGCGCCGCCGAGCAGAAGAAGTTCTGGAACCAGTGCCAGCACGGCAGCTGGTATTTCCTCTCCTGGCATCGCGGTTACCTGCTCTATTTCGAGCGCATCTGCCTCGCCGCCATCGTCAAGCTGGGCGGGCCGAAGGATTGGGCGCTGCCTTACTGGAACTACAGCAGCACCGGCGGCACCGCCGACACCAAGCTGATTCCGCCCGCCTTCCGCAAGCCGACCGTGGGCGGCAGCCCCAACCCCCTGTTCGTGCCGGATCGCACCGGCGGCACCACCGGCGATGCCGACATCACCTCGCTCGACGTCAGCCTCGAATGCCTCAAGCGCACCCGCTTCGTCGGCGCGTCGACCGGCGGCAGCCCGGGCTTCGGCGGCATCCAGACCGGCTTCCACCATGATGCGGGCACGGTCGGCGCCTGCGAGGGCACGCCGCACAACAACATCCATATCGCCGTCGGCGGCTACATGTGGTCGTTCAACACCGCGGGGCTGGATCCGCTCTTCTGGCTCCACCATTGCAACATCGACCGGCTCTGGGAGGTGTGGCGCCGCCGCTCGACCAGCACCGGCGATCCCACGTCCAGCGCCTGGCGCGACTTCCTGTTCAACATCCACGACCAGACGGGGGCGGCGATCACGTTCAAATCGTCAGCGATGTCGAACACGACCGCCAACGGCTATAAGTATCAGGACGTTTCGGATCCGTTCGCCCGCGCCGGGGGCGCTTCCATCCTGGCCGGCGTCGAGGAGGCTCCCATGGCAGCTGATACCGGACCCCGCCCACCGGCCGAGCTGGCCGGCGCGACCGACGAATCGATCTCGCTGGGCGAAGGGAAATCGAGCGCGCGCGTCGCCATCGCGCCGCGGGCCCAGAGCATCCTGGCGTCGGTCGGCGACGCCGCGCCGAAGCGGGTGTTCCTCAACATCGAGAACATCACCGGCAAGGGCCCGCCCGGCACCTACAAGGTCTATGTCAACGTGCCCGAGGGCGAGGATCCGGAAAATTATCCGGAGCATCTCGTCGGCACCCTGCCTCTGTTCGGCATTTCGGAGCAGAGCTCGGGCGATGCGGCGCATGGCGGCAGCGGCCTGACGTTCGTCCTCGAGATCACCGATCTCGTCCAGCGGCTGCAGGGCGAAGGCAGCTGGAACGAGACCGATCTCGACGTCGACTTCGTCCCGCTGCGGCCGGTGCCCGAGGGCACCGACATCAGGATCGGCCGGGTCAGCGTCTATCACGCCTGACATGGTCGGGCCGGGCGGCATCGGGGCCTTTTGGGGGCGCGGCGCGGCAGCGATGTCGCTCTGGCTCCGGGCGCGGCCGGAAGCCTGGGTCTATGCGGTCAGCGCCGGCTGCTGGGCGGCGCTGATCTTCGCCCCGGCGGGGTCGGCGGCGACCGCTTTCTGCCTCGGCGGCGATCGCCTCGCGGGCCTGTCCTTCGCCGCGGCCGCCGCGTTCGACCATTTCGAATGGTTGCCGGCGCTGACGCACTGGCTGCTGATGATCGGCGCGATGATGCTGCCGATGGCGGCGATGGCGACTCGCCATGTCGCCTTCCGCAGCTTCCGCCACCGCAGGGGCCGGGCGATCGCCGGCTTCCTGCTGGGCTATGCGGCGGTCTGGCTGGCGGTGGGCCCGCTTTACTTGGCCGCCGGGTTCGTGGTCCATCTCGCCGCCGGGGGCTCGGTCCTGGTTCCGCTCGGCGCCGCGCTGGCGATCGCCGCCGTCTGGCAGGCGACCGGCGCCAAGCGCAGGGCGCTTCGGCAATGCCACAAGACGGTGCCGCTGCCGCCTTCCGGCTGGCGAGCCGATCGCGCCTGCTTCGCCTTCGGCCTCGCCCACGGCCGTTCCTGCCTGATGTCCTGCTGGGCGCTGATGCTGGTGCCGGCGGCCGCGGGCCATTCCCCGCTGCCGATGCTGCTGGTCGGCCTGCTCGCGCTCGGCGAGCGGCGCACGCTGGCCGCCGAGCCTTTGCTCAACCCGGCCGAAGCCTGGGCCCGCTTCGCCGGCCTGCCGCCGGTCGCCCTGCTCCTGCGCGTCCGCTAGCGGCAAAAGCGCTGGCTGGGCGCGGGCCCTCGCGCTAGCGTCGGGCCATGGCCAAGCTCCGCAAACGCTATGTCTGTCAGGCCTGCGGCTCGGCCCAGAACCGCTGGATGGGCCAGTGCCCGGACTGCACCGAGTGGAACACGCTCGTCGAGGATGCGGGCGCCGTCGTCACGCCTTTCTCCGCCCGTCACAATCTGCGCGGCGGCGGCCGGGCGATCGAGCTGGTCGGCCTCGACCGCGAAGTGACGCTGCCCGAGCGCATGTCGACCGGCATAAGCGAGCTCGACCGCGCCATCGGCGGCGGCCTCGTCGCCGGCTCCGCCACCCTGATCGGCGGCGACCCGGGCATCGGCAAATCCACCCTGCTTCTCCAGGCCGCGGCGCTGATGGCGCAGTCCGGCCTCGCCGTCGCCTATGTTTCCGGCGAGGAGGCGACCGACCAGGTGCGGCTGCGCGCCCGCCGGCTCGGCCTGGGGCGCGCGCCGGTCCAGCTCGCCGCCGCCACCTCGGTCCGCGACGTGCTGACCACCTTGGCGGAGGGGGCGCCGCCGGCCCTGCTCGTCATCGATTCGATCCAGACCATGTATTCGGATCTGATCGAGGGGGCGCCCGGCACCGTCAGCCAGGTCCGCGCCTCGGCCGGCGAGCTGATCCGCTACGCCAAGGAATCGGGCGCCGCCGTCGTCCTCGTCGGCCACGTCACCAAGGACGGCGCCATCGCCGGCCCGCGCGTGCTCGAGCATATGGTCGACACCGTGCTCGCCTTCGAAGGCGAGCGCAGCCACCAATACCGCATCCTGCGCGCCACCAAGAACCGCTTCGGCGGCACCGACGAGATCGGCGTCTTCGCCATGGCCGAAGGCGGCCTCGAGCAGGTCGGCAATCCCAGCGCCCTGTTCCTCACCCACCGCGGCGAGGCCGTCTCCGGCGCCGTCGTCTTCCCTGCGCTGGAGGGAACCCGACCGGTCCTGGTCGAGATCCAGGCGCTGACCGTCCGTCTCGCCAGCGGCGCGACTCCGCGACGCGCCGTCGTCGGCTGGGATTCGGGCCGCCTCGCCATGATCCTGGCCGTCCTCGAGGCGCGCTGCGGGCTCAGCTTCTCGACCGCCGAAGTCTATCTCAACGTCGCCGGCGGCTACCAGCTCAGCGACCCCGCCGCCGACCTCGCCGTCGCGGCGGCCCTCGTCTCGGCGCTCGCCGAGCGCCCGGTTCCTCCGGAGACGGTCGCCTTCGGCGAGGTCGCCTTGTCCGGCGAGCTCCGCCCCGTCGCGCACGGGCCGCTTCGGCTCAAGGAGGCGGCCAAGCTCGGCTTCGAGCGGGCGCTGGTGCCGGCGTCGGTGAAAGGGGAGGGAGGGATGGCTCTGAGCGGCTTCCGCACTCTCAAGGATCTCGTCGACCACCTTCTGGGACGCTAGCCGACCGGCCCGATTCGCCGCTTGCGCCCGCGCGGGCCCGATGCCATTCCTGCCGCGATGTTTCCGGGGGGCAGGCTTCGCCGCACGATCTTCGCGACGGCCTTCGGCGGCTGGGCGGCGGTCGCGCAGGCGGGCGACAGCGCCGGGTCCGAGGCGGCCGTGCTGAGCTTTCGTCCAGCGCCGGGCAGCGAAACCCGGTTCCTGCGCCACGTCTATTTCCACAAGCCCGGAATCCGCCTCGAGACCGCCCGCGCCGACATCGCCGAATGCCGCTCCTATGCGGGCAGCGCGATCCTCTACCCGCAGGTTCCGGCCCGCATCCCGGTCGAGGCGGATGCGGTCGCGCCGGAGGCCCTCGGCGGCGGCGGCATGACCCCGCTCGTCGCCCAGGCCGCCCTCGGCATCTTCGGCGGCCCGGAGCAAAGGAAGATCGCCGCCGCCAACATGCGCAAGTGCATGGGTTTCAAGGGCTATCGCCGCTACGGTCTGTCGGAGCCCTTGTGGGAATGGCTCAACGACCGCGATCCGAGCCAGGCGGTCGAGCGGCAGGCGCGGGTGGCGGCCGGGCCGGCCCCGGCCGCGCCCGGGCTCGATCCGTGAGGCATCTGCTCGCCCTCGTCCTGTTCGCCGCGGCGTCGCCGGCGGCGGCGCAGGCGGTCTATCAGTTCGAAAAGGGGGAGGCGGTCGAGGTCGGCCGCAGCAGCGCCTATTTGCTGTTCCGCACCGATGCGCGACTGATGGAGAGCTGGTACGAATTCGTCCTGGTACGGGAGGACGAGGCGGGAGAGGCGGCTGCGGCCGCGCCGCCGCGGCTCCGGGCGGCGGGCAGCCAGCCGAACGTCGTGCGGACGGATTCCGGCGACCTGTTCGACAAGTCGCAGAGCGAGCGCTTCTTCCTGATCGCCGTGCCCGCGGGCTCCTACGTCGTCGCGGCGATCACCTACAAGCGCATGCCGAACATCGGCACGTGCCTGTGCATGGGCACGGTGCGTTTCGAGGCCAGGGCGGGTGCGGTCACCGACCTCGGCTATTTCCTCGCCGCGCTGGAGGAGAAGCCGACCGCGATTCCGGAGCTCGCCGGCTTCACCGATCCCGCCACCAAATACCGGATGTCGCCGGCGCTGGCGGCGATGACCGTTCGGCCGCCCGTCCCCGGCATGCCGCTGCCGAACGGTCTGGAACATGCCCCTATCGTCGCCGCCGATTATCGTGCGGTCGGCAAGTTCCCCAACTACTTCCACACCATGATCAACCGCATGGCGCCGGTCCGGGGAGTGCTTGCCTACGACCTCGACCGAGCGATCGACCTCAAGGCCGGGCCGCGCTGAAGCGGCTGCCGCTTCCCCTCCACCCAATCCTCCGTTAGCAGTCGCAGCATGACCGCGCTCGACATCATCGTCCTCCTGCTCGTCGGCTGGAAGCTGGTGCGCGGGGCGATGAAGGGGTTCGTCGGCGAGGTGCTGAGCCTCGCCGCCTGGATCGTCGCCATCGTCTTCCTGAAATTGCTCCACACCCCCGCCACCAATGCACTCGAAGGCGCGGTCGGCACCCGCGCGGGCGCGGCCGTGCTCGCTTTCGCGCTGGTCTTCGGCCTCGTCTTCCTCGCCGGCAAGCTGGTCGCCCGCCAGGTCGGCGGCGGCGTCCGCCGCTCGGTGATCGGCCCGGTCGACCGAGTCCTCGGTGCCGGCTTCGGCGCCCTCAAGGGCCTCATCCTGGCCACCTTGCTCTATCTCGGCGCCAACCTCGTCTATGACACGATCTGGGGCGCGCAGGCGCAGCGGCCCGCCTGGATGGCGGAGTCCCGCACCTATCCTCTGCTCTACGCCAGCGGCCGCGCGATCGTCGATTTCGTCGAATGGCGCCGCGGCGCGCCCGCCGAGCCGCGCTACCGCCAGGCGCCGCCGGCCAACGACGCCGAGCCGGCCAACGCCGCATGATCCGGCTCTACGACACCTATGCGAGGGAGAAGCGCGACTTCGAGCCCGCCGATCCGGCGCGGGTGACGGTCTACGTCTGCGGGCCCACCGTCTACAACCGCGCCCATATCGGCAACGCCCGGCCGGCGGTGGTGTTCGACGTCCTCGCCCGCCTGCTGCGCAATAGCTATGGCGAGCAGAGCGTCGTCCATGCCGCCAACGTCACCGACGTCGAAGACAAGATCATGGCGGCGGCGGCGGCCGAGAATGTGCCGATCGAAGTCATCACCGAGCGCTACGGCCGCTTCTATTTCGAGGATCTTGGGGCGCTCGGCGTGCAGCGGCCCGACCTCGTGCCTTTCGCCACCGGACATATCCCCGAGATGATCGCCATGATCGAGCGGCTGATCGCGGCCGGTCATGCCTATGCGGCCGAAGGCCATGTCCTGTTCGACGTGCCGAGCTGGCCCGATTATGGCCGGCTGTCGCGGCGGCCGATGGACGAGATGATCGCCGGTGCCCGCGTCGACGTCGCTCCCTACAAGCGCTCCCCCGCCGACTTCGTGCTCTGGAAGCCGAGCGCAGCCGACCAGCCGGGATGGGACAGCCCCTGGGGGCGGGGCCGCCCGGGCTGGCACATCGAATGCTCGGCGATGATCGAGGCGCATCTTGGAGAAACGATCGACATACATGGCGGCGGCCTCGACCTCGAATTCCCGCACCATGAGAACGAGATCGCCCAGTCGAGCTGCGCCCATGGCGGCGCTCCGCTCGCGCGCTACTGGCTGCACAACGGCATGCTCTCGATGGCCGCAAGCAAGATGTCGAAGAGCCTCGGCAACGTCGTCACCGTCGGCGAGCTGCTCGACGAGGGCCATCGCGGCGAGACTTTGCGGCTGGCGCTGCTCTCAGCCCACTACCGCCAGCCGCTCGAATGGTCGCCGCAGCTCGTCGCGCAGTCGAAGGCGACGCTCGACCGGCTGTACCGGAGCCTGCTGCCGCCGGCGACGCGGCGGGCCGTGGGCGACCCGGGAGCCGTGGTCGAGGCGCTGTCGGACGACCTCAACACGCCGCTGGCGCTGGCGCGGCTGGCTGAGTTGGCGAAGCTGGGGGACGTCGAGGCGACGAAGCGGGCCGGCGCGCTGCTCGGGCTGCTGCAGGGCGATCCGGTCGAATGGTTCCAGGGCAGCGCGTCGTCCGCGCCGGATCGGGTGGACCCCCGCCTGAGGGAGGAGCCGGGCGGGTTCCTCGACGGGGCGGAAATCCAGACCCGCATCGATCGCCGCACGAAAGCGAAGCAGGCCCGCGATTTTGCCGAGGCGGACCGCATTCGCGCCGACCTCGCGGCGGCGGGGATCGTGCTGGAGGATGGGCCGACCGGGACGACCTGGCGGCGGGCCTGATGTGCCTCCCCTCCCCACGGGCTTCGCCCGCAGGCAGGCAGAGTGGCGCTCGTCCCAACCCCGATATATAGCGCCCCCGTGCCTACGGCCCTCTACAATCGCGACATCCTGCGCCTCGCCGCCGCAATCCCGCATCTGGGCCGGCTCGACCGCCCGCAGGCCAGCGCCGAGAAAAGCTCCCCCGTCTGCGGCAGCCGGGTCGCCGTCGACGTCGCGCTCGACGGCGACGGCCGCATCGCCGCGCTCGGCCAGGAGGTGAAGGCCTGCGCGCTCGGCCAGGCCTCGGCCTCGCTGATGGGCGCGCACGCGCTCGGCCGCACCGGCCGCGAGCTCGCCGCCGCCCGCGATTCGCTCGCTGCCTTCCTCGCCGGCGGGCGCGACGATCCCGGCGACTGGCCCGGCCTCGGCCTGTTCGCCGATGCCCGCCGCTTCCCGGCTCGCCACGCCTCGATCCTGCTCGCCTTCGAGGCCGCCGCCGAAGCCGCGGCCCTCGCGGGTGCGGAAGCGGCGCAGCCGTGACCGAGGGCGGGCACGCGCCTGTGTCGATGCTCGGCGACGCGGTGATCCTGCTCGGCTTCGCTCTGGTCTTCGTGCTCCTGTTCCGCCGCCTCGGGCTCGGCGCAACCCTCGGCTACCTCGTCGCCGGCGCGCTGGTCGGGCCGCAGTTGCTGGGGCTGGTTCGCGGCGGCGAAACGATACTCGAGGTCGCCGAGATCGGCATCGTCCTCCTCCTCTTCCTGGTCGGGCTCGAGCTCAATCCGACGCGGCTGTGGCGGATGCGGCACGACATTTTCGGCTTCGGTCTGCTCCAGGTGGTGCTGTGCGGCGTCGCCGCGTCGGCGCTGGTCTGGCTGGCCACCGGTTCGTCGCTGGCCGCGGCGCTGGCCCTGGGCTTGCCGCTGGCGCTGTCGTCGACCGCGCAGGTGCTGCCGATGCTGCAGTCGGCGGGCCGTCTGCGCACTCCGTTCGGCGAACGGGCCTTCTCGATCCTGCTCTTCCAGGACTTGTCGATCGTGCCGTTGCTCACCATCGTCGCGGCGATGTCCCGCAATCCGGCCGACGTCGGTGGGCCGCCGGGCTGGCAGCTCGGCCTCTATACGATCGGCGCCGTCGTCGGGCTTGTCGTGGCGGGCCGCTACCTGCTGCGCCCGCTGTTCCGCCTGATCGGCAATTTGGGCGAGCGCGAGATGTTCGTCTTCGCCGGCCTGTTCACCGTCATCGCCAGCGCCGCGGTGATGGAGCTGCTCGGCCTCTCCACCGCCCTGGGGGCCTTCATCGCCGGCGTGATGCTCGCCGATTCGCCCTATCGGCACGAGCTTCAGGCGGATGTCGAGCCGTTTCGCTCGATCCTGCTCGGCCTGTTCTTCCTCGCCGTCGGCATGATGCTCGACCTGCACGCGATCGCCGAGCGACCGCTATTCGTGTTCGCGATGGCGATGGCGCTGATCGCGATCAAGGCGGGGGTGATCATGGGCCTCGCCATGGCCTTCCGCATGGCGTGGCGGCCGGCGCTCGCCTTGGGCGTGCTGCTGAGCCAGGGCGGCGAATTCGGCTTCGTGCTGTTCGCGCAGGCGCAGCAGGCCTTTCTGATCGCGCCCGAGGCGGCCAGCCTGTTCGGCGCCATCGTCACCTTGTCGATGGCGACCACCCCCTTCCTGATGATGGCGACACGGCGGATGCGCGCCGAGCCGGTCAGCAAGGAGGTGCGGGGCGGCCCGGTCGCCGACGGCTCGAACGCGATCATCGTCGGCTATGGCCGCTTCGGCCAGACGGTCGCGCAGATGCTGAACGCGCAGGGGATCGCGGTCACCCTGGTCGACACCGACATCGAGATGATCGACGTCGCCGGCACTTTCGGCGCCAAGGTCTATTACGGCGACGGGACGCGGCTCGATCTGCTCCGCCAGGCCGGCGCCGCGGAGGCGGAGCTGATCCTGTTCTGCACCGACGGCGACCAGATGGAGCCGGAATTCCTCGAGGCGGTGCACGAGGCCTTTCCGGACGCTTCCATCTTCGTGCGCGCCTACGATCGGCGGGTGGTGCTCAAGCTGCGCGACGCTCCCGTCGCCGGCGTCGTGCGCGAACTGCTCGATTCGGCCGTGAGGATGGCTCGAATGGCGATGGAGACGGTCGGGGTTGGCGCCGAGGAGATCGATCGCAGCGAGGATCTCTACCGCGCCCGCGACCGCGAGCGGCTGAAGGCCCAGCTCGAGAGCGGGGACATTCGCGCCCGGAACGAGCGGATGTTCACCGAGCCCGCAAAGGCCATCGACACCGACCGCGGCTAAGACGGACTCCCCAGGAAGGCGCGGCCTATTCCCCGCGTCAGCACCAGCGCGCCGCCCTTCTTGTCGTGGCGCATGCGCGCGGCCAGCCGATCGCCGGCGACGTCGGTCGCGCTCGGCAGCCCGACCGATTCGAGATGGGCGATCGCGCGCTCGGCATCGGCGGCGGGACAGAAACCACGTTCGACCGACAGCCTGAAGGCCATCGCCATGCCGATCGCCACCGCCTCGCCGTGCAGAATGCCGGTCTCCGCCTCGATCGCATGGCCGAACGTATGGCCGAAATTGAGCAGGGCCCTGCGCCCCGTCGTCTCGCGCTCGTCCTCGACGACGATTGCCGCCTTGGCGCGGACGCAGGTCTCGATCGCGTGGAGCTGCGCGTCGGCGTCGCCCGCCAGCAGCTCCGGTCCGTTCGCTTCGCACCAGGCGAAGAAGCCGGCGTCGCCGATCAGGCCGTATTTGACCACTTCCGCATAGCCGGCGCGCAGCTCCCTCTCAGGCAGGGTATCGAGCGTTGTCGGGTCGATCAGCACCGCCGCCGGCTGGTGGAAGGCGCCGATCAGATTCTTGCCCGCCGCGGCGTTGATCGCGGTCTTGCCGCCGACCGACGAATCGACCTGGGCGAGCAGCGTCGTCGGCAATTGCACATAGGCGCAGCCGCGCTTCAGGATCGACGCGGCGAAGCCGGCGAGATCGCCGACCATGCCGCCGCCGAAGGCGAGGATGGTGTCGCCGCGCTCGATCCCAAGATCGAGCAGCCGCTCGGTCAGCGCCTCGAGCTGCGCCCAGCTCTTGCTCCGCTCCCCAGGCGGCACGACCAGCGGCACGATGTCGAGCCCCGATTCGACCAGCCGCGGTCCCTGGACTGCCCACACATTCTCGTCCGACACCGCGACCATCCGTCCGTCCCGCGCGAAAGGCGCGAGCGGCCCGCCTGCTCGGTCGAGGAGACCGCTGGCGATCAGGATCGTGTAGCGGCGCTCGCCGAGCGCGACCTCGACCCGCCTCACCGCGCCCGCTCCGCCAGCGCCTCGATGATCCGGTCGACCGTGCGCTCCTCCGGTCCCGCGTCGCTGGGCACGCGCAGATGCGCCTCGGCATAAACCGGGTTGCGGACCTCGGCGAGCGACCGCAGGAAGGCGAGCGGTTCCTCGCCGGCGAGCAGCGGCCGGTGGCCGCGCCGCGCCACCCGCCCGGCGAGCGTCTCGATTCCGGCCTCGAGCCAGACGGCGATGCAGCGCCGGCGGATCAGCGCGCGCGTCTCCGGGTCCATGAAGGCGCCGCCGCCGGTCGCGATCACTTTCGGCCCGCCGCCGATCAGCCGCCGCAGCACGCGCCGTTCGCCGTCGCGGAAGCTCGCCTCGCCGAAGCGGTCGAATATCTCGCTTATCTCATGATCGGCGGCGCGCTCGATCTCCTCGTCGGAATCGACGAAGGCAAGGCCGAGCCGCTTCGCCAGCCGGCGGCCGACGGTCGACTTGCCGACGCCGGGCAGCCCGACCAGGACGATCGGGACTTCGGGTCGGGGAAGCGGATCGGCCATCGCGGCAGGGGCTATACAGGGGGGCGGCTCGTGGGGCAAAAGGCCGGCCATGCGTATATCCCCTCCGCCGCGCCGGCGTATCTCGGTCCTGCCGAAACTTCTCCTCGCCCTTGTCCTCATCCTCGTCGGCCTGCTGGTCTGGCTCGGCACCCGCGATACCGAGGTTCCGACCCAGCGGATCGAGCAGGACGTCACCAATGAAGCCCTGGCGGGCTAAGCTTCTTCTCCTCGCCGGCGCCGCCGCCGCCCTGGGCTTCGCCATTCCGGCGGCGGGCCAGCGCGACAAAGGCCCGGAATCGCTGTTGCCGCCCGGCTTCGGCGAGCCGCCTCCGCCTGCGACGAAGGAACCGCCGCCCGACAATCCGGTCGCCCCGTCGCCCGCCCCGCCCGCGCCCGCGGTGCCGGGAGAAGCGCTGCCGGTGGGGGATTCCGCCGCAGAGGATCTGGAGGCGCTCGCCGAGCAGGCGCTGCCGCCGCCGATCGAGATTCCGGAGGCGTCGCGCCGCCCGACCAACCCGGTCGGCCCGCTCCGCCCCGGCAATTGGGGCCTCGGCCTCGACGCCTTCGGCAATGCCAATGGCCGTTTCCTCGCCGGCCTGATGGGCCGCCTCAACGCGCCGCTGCCGTCGCGCTGGACCTCGATCCTGCTCCGCCGCGCCCTGCTCTCCGAAGCGGCCGCGCCGCCCCGGGTGAACGAGGTCGACTGGGTCGCCGAGCGCGCCTGGCTGCTCTTGCGCATGGGCGAGGCGGACAGCGCCCGCATGCTCGTCCAGGCGGTCGACGTCGACCGCTTCACGCCCCGCATGTTCACGGTCGCGGTCCAGGTCGCGCTCGCCACCGCCGATCCGGCCGCGCTTTGCCCGCTGGTCGCGCCGGGGCGCAAAATCTCCGACGAGCCGATCTGGCCGCTCGCCGACGCGATGTGCGCCTCGCTCGAAGGCGATGCGGCGCGCGCCAGCCAGCTGATCGACCAGGCACGGCGCGGCAGCGGGGGCGGCATCGACACCCTGCTCGCCGAAAAGGTGATCGGCGCCGGCACCAACACCCGCCGCGCCGTCACCATCGAGTGGCAGGGAGTTGGCGAGCTGAGCAGCTGGCGCTTCGGCCTCGCCAGCGCCACCGGCCTCGAAATCCCCGTCGCGCTGATGAACCGCGCCGGCCCGGCGGTCTGGGCCTGGCAGGCGCGCGCGCCGATGGTGCCGCTCGAGCAGCGCCTGTCGGCGGCCCAGCGGGCGGCGACGCTCGGCGTCTTCTCCAACGCGTCGCTGGTCGAGATCCACAGCCTGATCGCCGACCGCACCGATCCCTCGGAGATCGAAGGCAGCATCGGCGACCGCCTGCGCAAGGCCTATGTCGCGGCCTCGATCGGCGACCGCATCGACGCGATGCGCAATCTGTGGGGTGAAGGCGAGGACCGTTACGGCCGCTACATCCTCACCGCCGCCGCCGCGGCGCGCATTCCTCCCTCGTCCGATTACGGCGACCGGGCCGACGAGCTGCTCGGCTCGATGATGACCGCCGGCTATGACCGCTTCGCCGCCCGCTGGGGCGGCGTCGCCGGGATGGACGGACCCGACGGCGACCGCGCCTGGTCGATCCTCGCCGTCGGCGCGCCGCGCCCGGTCGTCGATCTCGGCGCCAGCCGGGTCGAGGCCTTCACCGATCGCGCCGACTCCCACCGGGGCAGGATGCTCGTCGCCGCCCTTGCCGGCCTCGGCCGCTTCCCCGATCCCGCCGCCTACGGCGTCGATCCGGCGCCGCGCAGCCGCTGGGCCAATTTCATTGCCGCAGCGGCCCGCGCCGGCCAGCCCGGCACCGTCGCCCTGCTCGCCGGGGTCGGCATGCAGACCCGGAGCTGGCGCGGCGTCCCGCCCGAGCATCTCTTCCATATCGTACGGGCCTTGAGGCAGGTCGGCCTCGAATATGAGGCGCGGATGATCGCCGCCGAGGCGATGACCCGGCTGTGAGCGCCGCCCGCGAGGATGGGGCGCTCATCGCCGCCTTCCTCGAGATGCTGGCGGCCGAGGCCGGCGCCGCCCTCAACACCCGCCTGGCCTATGAACGCGATTTGCGCGGCGCCTCCGAGCTGCTCGGCGGCAGGCTGTCCAGCGCCTCGCCCGACGCGCTCAAGCGCCTGTCCGAGGCATGGCTGCCGCTCAAACGGACGACGGTGGCGCGCAAGGCGGCGGCGCTTCGCCGCTTCTACGGCTTCCTTCACGACGAGGGCCTGCGCGGCGACGATCCTTCCGCCGCGCTGCCGCGGCCGGCAGGCGGGCGGCCGCTGCCCAAGGTGCTCGACCACCAGGCCGTCGGCGCCCTGTTCGCCGAGCTCGACCGCCGTCGCCGCGACGAGCCCGGCGCCGCCCTCCTGCGCCTGATCGCGCTGGTCGAATTGCTCTACGGCTCGGGCATGCGGGCGACCGAATTGGTTTCGCTCCCCCGCCACGCCGTCCATCCGGACAAGCCCTACCTGATCCTGCGCGGCAAGGGGGCGAAGGAACGGCTGGTGCCGATCTCCGACCGCGCCCGCGCCGCCGTCGCCGAATGGGCGGCGTTCGTGCCCCGCGACAGTCTCTGGCTGTTCCCGTCCGGCAAGAGCCATCTCAGCCGAGTCCGCCTCCACCAGCTCCTCAAGGACCTCGCCGCCGCCGCCGGCATCCCCCCCGAGCGGGTCAGCCCCCATGTGCTGCGCCATGCCTTCGCCACCCACCTGCTCGAGGGCGGCGCCGACCTGCGCGCCCTCCAGCTGCTGCTCGGCCATGCCGACATCGCGACGACGCAGATCTACACCCATGTCGACAGCCGCCGGCTGATCGACTTGGTCAACAGCCGCCACCCGCTCGCGGACGCCCCGCGCGTTGACGCAAAGCCGCCGCGCGCCTAACCCGTCCGCCGCACCATGCCCACCTTCCTCGACTTCGAAAAAGCGATCGCCGAGCTCGACAACCGCATCGAGGAGCTGCGCGAGACGGCCGAAGGCTCGGACCTCAACATCGACGCCGAGATCGGCCGGCTCGAGGCCAAGTCCGAACGGATGCTGCGCGAGACCTACGGCAGGCTGACGCCCTGGCAGAAGACCCAGGTCGCGCGCCACCCCGACCGGCCGCATTTCAAGGATTATGTGGCCGCTCTGGTCGAGGATTTCATGCCGCTGGCCGGCGACCGCAATTTCGGCGAGGACGCCGCGATCGTCGGCGGCCTCGGCCGGCTCGGCGCCCGCAAGGTGATGCTGCTCGGCCACGAGAAAGGCGACGATACCGCCAGCCGCCTGACCCACAATTTCGGCATGGCCAAGCCCGAAGGCTATAGGAAGGCGATCCGGCTGATGGAGCTCGCCGACCGCTTCGGCCTGCCCGTCGTCAGCCTGGTCGACACGCCCGGCGCTTTCCCTGGCGTCCAGGCGGAGGAGCGCGGCCAGGCCGAGGCGATCGCCCGCTCGACCGAGGCCTGCCTCGCGCTCGGCGTGCCGATGGTCGCGGCGATCGTCGGGGAAGGGGGCTCGGGCGGCGCCATCGCCATCGCCACCGCCAATCGGGTGGTGATGCTCGAGCACAGTGTTTACGCCGTGATCTCGCCTGAAGGCTGCGCCTCGATCCTCTGGCGCACTGCCGAAAAGGCCGCCGACGCCGCCGAGGCGATGCGGGTGACGGCGCAGGATCTGAAGGCGCTCGGGATCATCGACCGCATCGTCCCCGAGCCCGCCGGCGGCGCCCATCGTCGCCCGGCCGAAGCGATCGCCGCCCTCGGCGACGCGGTCGCCGAAGAGCTGGACGCGCTCGCCGGCCTCTCCCGCAACGAGGTCCGCGCCGACCGCCGCGCCAAATATCTGGCGATAGCCTGATTCGTCCTCCCCAGGCTCCGCCCGGGAAGGATAGAGGAACATCGCCGCCACTCCCGTGTTCCTTACGCCGACGAATCGTCCAGTGTGAGGAGTATTTCAGATGAAGATGAAGGCGCTGTTTGCGCTGTCCGTCTCGCTCGCCGCCATAGCGTCAGCCGCTGGGTCGGCGCCCGCATCGGCCCAGAGCAAGACCCGCAGCCTCTCCCAGAACACGGTTGCCGCCGCCGCCAAGCAGCATCCCCAGATCGTCGAGGAATTCGGCGGCGAGGAAACCGGCGCCCGCGGCGCCTACATCCGTCAGGTCGGCGCGCGCGTCGCCGCCCGGACCAACATCGCCGGCGGCGGCAATGCCTTTCGCGTCACCGTGCTCAACTCGCCGGTGATGAACGCCTTCGCCGTGCCGGGCGGCTATCTCTACGTCACCCGCCAGCTGGTCGGGCTGGCCAATGACGAAGCCGAGCTCGCCTCGGTGCTCGGCCACGAGGCCGGCCACATCGCCGCCCGCCACAGCAGCGAGCGCAAGCGCGCCGGCATTTTCAGCCAGATCCTCGCCGTCGGCCTCGGCGTCGTCACCGGCTCGAGCCAGCTCGCCAACCTCGCCGGCCAAGTCACCCAGGGGCTGGTGCTGAGCTATTCGCGCAAGCAGGAATATGAGGCGGACGATCTCGGCGTGCGCTACATCGCCGCCGCAGGCTACGATCCCACCGCCTCGGCCAGCTTCCTCGCCTCGCTGGGCGCCGCCACCTCGCTGGAATCGCGGGCGGTCGGCCGCAATGACGAGCGCGCGATACCGAGCTGGGCGCGCAGCCATCCGCTGAGCGCGGACCGTGTCCAGCGCGCCACTCAGAAGGCGCGGGCCACCGGCCGCGCCGGCACCGGCCTGCGCAACCGCGACATCTTCCTCGGCCAGATCGAGGGCCTGATGGTCGACGACGATCCCCGGCAGGGCGTCGTCGAGGGCCGCGCCTTCATCCATCCCGATCTGCGCCTGCGCTTCGCCGTCCCGGAGGGCTACGGCCTCCAGAACGGCGTCCGCGCGGTCAGCATCGTCGGCCAGCGCGGCCAGGCGCAGTTCGCCGGCGGTCGCTTCACCGGCGATCTCGGCGGCTATATCGAGCAGGCGTTCAGGTCGGTCGCCGGCCAGAATGCGCAGCTGAGCTACACCCGGCCCCGCGGCACGACGATCAACGGCCTTCCCGCCGCTTACTCGACGGCGCGGGTCAACAGTCAGTCGGGCCAGGTCGATCTCACCATCTTCGCCTATCGGTGGGACGCGGACACCGCTTATCATTTCGCGATGATCACGCCGGCCGGCAGCGGCCTCGGCCCGTTCGGCGCGATGGTTCAGTCGCTGACCCGGATCGGCGCGGCCGAGGCGGCGGCGATCCGGCCGCGGGTCATCGACGTGGTGACGGTGGGGCCGCGCGATACGGTGGCGAGCCTCGCCGGTCGCATGGCCTATAACGATCTCAAGGAGGAGCGCTTCCGGGTCCTCAACGGCCTGGCCGCCGGCGTCGCGGTGCGGCCGGGCCAGAAGGTCAAGATCGTCGTCTACGGCACCCGCGCCTGAGGCGCAAAGAAAGAGGCGGCGGGACCTGGGCCCCGCCGCCTCCTCTCTAGTCGCTGGTCAGAGCGATTAGGCGACCGACATGTTGTCGGCGACGGAGTTGAAGGTCGTGCCGAGGCTGGTGCCGATGTTCTGCATGGCGGCAATGGCAGCGACGGCGATCAGGGCCGCGATCAGGCCATACTCGATGGCGGTGGCGCCCTTGTCGCTTTTCAGCATCTTGCGAATGAAGTTCATTTCCGGTCTCCTGTTCCAAAGCTTTGGAAGTCCACACTTCCTGCCGCCCCCTGTTCCACTTTGCGGACGGACCGTTCCGGTTTAGAGGAAGGAAGTTTCCAAATCGTTAGCGGTCCGGGTCCGGTTCGCCGCGACTCAGCCGGAATGCTGCACGACGTTGGACGAGACGTCGTTCCACATCGTCGTCGTGCTGCCGGCGACGGCGTTGAGGCCGGCGATCATCGCCAGCACGATCAAGGCGCAGATCAGCGCATATTCGACGGCACTGGCGGCCTTGATGTCGCGGATCAGCTCTGCAAAGAAACGCATCGGCCTTACCTTCCCCCACGTGCGGCATCTCGCCCATCCGCTCTGGATAGGCGTTTTGAGTTAACGGAGTCCTTCCGCTGGCCCCGAACCTGCAAAAAATTCCGACACTGGTGGTGGTGGCGGCGGCGCTGGTCGACGGCGAGCGTCGCGTCCTCCTCCAGCGTCGCGCCGCCGGCCGGGCCATGGCCGGCCTGTGGGAATTTCCCGGCGGCAAGGTCGAGGAAGGCGAGCGGGCCGAGGCCGCCTTGGTCCGCGAGCTGGCGGAAGAGCTCGGCATCGAGGTCGACGCCGCCGCGCTGGCGCCCGCCGCCTTCGCCAGCGCCGACAATGCCGGCCGGCCCATGCTCCTGTTGCTCTATCTGTGCCGGCAATGGCGCGGCGAGCCGCGGCCGCTCGACGCCGCCGCGCTCGCCTGGGTGCGCCCGGCCGACATGGCGGACCTGCCGATGCCGCCCGCCGACGAGCCGTTGATCCCGCTGCTGGAGCGGCTGATCTAGAACCCCTCTCCCGCTTTTCGCCGGAGAAGGGTTATTCGCGCGGCTTCAGCGCCTGCGCGAGCGAGACCTTCGCGCTGCCGCGCCGCGCCGGCCTGGGCTGGTCGGGCGACGGCGCCCAGCCGAGCAGATGGAGGATCTCGAACCGCTCCGTGGTCTTGCCCTCGCCATCCTCGAAATCGGCGATCGCCGCCGCCAGGCCGTGGCGCCCGATCGGTCGCCGCGAGCGCGCACGGAGGATGTTGGTCGCGCCCATCGCCCGGAGGTCGCCAACCAGGCCCATCAGCGACGAGTAGCGTACGTCGACCGGCTGCACGTCGACCACCGGCAGCGCCAGCCCGGCCCGGGTCAGCAGGTCACCGGCGGCGCGGACGTCGATTTGCGGATGGACCCGCGCCGCCGCCCCGCCCTCGACCGCGTCCGCGGCCAGCATCGCCCGCCGGAGCCGCGGCAGGCTGCCGGCGCCGGCGAAGGCGCCGAGGAACAGCCCGTCGGGCCGCAGCGCGCGGCGGACCAGCAGCAACGCCCCGGGCAGATCGTTGACGCTGTCGAGCGCGCCCACCGAGACCACCAGGTCGAAGGCTCGGTCGGCGAAGGGCAGGCGGTCCTCGTCGCCCTGGACGCCGCCCACCCGGCGCGCGAAGGCGGCGCCGGCGTCGCACGACACCACTTCGAGCCCGCGTTCGCGCAGCCGCCGGGTCAGATAGCCGCCGGCGCAGCCCAGATCGAGCGTCTGCCGGAACTCGCGTTTGACCAAATCGAGCCGCTCGATCAGCTCGTCGGCAGCCAGCCGGTGGAGGTAGTCGGCGTCGTCGAAGCACTTCGCGGCCCGGTCGCGGCGCAGCCGCCGCAGCCGCCGGTCGAAAGGCGCGTCCTGGCTCATCGCGCCTCGTTAGACGCGGCTCGTCCGTCGATAAAGCCTGAGGATATAGCCCTTGCGCCCGAGCAGGTCGCTTTGCACCGAGACATAGAGATGGCCGCGGTCGTCGGCGGCGATCCCCTGGACGTTGGCGAGGCGGCCGCCGAACAGGGCGACGACCTCGAGGCCGTCCTCGGGCGTGTAGCGCAGCAATTTGCCGTGGTCGCTGTCGGTGATGAACAGCGCCCTCCCGGCGAAGCGCAGCGATTCGGGCGAGAAGCCGGCCCGGTCGGCGATCAGGCGGTGCAGCCGCCCGTCGGCGGTGCGCAGATAGAGGATCTTGTCGTGATTGTCGGCGATGTAGAGATTGCCGTGTGCGTCGAAGGCGAAGCTCTCCGGCTTGGCGATGCCGCTGTCGGCGCCGATCAGCACCGACACCTTGCCGGCGGGCGACACCTTCAGCACGCGATGGCCGGGAGCGTCGCCGACGATCAGGTCGCCGTCCGGCGACAGGGCGAGCCCCTCGCTCGATTTCAGCCCCTCGCCCGGGGCCACCACCGCCGTGGTCCGACCGAGCCGGTCGGTCCGCCACAGGCCGCCGCGCGAATCGTCGGTGAAGTAGATATTGCCGGCGGCGTCGCGCACCAGATCCTCCGGCGAGGCCAGGCCGGCGCTGGCGTCGGCCAACGTCGTCGCGCGCATGCCCGGCCGCCAGGCCCGCAGCGCCGAGCCGCCCTCGTCGGCGACATAGAGCCAGCCATCCGTCCACAGCAGCCCGTCGGGCGAGCCGAAGCCGTCCGCGTCGCTTGCCGCCACCTCCGCGCTCCAACCCGGCTCGAGCGCTAGCACCACCGCCTGCTGGTCGAGCGGACCGCAGCCGCCCAGGGCGAGGGCGAGAAACAAAGCGACGGCGGCGCGCATCGGCTCAGCGTCCCGCGACATGGCCGACGATATCCTGGCCCGTCCCAGCGAGATCGCGAACGTTGGTGAGCACGTTGGTTGATTCGAACGCTACGAAGAACAGGAGCGCCGCCGCCAGCGCCTCGTGCCGGAGCGTCCAGCCGGCGAGCGGCTCCAGCGCCCAATGCCGGGTGTGCCGGGCGACGAGCTGAAGCGCGAGCAGCCCGACTGTGCCGATCGCGGCGCCGGCGACGATGTCGAGCGGCGAGTGCATGCCGGTGACGATGCGGGGAAGCAGGATCGCGACGGCCGTCCAGGCGAGGGCGATCGCGCCTGCCCGCCACGCTGCCAGGAAGATGCCGAGCGACAAGGCGAAGAAGAAGCCGGCATGGTCGCTGGGGAATGAGACGAGGTCGTTCTGCTCGATCTCGCCGCGCTTCAGCGCCTCGTAGCGACTGCGGACATTGCCGTTCAGCGGCTGGCGATAGGCGAGCCTGGGAGTTTCGACGAGCTTGCCGCCTTCCAGATGCCACGCCTGCTGCGCGTGGACGAAGGGCCGCGGCTGCAACGACTGGTGCGCCAGCGTCTTGGTGGTGGCCAGCACAAGCAGCAGCGACGCCACGGTGACGAGCAGGGTGGCGCGGCGGCGGCGCGTGTCGGCCTCGCCGCCGCCCGACCACCAGGCGTAGACGAAGCAGGCGCCGATAGGCCCCGCCTTGACCAGATTGTTGTCGAGCGGCAGCGAGATCAGGGTGTCGAGCAGCCAGGAGCGGCCGGCGATCCCGTTGAGCATCAAATAGAGCCAGTCGCTGAGGCGGATGACCATTTCCATGGCTCAGGCTTCCCCGGCGGCGGGACGGCGGCGCAGGCGCTGCCGCGTCTCGAGGAGGAAGTTCAGGGCTTCGCGCTCGCCGCCGGGGGGGCGTCCGCTCGCCCACCACAAGGCGACGAGTATCACCGGATAGGCGACGACGCCGACCGCGATCCCGCTCGTCAAATCGATGATCGAGCTGCCGCTGTCGGCGCCGAGCAGGCGCACGGTCGCCGCCATCGCGGCGGCGGCGGCGAACGGGCGGAAGACGTGGAGGCCCAAAGCGAAGGCATTCTGGCCGGAATGGCGGGCGATGACGGCGATGCCGCTCACCAGCACCAGCAAGTTGGCGACGAAGGCGGCGAGCGCCACCGTCATCGTCGTCGGCGAGAGCCAGGCCGCCCCGGCGACGGTGACGGCGAGGCAAAGGGCGCCGCCGCCCGACATGAACGCCGCCCGCCGCGCGTGCCCGGCCGCCTGCAGCGCCGAGGCGATCACCTTGTAGACCGCGTACAGCGCCGAATAGACGGCGACGATCTTGAGGAAGGGCGCCGCCGCCTCCCATTCGGCGCCGAGCAGCAGGTGGATCGAGCTCTCCGCCGTGGCGGCGAGGCCGAAGCCCATCGGCGCCGCGATCATCGCATAGGCGCCGAGGATCTGCGCGGTCCTGAGCGGCGCCTCGCTCAGCGGCTGGCCGGTCTTCGCGACGGTGACGAAGGTCACCCGGTTGAGGGCGGTGGCGATCTCCTGCGTGAAAATCTCGGACAGGTCCTTCGACACCGAATAGAGGCCGATGACGTGCGGGTCGCTGAAGCGGCCCATCACCAGCCGTTCGATCTGCATCTGCACCGTCTGGGTCACCTGATGGACGAAAATCCACAGCGAGGTGCCGAGCAGCTCCGCCCGCCGCTTCAGCGACAGCCGCGGGCGGAAGGGATGGGCGAGATAGGTGGCGATCGAGAAGAAGCTGCTCTGGGCGACGAGGCCGATCACCAGCGCCCAGTAGTTGCGGAACCAGAAGGCGGCGGTGACCGCGACCGCGAACGAGGCCAGGCGCGAGCAGACTCGCATCCTGAGGTCGCGGCCGAAGGCGAGCTGGCGGTCGAACTCGACGACGCCGATGTTCGCGACGCTGAGCGCAAAGAAGCGCAACGACAGCACCGCCAGCACGGCGGTCAGGGCCGGCTGCTCGTAGAAGAGGGCGACGAGCGGCGCCGTGCCGAGCGCGATCAGCCCCATCGCGCCGAACAGGATCAGCTGGATCGTCCAGGCGGTGTCGAGATGCTCGCGGTCCCAGTCCCTGATCCGCAGCAAGGCGGGCCAGAGTCCGACCGCGCCGAGCAATTCGACCAGCGCCAGGGTCGCCACCGCGAGGCCCATGATGCCGAAATCCTTCGGCTCGAGCAGATGGGCGAGGATGAATACCGAGACCAGCCCGATGAAACGCAGCGACCATTGCATCGCCACGGCGAGGACGGCGCTGCGGTAGAGCGCGTTGCGCGGGCTGAGCTCGCTCATCGCTGCCGACTCACGCCGCCTGCCGGCGCGCCGGCGCTTCGGCGCGGTCCGGCGAGGCGGCCGGGCCGGGACTCCAGCTTTGCTCGACCACGCTGGCCAGGCGGGTCAGGGCCGCGGCGATCTCCGGGAAGGATTCGGTCCCGGCCTCGCCCAGATCGGGCAGGACCACCACTTCGGCGGTGAAATCGGGCCACATCTGGCGCAGCCGCCATTCGGCGTCGTCGTCGAACAGGATGAGCGCGTCGACGCGCTCCAGATCCCTGAGCGACAGCGCGTTCGAGCTGTGGCCGGAGAGGTTGACGCCGAGCTCGGCGGCGGCGGCGAGGGTCGAGACGGAAGGCAAGGCGCCGCGGCTCGGCAGGTAGCCGGCCGAAGCGATTTCCACCGGCAGCCCGGCCAGCCGCAGCCGCAGCAGCCGCTCGCCGAACGCGCTCCGGCAGACATTGTCGCGGCCGACCAGGACCAGCCGCAGCGACCGGCCGCGTGCCCTTTCCGCAAGCCGGCGCGCGACATCCTCGAAACGGACGCGCCGCCGCCGCCGCCGTCCCGGCAGCCTCTTGAGCAAGGCCGCGCGCAGCCGCTTGGCCAGCTCCAGCCGCTCCTCGTGCCACGGCTGGGGATCGTCGGCGGCCCAGGAATCGGCGGTCTTGCGGGCCTTGCGCAGCCTCGCCGCCGTGGCGAGCGCCGCGCCGGCGGCGGCGATTCGCGCGAGGCCGCTCGCCGCCTCGTAACGGTCGACCACCCGGTTGAACTCGCCGGTAAGGTCCGCCTTGACGACGCCGCTCGCATAAGCGGCGGCGGTCGCGCGGCCGCGGACGTCGAGGTCCCACCACAGAGCCGGGAAATCCGCTCCCGCCGCCACCGCCAGCGGCAGCGAGCCCCAGAAACGCGGATTGACCTCGAGCAGCACGTGGCGGCCGCGGCGGCGGTCGAGCCGGAATTCGAACATGGCGACGCCGTCGAGCCGCACCGCCGCCGCCAGCGGCGCGACCGCGGCGAGCAGGGCCGGGTCGAGCCGCTCGCTGACCCGTCGCGTGCTGGCGCCGGTCTCGGAGCCCTCGCGCAGCCGCCGGTGCTGATAGGCGAAGACGATCCGCCCCGCCCGGGCCAGCACCGACACGCCGACGCCGACGCCGGCGAAGAAGCTTTCGGCGACGCACCCGTCCCAGGCGCCGGAGCGCGCCTCGGCGTCGAGCGCGGCCGCGTCGCGGACGATCCGCGCCGGGCGCTTGGTCTGGAGGTCGCCGAGCGCGTAGGAGGCGCGCGGCTTGAGCACCAGCGGCAGGCCGAGCGCGGCGGCGAGGCCGTCGGCGGTCTCGCCGCCTTCGAGCAGCAGGCCCCGCGCCACCGGGACGCCATGGGCTTCGGCGAGGGCGCGGGTATTGGCCTTGTCGGTGAAGATGGCGAGCGCTTCCTCGTTGGCGATGCCGATCCGCTCGCGCCCCAGCGCCTCGGCATGGTGGCGGAGCATGAACAGGCCGCTGTCGCTGGTCGGCACCACCCGCCGGAAGCCGAAGTCCGCGATCAGCCGCGCCAGCGCCTTCTCCCACGCCTT
>DASUVK010000035.1:0-95266 GCA_036378975.1 Allosphingosinicella sp. | reverse complement strand
GGCTCCGCCGCCGCCACGGCGACCGGAGCCGGCGCGAGCGGGGCCGCCACGGCGGCGGCCCGCGCCGGGGCGGGAGTCTCGATCTCCAGCGCCGGCGCGAACAAAGCGATGGCGGGAAGCGCGAGCAGCAGCGCCACCGCGACCTTGAGCACCGCGCCGCGGTCGGCCGCCGAGCGGCTGCGCAGCAACGCCGCCAGAAGCAGCGCCCCGCCGGCGATCGCCGCCGATTTCCACGCCATCTCGATCAGGAAGTCGTAGCTCATTGGTCGCGCTCCTTTGCCTCGTCGATCGCGCGTTGCAGCGCGTCGAGCTCTTCGGGCTTCAGCGATTGGGAAAGGCCGAGCAGGGCCGTCGCGGCGCTCGCCGCCGACCCGTCGAAAAAGGTCTTGACCAGCTGGCGAAGCGCGGTCTCGCGCACCTTGGCCGGCTGCGGCACGCTCTTGTAGACATAGGTCTGGTCGTCCGCGCGGTGCCGGACCAGCCCCTTCGCCTCGAGGCGCGCCAGCATCGTGCGCACCGCCGAATGGCTCGGCGGATCGGCCATCGCCCGGCGCACGTCCGCCGCCGTCGCCTCGCCGGCGCTGCAGAGGATCTCGAAGATCTCGCGCTCGCGGCGCGGCAGGCTTGCAATCATCGCGAATCACGGGTCCTTGCTGCTACACCTGTAGCATGCCACATTTGTAGCAGGGCGCAAGTGCCGTTCGTCGAAAAGGCGAGCGGGTTTGTCGACCTGACCCCCCTCGCCCCCTTCAGGGGGAGAGAGTCAGCCGACGCGAAGCGGTGGCAGGGAGAGGGGGGAGTCCGGAAAGATTCCCCTGCCCTGGATCGACTCCTCCCTCTCCCCGGCCCTCTCCCCCTGAAGCGGGCGAGGGAGGATCAGCGGGGTTTCCTAAACCGGTACATGAAGCGGTCGGTCCTGCCGCGGATCGACGGGTCGAAGACGTTCTTGCTGTGGTCGTCGGCGGGCACGCGCAATAGGTCCGACTGGGCCTCGAGGACGAAGCCGGCGCGCTCGAAATCCGCGCGCACCACCGCCGGGTCGATGCGGTGCAGTTTCTCGACCACCTCGCGCGTGTCGCCGCCCGGAGTGGCGACATGGTCGACGATGGCGACGGTGCCGCCCGGCTTCACCGCATGCCAGATCGCCTGGACGACGGTATTGGGATCGATCCTCGGCAGGCCGAATTGGGCGCTCTCCCAATAAGCGTCGTGATAGACGAGGTGGAGGAGCGCGAAGTCGACACTGTTCGGGGCGAACGCGATCGCCGTCGTCGGGCTTGAATAGAAAGCCGTGTTGGGATTGCGCGAGCGCACGTCGGCCAGCGCTTTTACGATGCGCTCGTTGCGGCCGAAGCCGGCGGAGTTCCAGCCGACGACGTGGCCGCCCGGGCCGACCGCCCGGGCCATGATGTCGGCATAATAGCCGGCGCCGGTGAAGTAATCGAGGACTCGGTCGCCCTTCCTGAGGCCCATGAAGCGCAGCACCTCCACCGGCTTGCGGACTTCGTCGAGCTTGACCTGGTCCGCGGGCCGGCCCGGCGCCGCCACCGCCGCCGCCACGTCGGCCGGCGCCCTTGCCGGAGCCTTGGCCATCCCCGGCACGGCCATTGCCAGCGCCATCGCCACCAGAACCGTCTTGCGCATTTCCTACGCTCCCTTCGCTCGATCTCAGGCCGCCGCCGCGTGCCGCGCGGCACGCTCGGTCAGCGCCTGTTCCTGAACCCGCGCCCGCAGCGCCCTGATAGCCTCATGCGACGAAAGCGCCGCGCCTTCCTGCCAAAACTGGACATAGCTCAGATGCTCGCCGGCAAAGAAGATCGGCCCTTCCGGCCGGGTCAGCTCGACATATCGGGCCGGGCGCGGATTCTGGAACCAGTCGGGATTCGCAGGGCCCACCCCTTCCGACCACGGGGTCAACCCCCAGGCGACGGTCACCGGCCTTCGCAACTCGGCGCCATGGCCGGGGTGGAGCCGCTCCACCGACTCGCGGCAGAGGCGGAAGCGCTCCTCGTGGCTCATCGCCATGAACTTGTCCGGATTGTCCTGGGCGACCCAGCCCGCGCAATAAGCGGTGACGAGCACGCCCTTCGGCCCGTGCCAGCCGTCCGAGGGATAGAGGAGATTCTCGTTCATCGAGTCGGTCCAGCCGAGGCCGCCGTAAATCCCTTCATCCTCCCAGAAACGGCGCGATTCGAAGCCGACCTTGACGCTCGGCAGGTAATTTATGTCCTTCATCGCCGCCTGCTTGGCGGGAGAGAAATCGTTGGGGATGCGGGCGAGCAGGTTCACACCCAGCGTGCACAGGCAATAATCCGCGTCCAGCGCCTGGCGGCCGGGGCCGTGGAGGATCCGCACGCCTTCGCCGCGCCGGCGGATCTCGAGGACCGGGCTGTTGAGCCGCACCGCCGGCTCGACCTCGCGGTAGAGGGCGTGGGCGATCCGGTCCATGCCGCCGACCGGCTGGAACATCGGCGACTGTTGGTCGAAAAATTCCTCGAACACCAAAGGCAGTCCCCAGCCGCGCTGCTTCATCAGCGCCTGGAGCCGCAGCGGCGCGATCGGCTTGCCCGCCTCGATATAGCCGCCCGGCAGGGTGGCGTAGCCGGAGCGGCCCTGGGGGGTATATTCGAACTTGTCGCTGAGCTCGCCGTAGAAAGCGAGAAAGCCGCGCATCCCCTCTTTCTCGTCCTTTCCCAGCTCCCGGTCGAGCGCACCCCGGTCGATCGCCTTGGCGAGCAATTCGGCGATCATGCCGCGCACGTCGTGCATCGCCTGGCGGTTCGCCACCACCTGGCCTCCGAAATCCCAGCGGGCGGCGCGGTTGGAATTGACCATCACCTCGATCGGCACGCCGAGCTTGCGGGCATAGCCGAGGATGAGGTGGTGCGCAGTCGGGATCCGGGCGGCGCCGGCGTTGAGGTAGAGCCCGTCCGAGAAGGTGCAGATCTGATCCGGCCGCCCGCTCTGGACGACCCGGTCGCCGCCGCGCAATGTCCAGACGCGCCCGCCGATCCGGTCGCGCGCCTCCAGCACGGTCACGTTCCAGCCGACGCGGCGCAGCTCATAGGCCGCGACCAGCCCGGCGATGCCGGCGCCGAGGATGACGAGCCGGCGCCGGCGGCCGGGCGCCGGCGGCGGCTCCAACGGCGCCGCCGCGGCGGGACGCGCCAGCAGCCCCATCGCCTCCATGCCGAGATAGGCGGCGCTGAACCCGCCGACCGCGCCGAGCCGCTCGAGCAATGCGCGGCGAGTGAGGCTCATCGCCCCTTTCCCTTCGGCCTGGCCGCGGTCGCCTCGATCTCGACCAGCCAGCCGGGATCGACCAGGCCGGCCGCCTGAAGCGTCGATCGCGCTGGCCGGTTGGGCTGGGCCGGCGTGCCGAAAAATTCCCGGTACGCCGTCATCATCCCCGCAAAATCCATCCGCGCCTGGCCGGGCGGAGCGACCAGGAAGACGCGCATCATGACGATGTCGCCGAGACCCATTTCGTGCTGCTTGAGCTGCGCCTCGATCTTCCTGAGCACCGAGCGGGTCTGCGCCGCGGTGTCGCCGTAGCGCTGCGCCGAGCCGGGCGGCGCGGCCGGGTCGGCCGCGTCCGGGACGCTGCCGCTGACATAGACGATCCGGCTCCCCGCCGGCACTTCGACCGAGGCCGCGATCGGCGATTCCGCCGCCCCCAGCCGCCGCACTTCCTTCGCCTGCCCCGCCGTGGCGGCGAGCAGACCGATCGCCAGCATCGCCAGAACGCGCATCTCGTCCCCCCTGCAGCCCGCGCCGAACCTAGCGCAGCCGGCCGCGCCCGTCACCCCGTCCGCCGCCGGCCGCCCGCCTCAAATCTCGAAGATTTTGCGCCCCGCCGCGCGGTGCGCGCCCTCCGCTATGCGCGCGCCGGCGATGCGGCACACCAGGCGGCCGCCGCAGCGCAAGGCGATGCCCAGGGTCGCGCCGGGCGTGCCGTTGAAGCTGTAGAGGACGGCATGGGGCGAACCGTCGCCGCAGCGGCCGGCGCAGCTCGCCTCGCCGCGGTGGCCCGCGCCCATCGCCGCCGGCACGCCGTCGACGAACAAGGAATAGCCGCCGACGCCCGTCCCCGGCCGCACTTCGACCTGCAGCCTCGCCATCCGCGCCTCCACGGATGGGCAGGGCGTAACCCGGCCGCGCGAAGCGGTCTGTGACCTGCCTCACACCGGTCCGCAAAAGGTGTCCCGGCGGCGGAATTACATCCATTTCGCTGACCATCGTCCACCACCGGCCGGCGCAGCCAAGCCGTTGATATTGCTGACCGGGTCCGGCGCCTCGCGAGGTCGATCCGGCGCTCGCTCCGGTCCGCCGAGGCGGGTCTTCCTCCGATTCAGAGCAAACTCGCGCTTACCGTTCGCCGCTCGCCACTTAGTCTTGCCGGGCGACTCAATCGCCGGAGGAAACCCCATGGGCATCAGACCGATCAAAGTACCGCCGCTTACCCAGGCGCGGCTTTCCAGGCTGCTCGATCCGAGCCTCGTCTTCTATCGGGTGGCGGTTCGCGACACGATCGAGCGCGGCGAGCTCGCCGACATCCAGGTCCTGCTTAAGGGCGCCAAGGAGGCGAAGGCCGAATTTGGCGACTTCGACGGCCTCATCAAGCAGCTCGAGGCGGCCGCCAAGCGGGCGAAATAAGCGTGGACGCGCCGCGGGCGGACCTGCTGCCCGCACGCTATGCGGGCCTTGACGATATCGTCAACCGCGTGCCGGTGAGCGTGGTCTGGGAGATCACGCTCGCCTGCGATCTTGCCTGCCAGCATTGCGGCTCGCGCGCCGGCCGCCGCCGGCGCGACGAGCTCACCACCGCCGAAGCGCTCGACCTGGTCGGGCAGATCGCCGAGCTCGGCGCCCGCGACGTCGGTCTGATCGGCGGCGAGGCTTATCTGCGCAAGGACTGGATCGAGATCGTCGCCGCGATCCGCGCCGCCGGCATGTTCTGCGACCTCCAGACCGGCGGCCGCAACCTCACCGACGAACGGGTCGCGCGCGCCGCCGCGGCCGGGCTGAACGGCGTCGGCATCTCGATCGACGGGATCGGCCCCTTGCACGACGAGCTGCGCGGCGTGCCGGGATCGTACGAGCTGGCGCTGGCCGCTTTGCGCCGCGTCCACGCCCATGGCCTCGTGAGCGCGGTCAACACCCAGATCAACGCCCGCTCGCTGCCCCAGCTCCGGCAGCTGATGGACGTCGTCATCGATGCCGGCGCCGCCAACTGGCAGCTCGCCATCACCACCGCGATGGGCAATGCCGCCGACCGGCCCGAGCTCCTGCTCCAGCCCTGGCAGATGCTCGAACTGATGCCGCTGCTCGCCGAGCTCGCCGTCGAGGCGCGCGAGCGCGGCCTGTTCCTCCAGCCGGCCAGCAATATCGGCTATTTCGGTCCCCACGAATCGACGATCCGCAACATCCTCGACGACGAGATCCACTTTCACGGCTGCCATGCCGGCGACACGGTGATGGGGATCGAGGCCGACGGCACGATCAAGTCCTGCCCGGGCCTCGCCAACAATTATGCCGGCGGCAACGTCCGCGATATGCGGCTGAAGCAGATCTGGGAGACGTCGGAGCCGATCGCGTTCAACCGCCGCCGGACCGTCGACGACCTCTGGGGCTTCTGCCGCACCTGCTATTATGCCGAGACCTGCATGGCCGGATGCACCTGGACCTCCCACGCTCTGATGGGCAAGGCCGGCAACAATCCGATGTGCCACCACCGCGCCCTGGAGATGGACGCGCTCGGGCTGCGCGAGCGGCTGGTCAAGGTCAAGGACGCCGGCGGCCGCTCGTTCGACCATGGCGAGTTCGAGATCGTGGTCGAACCGGTTCCCGGCCGAGTCCCCGATCGCATTGTCGTCAATGGCTGAGCACGGCCGCATCCCGGTGCCGCTGCGCCTGTGCCGGGGGTGCCGAAGGTTCGTGCGCTGGGACGATCGGCCCGACTGCGCCTTTTGCGGTGCCGACCTCGACGCGGCCGAGGCGGAGCATGAGGCACGGCTCGCGGAGATGCGGCAGGCGGCGGAGGCGCTGCGGACGGCGCTGGCGTGTCGAGGCAAAGACGCTCCACCCGCTCCGTGACTTTGCTCACATACGCGGCCGCCGCGATCGGCCACGGTGCGGATCGAACATGCTTGCGGATTGACCGGGCCTCGCAACCTGCGCAGCCTGGAGCCGCGAGGGGGAGTGCGCGATGGCGGTGAAGCGGCCGGCTGCAGCCGGGGCCGGGAAACCCGGCAAGGACATCGTCCTGTTCTCGGACGGCACCGGCAACAGCAGCGGCAAGCTGTTCAAGACCAACGTATGGCGCCTCTACGAGGCGCTCGATCTGGGCCCGCCGACCGAGGGGCGGCAGCGCGTCCAGATCGCTTATTACGACAATGGCGTCGGCACCTCGCAATTCCGGCCGCTGGCGCTGCTCGGCGGGATCCTCGGCATCGGTCTCAAGCGCAACCTGCTGACCATCTACCGCTTCCTCTGCCGCAACTACGAGCCCGGCGACCGCATCTACGCCTTCGGCTTCAGCCGCGGCGCCTTCACCATCCGCCTGCTCGTCTCGGTGATCGCCCAGGAAGGCGTGGTCGAATATCGCAACGAGCGCCAGCTCGCCTATCACGCCCGCGACGCCTATCGCGAATTCTGCCGGCAGGTCTGGCCGAACCGGTGGCCCGCCAAGGTGCTCGCCTGGGCACTTCGCCGCCTCCGCGACGGGCTGTTGCGGGTGAAGCGCGCGCTGTTCGGGGAAATGCTCTATCGCGACATCAAGAAGCACCCCACCGACATAGCCTTCCTCGGCGTCTGGGACACGGTCGCCGCTTATGGCGGCCCCAGCATCGAGATCACGCGCGGCATCGACGATTGGGTCTGGCCGCTGACCATGCCGAACTACGAATTGTCGCCGAAGGTGGCGAAGGCGCGCCACGCTCTGGCCATAGACGACCAGCGCGACGCCTTTCAGCCTTTGCTGTGGGACGAGGTGCGCGAGGCAGACGTCGTCAAGAACGGACGCGAGGTGATCGTCAGGCTCGACAAACAGGGGCAGCCGGTCAGGAAGGTCGTCAAGGCCCGGCCGGGTCGGCTCGAGCAGGTCTGGTTCGCCGGCATGCACGCCGACGTCGGCGGCGGCTATCCCGACGAGACCCTGAGCTACGTCTCCCTGCAATGGATGATGGGCGAAACCGACCTGCGCTTCCTCAAGCAGCATGAGGACCGCATCCAGGGCATGGCCAATGCCTACGGCCCGATCCACGACAGCCGGGCCGGCCTCGGCTCCTATTATCGCTTCCAGCCGCGCAACATCGGCGCCTTCCTCGATCCGAGGACGCGCGGCGCGCCGCCAGCCAGCGTCTATCGGAGCCTTCGCGATCCCGAGCTCCGGCGCGACGGCTTCGGCGACCACGGCCTGCTGACCGAGGTGAAGATCCACAAGAGCGTGATCACGCGGATCAACACCGGCACCGACGGCTATGCCCCGATCAACCTGCCGCCCCGCTACAAAATCTATCCGACCGACGCCACCGAGCATCCCAAGGAGGGCGCCGACGTCGAGGATCTCGGCTTCCAGGCGCGCCCCGGCACGCCGCTCGCCTGGGCCGGCATCTGGAACCTCGTCTGGTGCCGCCGGATCGTCTATTTCCTCACCCTGCTCGCCTCCGCGGCGCTCGTCGCCATGCCCTGGTGGGGCAAGGACGCGGACTCCCTTGAATTGTGCGACGATGCGCGCTGCTGGGGCCGCTCCGCCGTCGGCCTCCTCGATTATGTCGTCCCGGATTTCGCCCGCTACTGGACCAGCGCCCTGTCGGACAATCTCGACTATACGTTGATCCTCGTCGCCCTGATCCTGCTGTTCCTGGGGATGGGCCGCTGGCTCGAAAAGAAGATGGCCGACCGCGCCCGGGGCCTGTGGAAGCCGCGGCCGTCGGCGATCCGATCCAACTCTCTCACCGCCCGGGCGCTGCGCGCGATCCGCGATCCGCTCGGAACGATCCTGCGGGTCGTCCGGGAGAGCGCTCCCTATCAATATGCCTTCTTCTATTTCAAATGGTACCTGCTGCCGGGCGCTGCGGCGGCGGTGACGCTGGGCATCATCTCCGTGCTGCTGCTCAGCCTGCTCGCCCAGACCCACCTCTATTTCGCCGAGGCGGATCCGCGCCTGTCGCGGGACGGCTTCTGCCTGCAGGAGGCGAAGGGGGCGCAGGTGGATGGCGGCATGCGCGAGCGCGAGTTCCGGCCCCGGCCCACCTGCACACCGCTGGAGCTCAACGTCGTCAAGGGGGCGGATTATGTCCTCGCCATCCGCGAGGTCGAACGCTTCCGGGACGGCGACTATCCGATCGCCCCCGACGGCGAGCGCGACAAGAACAAGCCGCTGCCCGCCTGGATCGATCTGTTCAAGACGATGCGCCGAGTCGTCCTCGCCGACTGGCTGCAGCCGCTGACCGCCATCCGCCCGCCGAAGGGCGACGGCGACGCGGTCTATGTCGACAGGCTTGTTCCGGTCGCGTCCGATCCGCTGCGTCCGGACATCTATTTCGCGCCATTTAAGGCCGCCCGCGACGGCAATCTCTACGTCTTCGTCAACGACGCCGTCCTGCCCGGCGCGCTCGAGCGTTTCTACGACAACAATGAGACGGGCCTCGCCTGCGTCAGCGTCGCGCCAGCGGGTGCGGCCGCGGGCGATTTCCCCGCGCCCGGCAGCCCCTGCGGCAAGGTCACGCCGCCGCCGGAGCCGCTGGACGCCGCGGTGAGCAAGACCCCGAAGCCCGGTTCCGCCGGCCGCAAGTGAGGCGCCCGCCGGGGGCGGCGGCCGGCGACGCCGGCCAGCGCGTCACCTCGTTTCTCACCGCGGCAAGCGCACGTTGCCCGCGCCGGGCCGGCGTCTCGCCCGCTTCGGGTTGCTGCCCGGATTCGGGCAAGTGGGCTGGTCCTGCCGCGGCTGCCGCCGCGTTCCCGCCGCTGCCGCCAGCGGCCCGTATTCGGGCAGCTCGATCGTGGCGAGGGCGCCGGTCATGGTCAGGTCGAGCCCATTGCCCGAGACGGTCACCGTCGACGACGTCTCCAGACCCGCACCCTCCGCCGCGTTGACCAGCTGGGCAGAGCCCGCCGCCGGGCCGCCGAGCGTGACCCGGACCGAGAAGGGCGAGCTCCCCGGCGCGTTGGTCGGCTGGTAGACGCGCAGGATCAGGCTGCCGGGATGGTAGCTGCCGGGCTTGGCGACGGTGAGCACGGCCGGGCTGTCGGCGGGAAGCGAGGCGAGGCTGAAGCTGGCCAGGGGTGCGCCGGCCTGAGGGCTCGGGATCGTCGTCGCCAGGATCGGCGTGTTGAAGCCGAGCGCCTCCCGCAGCGGCTGGCCGGTCTCGGGCTCGCTGAGGCCGGACGCAACGCGAAGGGCGTAGGTCTGGGTGTGGGTGCCGTAGTCGTGGCCTGACGCGCCGAGACCGTCGTCGGTGGGCGTGTTGCGCAACAGGCAGCCGATCAGGCTGCCGTCCGCGTCGATCGCCCAGGCCGGCATTCCGCCGTGGAAGACGGCGCACAGGATCGGCCCCCGCGCCTGCCGGTCGGGAGCGGCGCCGCGCGGCAGGAGGTAATTGTGAGTGGCCCGGAAGACCGGCGGGTCCCAGAAGGCGTCGGAGGGCTGGACCCGGGTCCAGTGCCCGGCCGTGCCGTGATCGATCGTCGCGGGGGCCGCTAACAGCGTGTGGCCGGTCATGACCGAATAATAAGGCGGCGCCGCGCCGGTGATCGTGATCCGCAGAAACGGCTCGTTGACGACGAGGGCGATCTCGCGGGTGTAGGAATATTTGGTGCCGTCGACCGTGACGTCGACCGGGATCGACACGCGGACCCGCAACGGCCCGGTCTCGAGAATCGCCGGCGGCGAGGATTGGCTGAACCTGACGCGGGTGTCCCGGCTCAGCTGACGGTCGCCGGCTTCGTTGCCGAACCGGTAGAGGCCGCCCTTATCCAGATAGAAGCGAAGGTCGTCGCCGGGGGAAACCGCCTTCAGGACCTGATTGCCCTGCGCGTCGCTGAGCGACAGCAGCGTGCCGGTGCCGGCGTCGACATAGGCGGTGAGCAGGCCGTTCTGCAGGCAATAGCTCCCCCCGGTCTGGGTGACTTCGGCCGGCGTCATCGCCGCGTCGGGCGGCGATTGGGAGGCCGTGCCGGTCGCATAGCCGAAGCTGTCGGCCGGGGTGAACAGCAGCAATCCCCCCTCGGCCGACGCCTGGACCGGAAAGCGCCAGCCCGCAATCTCGAACGATCCCCCCGCCGGCGCGCCGATGCCGGGAATCTCGGCGACGCCGTAGCGCGCGAAGCCGAGCGGGTTGCCGACCCCGATATTGCCGCCCGGGCCGGGCAGCGCGGCCAACGCCCCGAGCGCCGACTCCTGAAGGGCGGCGGCAGTCGCGGCGATGCCGGTGAGCCGGGGCAGCTGCTCGTTCAGATAGACCTGATCGACCGCGGTGCCGCAGACATAATCATGGTGGGTGCTCGGAACGAAATCGTTCCAGGCGGCCTCGACCTCGTCCCAGAAGGAAGGCGGCAGCGGCGTCCCGAGGAGCAGCGCCGTCACCCCGAATATCTCGGCGCCGACCAGCGCCCGCGCCGCCTGATAGTGCAGCGTCTTGAGCGCGGGCCGGCTGGCATAATAGCCCGTCCAATAGGGCGTGCCGTTATAGGCGAGCGTCTGCAGCTCCGCCGGCGACTGCATCACCATGGTAACGAACTCGTCGAACGTGCCCAGCCTGGCGAACACGTTGGCGGCCGCACCGGTGCTGGAGTTCCAGTCCGAGATGCTCTGCGCGGCGTCGGCGATCGGCTGCATGAAATCGTCGTCGATCGGGATGTACATCACCCGCGCCGGCGCGGCCGCGTAGCTGAGCGGGGTCCCGGACGGGACATAGGCCTTGCTGCAGAAATCGTCGATCGCGGCCGCTCCCTGCCTCGAATCCTCCAGGTTGACGCCGATCCCGTAGCCGCTCGTTCCCGGCGGATAGCCGTTATTGGTCAGCCAGTGGGCGAGCAGCGCCGACCCGTCGGAAGCGGTCCAATTGAAATCGAGGCCGGTCCGGTAGAGCTGTTCCGACCATCGGTCCGGCGGCGACTTGGCGCTCGACTGGCTGCCGCTCAGCCGCGAGAAAGCGACGCTGACGAAGCCGAGCGCCTGCAGCAAGGCGGGCAGCTCGGGATCCTGGCCGAAATCGTCCGGAATCCAGCAATGCGGCTGGGCCTGCATGCCGATGCCGCTGAGCCAGGTCTGGCCGACGAGATAGTTGCGGATGAACCCCTCTCCCGAACAGACCAGGCAATCCGGGGAGGTGATGCCGCCGCTGATCACGTGGAAATTGGGAAGCGCCCGAATCGCCGCGAGCTGGCCGGGATTGTTGGCCAGGAATTCCCGGAAGAAGCCCATCTCGCACACCGTATAGGGATGTCCGGCCTGGGCGAAGGCGACGGCGTTGTTGAGGATGCCGTTGACTCCCGATCCGTCATAGGCCTGCCAATAATAGCCGCAGAAAGTCATCAGCCAGTCCCAGTCCATATGGGCGGACTGCTCGAGGATCATCAGATAGGGGCCCTGGGCCGCCTCCCGGGCCGGATCGGATCGCGCATCGCTCATCGCCATTCCTTCTGCGCCCGGGTTGCGGCGACCGCGCGGGCGCGTCGAGTTGCGCCGCCGGACTCCACCCTAAACCCGGCGCCCGGGCCGGCCACGCGCAAGCTGGTCCGTTTCGGCGCCAATCCCCGCCGGCCCCCGGCCTTGCCTTCGGCGCCGCCCGCACCCATCTTTGCCCTGCCGCGTTGACCTGCCGCGCGTCCCTCGATACTTAGAACAGATCTGGAACATCACCGGCCATGCTGACTCACCTCTCCGTCCGCGGCGCGCGCGAGCACAATCTCAAGAATATCGACGTCGATATTCCGCGCGAGACGCTGACCGTGATCACCGGCCTCAGCGGCTCCGGCAAATCCTCGCTCGCTTTCGATACCATCTACGCCGAGGGCCAGCGGCGCTACGTCGAGTCCTTGAGCGCCTATGCGCGCCAGTTCCTCGAGATGATGCAGAAGCCCGACGTCGACCATATCGAGGGCCTCTCCCCGGCCATCTCGATCGAGCAGAAGACGACGTCGCGCAACCCGCGCTCGACCGTCGCCACCGTCACCGAGATCTACGATTACATGCGCCTGCTATGGGCGCGGGTCGGCGTTCCCTACAGCCCCGCCACCGGCCTCCCGATCGCCGCCCAGACCGTGTCGCAAATGGTCGACCGGGTGATGGCGCTGCCCGAAGGCACCCGCCTCTATCTGCTCGCCCCGGTCGTCCGCGGCCGCAAGGGCGAGTACAGGAAGGAGCTGGCGGAGTGGCAGAAAGCCGGCTTCACCCGGGTGCGAATCGACGGCCAGTTCCACGACATCGAGGACGCCCCCGCCCTCGACAAGAAGTACAAGCACGACCTCGAGGTGGTGGTCGACCGCCTGGTCGTGCGCGAGGGGATCGAGACAAGGCTCGCGGATTCGCTGGAGACGGCGCTCAAGCTGGCCGAGGGCCTCGTCTACCTCGACCCGGCCGACAAATCCCCCCTCCCCGGCGGGGAGGGGGCAGGGGGCGGGTGCACCGGGTCCGAAGCTCGACCGCCGAGCCCCCTCGCCCCCGACTCCTCTCCCCAGGGGGAGAGGGGGGTCTTGCAGGACAACGCCCCGCCCGGCCGCCTCGTCTTCTCGGAGAAGTTCGCCTGCCCGGTCTCCGGCTTCACCATCGCCGAGATCGAGCCGCGGCTGTTCAGCTTCAACGCCCCGCAGGGCGCCTGCCCGGCCTGCGACGGCCTCGGCGAGAAATTGCTGTTCGACCCCGAGCTGGTCGTGCCGAACGAGAATCTGTCGATCAAGCGCGGCGCCATCGTCCCCTGGGCCAAGTCCAACCCGCCCAGCCCCTATTACATGCAGGTCTTGGGCTCCCTCGCCCGCGAGTTCGGCTTCGGCCTCGAGACGCCGTGGAACGAGCTGCCCGACGACGTCCGCCGGATGATCCTGTTCGGCACCGAGGGCCGGGCGGTCACCCTGCGCTTCGTCGACGGCCGCCGCTCCTACGACGTCAGGAAGCCGTTCGAAGGCGTGATCGGCAACTTGAACCGCCGCATGCTCCAGACCGAGAGCGCCTGGATGCGCGAGGAGCTCGCCCGCTACCAGTCGGCCGCCCCCTGCGAGACCTGCCACGGCGCCCGCCTCCGCCCCGAGCCGCTCGCGGTCAAGATCGCCGGCGAGGACATCTCCATGTCCACCCGCCGCAGCGTCCGCCACGCTTTGGCCTGGTTCTCCGGCCTCTCCGAAAAGCTCAACCCGCAGCAGAACGAGATCGCCCGCGCCATTTTGAAGGAGATCAACGAGCGGCTCGGCTTCCTCAACAATGTCGGCCTCGATTATCTCAACCTCGACCGCACCTCGGGCACCCTGTCGGGAGGCGAGAGCCAGCGCATCCGCCTCGCCAGCCAGATCGGCTCGGGCCTATCGGGAGTGCTCTACGTCCTCGACGAGCCGTCGATCGGCCTCCACCAGCGCGACAACGACCGCCTGCTCGTCACCTTGAAGCGCCTCCGCGATCTCGGCAACACGGTGATCGTCGTCGAGCATGACGAGGACGCCATCCGCCACGCCGATTACGTCATCGACATGGGCCCCGGCGCCGGCGCCCATGGCGGCGAGGTCGTCGCGAGGGGCTCGCTGGAGGACGTGCTCGCCAACGAGAAGTCGCTGACCGCCGACTATCTGACCGGCCGCCGCAGCGTCCCCATCCCCGCGCAGCGCCGCAAGGGCAACGGCCGCAAGCTGACGGTGCACGGCGCCCGCGCCAACAACCTCAAGGACGTCACCGCCTCGATCCCCTTGGGCACCTTCACCTGCATCACCGGCGTCTCCGGCTCGGGCAAGTCGAGCTTCACCGTCGACACCCTCTACGCCGGCGCCGCCCGGGCGCTGAACGGCGCCCGCATGGTCTGCGGCCCGTGCGAGCGGATCAGCGGCCTCGAATATCTCGACAAGGTGATCGACATCGACCAGTCGCCGATCGGCCGCACCCCCCGCTCCAACCCGGCCACCTACACCGGCGCCTTCACCCAGATCCGCGACTGGTTCGCCGGCCTCCCCGAGAGCCAGGCGCGAGGCTACAAGCCCGGCCGCTTCAGCTTCAACGTCAAGGGCGGCCGCTGCGAGGCCTGCAAGGGCGACGGCCTGATCAAGATCGAGATGCACTTCCTCCCCGACGTCTACGTCACCTGCGACGTCTGCCACGGCCACCGCTACAATCGCGAGACCCTCGAAGTGAAGTTCAAGGGCAGGAGCATCGCCGACGTCCTCGACATGACGGTCGAGGACGCCCACGCCTTCTTCAAGGCCGTCCCCCCGATCCGCGACAAGATGGCGATGCTCGAGGAAGTCGGCCTCGGCTACATCAAGGTCGGCCAGCAGGCGACGACCCTGAGCGGCGGCGAAGCGCAACGCGTCAAGCTCGCCAAGGAGCTGTCGAGGCGGGCGACGGGGCAGACTTTGTACATATTGGACGAGCCGACCACTGGGCTTCACTTCGAGGATGTGAGGAAGCTCCTCGAGGTCCTCCACGCGCTGGTCGACCAGGGCAATTCGGTGGTGGTGATCGAGCACAATCTCGAGGTGATCAAGACGGCGGACTGGGTGCTGGATTTAGGGCCTGAGGGTGGGGATAAAGGCGGGGAAGTCGTGGCGGAGGGGACGCCGGAGCAGGTGGCGGAGGAGCCGCGGTCGTACACCGGCGGCTATCTCACGCAGCTTCTCGCGAAGTCGGTACGGGCCGAGACGAAGAGCGCCATCGGACGGAAAAAGCGGGGCTCCGCCGCGTCTATGCGCGAGCGAGAAGCCGCGGAGTGAAGCGTGGTGGTGCCCCAGGCATGACCGTCTGGGGACTGTCGATTCGAGCACACGCGTCAGCGCCAGTTGATCGAGCCTGTCCTGAGCGAAGTCGAAGGGAGGGCGGATTGGGTGCTGGAACTCGGGCCTGAGGGGGCGACAGGATTTGCCGTGTCGAGCGAATAGATAGATTAGAAGCTTCTTCGCCTTAACGCTGGCCTCTTAGAAGGCGTTCTAAATCCGCTCTGGCGGCAGTCTCCCCTCGTTGATCGTTACTCTCTCTGCTGAGAGCGAGGCTCTCCCTGAGGAGTTGCTCTGCTCTACCCACATCTTCCTTGGAAACCAAATTCGCGAGACTTCTTAGCACCATAGCAATATGACGACGATTCCGGATGCGACGCCCGATCTCGAGGCTCTCTTCGAGCATCCTTTCGGCCTCGCCGTGCCGACGATCGGTTCGGGAAACCAACCGTGCAAGAGTGTGCAGCCTTTGTGCTATGCTAAAGAGACTCTGCGTCTTCTTTGCCCGAGTTACGCTCTCTCGTAGGTGACGCTCTGCTTCCCCCGCGCGCTTTGGCTGCCTCGCGAGAAAGTTTCCATAGCTGTGCATCGCTTGACCCGAACCGTCGACGTCCGAAGTCTCCTCCAAGAGATCGATGGCTCTCTTATAAGCGTCTTCCGTCTCATAGCTGCGAGACCTGATGCCACTTATATGATTAGCAAAGCTGTGGAGTACCAAGCCAAGGTGGTGCCGATTATTTAACTGTTCGCCTATCTCTATGCTTTGCCGATATAGCGCTTCCGCTTCAACGGGCGTGCGCCGCGATAACAGATTCGCCAATTCGTGAGCCGCCACTGCGGCGCCAAAATAGTCGCCGATCTGCGGCCCGAGGTCCAAAACCCGTTTGAACATCGCTTCCGCCGTACGCGGATCGTTTCTCGCCAGCATTCTAGCCAAGAGGTTCAACGACACCGTTGTCTCAATTCGGGGCTCATCCCGACGCACGATCTCGCGAAACAGCCGCTCGGCGGTGCGACGGTCGCCCTCGCGGTACAAAACCATTGCCCGGAGGAACAACGTCTCGGTGTACCCTGAGGGGAGAACGCCGGCCTCTTCCTGCTCAGTAGCGAATTTCGCAGCGAGCCATTGACGCCCGTCAACAGGGCCCACTGCCGCTTGCCCGTAATGGCGGAATGCGGTATCAAAATCGCCCAAGGCAGCGCTGTGGTAAGCCTTCCCCCCTTCGGTGAAGAGATAGCTCGGGACGGATCGGCCCGCACATGCATCGTCCGCTTCACTTGCCTGTCTGAGAATATCATGTGCAGCGCGAATCCGATCTTCAGACACTGCTCCGAAAGCGCGGAAGGCCTGGCGAAATTGGGGTACGAAACTCCATTCACTATTCCGTGCTTCGACAAAGTCGGCTTGGCGAATTGCGCGATAAAACGCGTCCCAAGAAACATCGATCACTGGGGCGATTTCGTAGAGCTTTGCGGCAATTTCATCGGTCAAACTCTCGGCGACCGCGAGCACTTCCAAGGTGCTTCGGAGGAATGCCGGTGCAGAGTGGATGAACGAACTGGTCATCTGCTCTTACTGAAGGTCGGGGTTTTGATTTCCACGAGCAATTCGAATAGGTTATTGTGAAGTGCCGATACGTCTTTTCGGCTCGAAATCAAGAGGCTTGTAGCCATGTCCGCCGCGGCTCTGGGATCTAGTCCCTCATCTACGAGAAGGTCTATCAGATCATCATACGCATCGCCCTCGCGGGTCTCATCCTCGAACGTTGCCGGAAGACTCAATCGCAAATTCGGCCTTGGGGCACAGTAATGCAATTCTGTCTCTGAAGTCTCGTCAAAATAATATACCAGCGATAACCCAGCCGTCACGAAGGACGAAAGATTTCCCTCCCACAAATCCCGCCAAAAATAATTTTGGTTATCGGGTTCGGAATGATGCAACACCAGCATAAATCTGCCACCTACGCTGAACATTTGGGATAAGCGACTGCATACATCCTTAATTAGAGCATTCCGCTCGCGGATTTGATCCGCTACACTCGTGCCGCCTACATACAAATGCTCAATATTGATCGTTGCCGGCCCTCGGAATTTGTTGCCAGAAAGCACCTTGGCGGCTGGGGTCGGAGTAGTAGGCTGTGCAGGAAATCCGGCCTCAGCAAGTTTTCCGCTCAAAGCGCCCAGGACATCGGTGAGCAAATGAGTTGTATGCCAACCGCGATCCATTCGAAGTGACGCAACCGGTATCGCGAGATTCGATCCGAAGTTACCTTTTAGGATTGCATCGAATACATGCCATGCACTGCTCTCGCCCTTATAATCTATCCTTATAACACCACTCTGCTCACCACGAATGTAGGGATTGAGGGCCTCGCTTTCACGGCGCCAATCAATTCTCCGCGGCACCGATCAGGACCCGATATCGCTTTTTGAAATAGTCAAATTAGCTGGTCCACGAACCTTGTTCCCGGACAGGACCGAAACACTCTCATCTCCATCGATTTGCGTCTCGTCGATTGTAGCGTCAAGACTGTCTTTAAAATCCGTATTGCTCATCACTGATACACGCTTGACCGCCATGTTTCTGGACAGCATCTTGTAGGCGACAGCCCCTATCAAGAACATTATTATAACACCTGAGGTTTTATAGGCGGGGCTGAGTGACAACAGAAAGGTGTCAATAAGCCAAAACAGCCCGCTTCCAACGACCCCTGCAATCACGGCCTTAAAATATTCCATACTGCGGCCCTCCACATGCACATTAATCCAGGGAAAATAAGCTTGGTCAAAGGATTGATAAGCTCTATCTGCCGAAGCAATTATCCTTCGGCAAGCGTCCGCCTTCTACTCTCGCGGTGGAAATTCAAGCAACAAGGGCTGAATCTCGCCTCCGACCGCCCTCAAACCCTTCTCGATCAGCCGTCGGATCGCTTCAGAGCGGGAGGGCCTTGGGTCCGCTTGAAGGTCGATCCAGGCTGTGATCGCCGCCTCCAGGTCAGCGGAGAGGCGGATGGTCCTCACCGGATCGCTGCCAGTGGCCGGGCGGCCGCGGCCTCTTTTCTGTATTTCGGCTATTGACCCGCCCCTCAATTATCCGTAACACGAGAAAACAAGAAGAAGCCGAGGCAACGCGTCCGCCTAGCTCCGGCTCTCACCCCGCAACGCCCCGAAAAGGAGGCGAACGATGGCTGACGGGCAGCATAGTCGAACGGACGGCGGCGTTCCAGCCGCCGGCCGCGAGACGGCGCGCCGCGCCTCTCTCGAGGTCTCCCGGAGGACGCTGCTAGGCGCTGTCTGCGCCGCGCCCGTCCTTTCCCCCGTCATCCCAGCGCAGGCCGGGACCCCGGCGAGATCCGCTCCGAGCCCTTCCCCCTGGGATCCCGGCCTCCGCCGGGATGACGAGCTATCCTCCGCGGTCCCTGTCTGGGACCGCGCCCTCGCCCGCTTCCAAACGGCGCAGGCCGCCCTCGACGCCGCCGCGCACGAGCCCAACCAGGACGTCTACGACGCCCTCCTCGGCGCCCACAGCGGCGCCCTCACCGCCCTCCTCGCCCTCCCCGCCCCCGATCCCGCCGCCCTCGCCGCCAAGCTCGAAATCATCGTCCCCCACCTCGCCTGGGAGCACACCGGCGCGGAAGACTGCCTCGAAATCCTCCGCCAGGACGCCCACCGTCTCGCCGCAACGCCGGCCTGAATTGTCTCACCCAAAGCCCCGAAGAGGCCGGGCGGGACCGCTGGCCGGCGAAGCTACGAAGGCCGTCCCGCCAGCCACGGCCCCTTCGGTCCTTCGGTGCTTTGGGTGAACCCGCAAATGGCCGCTCCCCGGGACCGGTCTCCGCCCCTCATGGCGCCGCGCCGCAAGATCGTGCTAGCCACCCCCGCCCTCAAGGGAGCCGCCGCGATGGATCGTCCGCCTTTCGCCCGTACCGCCTCGCGGCTGCTTCCGCTCCTCGCCCTCCTCGCCGCCTGCGGCTCGCCCGCGCCAGCCCCCGACCGCGAGCCCGCCGCCCAGGCCCCGCCGGCGCCGGCCTTCGCCCGCCTGTCCGCCGATCCCGTCGCCCACGGCGAGCGCCTCGCGACGGTGCTCGGCTGCAACGGCTGCCACGGCAAGGACCTCACCGGAGTGGACTGGAGCGATCCCGAATGGGGGCGGCTGTGGACCGCCAACCTCACCCGAGCCGTCGCCCGCTACGACGACGCCGGGCTCGAGCGGGCGATCCGCGGCGGCCTCGGCCATGACGGCCGCGAGCTGTGGGCGATGCCCTCCCACCTCTTCACCCATCTGAACGATTCCGAGATGAAGGCGCTGACCGCCTGGCTGCGCACCCACCGCCCCGCCGGCAGCGACCACCCGCCCCCCACCTTCGGCCCGCGCGCGAAGGAGGAGATCGCCGCCGGCAGCTGGCGCTCGTCCGCCGCCGACGTCCGCAAGGACGGCGACAGCTGGCCGCCCGAGGCGGGCCCCGCCCACGCGCTCGGCCGCTACATCGTCCGAGCGACCTGCTCGGAATGTCACGGCCTCGGCCTCGAGGGCGACCGCGACCAGGCGCAGGACCGGCCGGCGCCGCCGCTCGCGGTCGCCGCCGCCTACGACCGGGCCCGGTTCCGCCGGCTCCTGCGCACCGGCCAGCCGATCGGCGGGCGCGAGCTCAGGCTGATGAGCGGCGTCGCCCGCCGGCGCTATTCCCGCCTCACCGAGGCCGAGCTCGACGCGGTCTACGGTTATCTGACGACGGTCGCGGCCAGCCGCTGACGCCGCCGCGCTTCCGCGCCGCCGAGCTCCCGCCCCCGATCCCACCCCCGATCCCGCCGGCCTCGCCGCCACGCTCAACGTCATCGGCCCGCATCTCGCCCCGGAGCAGGCCGGCGCTGAGGACTGCCTCGGGCGCCTCCGCCAGGACTCCACGAGGCTCCTGGCCTGTCCCCCGGACAAGCGTTTGCTCGGTAGCCCGCTTGCTTTTGCCGCCGCCGCGATTATCGTCGGCGGGGGAGCATCCTGCTTCCAGGGGGATGAAAAACATGGACAAATCGGCCTTCGCCGGCGGCGTCGCCGCGTCGCTGCTGTGGCTGGCTGCACCGGCCGCGGCGCAGGAAAGCGCCGTCCCGGCCGCCGCCGCGCCTTCTCCCGAGGCGGCTCCGCCGGCCGCCGCGCCGGCGCCCGAAGCCGCTCCGCCGGCCGCCGCGCCTGCTCCCGAGGCGGCTCCGCCGGCCGCCGCGCCCGAGGCCGGACCGGCCTGCGAGCTGCACGTCTTTCCGAGCGAGAATTTCCTCGTCCAGAAGACCGGCTGGCTGGCCGGCTTCGGCGTGGTCGGGGCGGTCGCCGACGCCGCGCTCAACGCCGACGCCAAGCTGACGATCGAGGAACGGATGCGCCAATATCTCGATGCCGAGGGCCAGGCCGCCGCGATCGGAGGGCTCGATCTCGCCGCCTTGCTGCGGAAGCCCGGCCTGCGCGTCGTCGCCGAGGCGCCGCTCAGCCGCCCCCAGGTCAAGGCGCTCAAGGCCACCAGCGGCCGGCTCAGCCGCTCGACCGCGCCCTGCTACGCCGAATTGGTGGTCGGCAAGATCTTCTACCACAAGGGAGCGATGTTCAGCGCCAACATCACCACCAAATTCCATTATCGCGATTTCGCCGGCGGCGCGGCGCGCACTTTGTCGGGCAAGAGCAAGAAGTCGCTCCACGGCTTCCCGCCCAAGGGTCCCGACGGCGTCGCCGAGGCCCGGGCCGCGCTGCGCGACGCCTTCGCCCGCAATTTCGACGAATATGTCCGCAAGTCGCTCCATCCCGCCCCGCGCCGGCGTTAGGGCAATTCCTCGCGGGTGAAGTCGGAGGCCGGGCGCTTCGGCTCGCCTCCGTCTCGACTCCTCGCCCGCTTCTGCTAGACTCCGCCGCGGGTCCAGCGTTGGGGGGAGTTCGTGTCGTGTCTGCCCGGGACAATCCGCACGTCGCCGCTTTGCGCGAGGCGTATCGGCGCTGGCGCGACACCAAGGGCGGCTGCGCCGACGAGATCCTTGAGCTGTTCGACGACAAGATCGAGATGCGCTCGGTGCTCACCCCGCAGGACGTCCCCTCCCAGCTCGCCGGCATTCACCGCACCCGCGCCGAGGCGGGCGCCTATTTCGCCGCCCTCGCCCGCGAATGGGAGATGATCGACTATGTCGTCGACCAGTTCATCGCCGACGGCGAATATGGCGAGGACGTGGTGATGATCGGTCACTGCGCCTGGCGCCACCGGGCGAACGGCACGATCGTCGAATCGCCCAAGGTCGACATCTGGCGGTTCGAGTTCGGCAAGGCGACCCGCTTCACCGAGATGTTCGACAGCCTCGCCTTCGCCCGCGCCGTCGGCGCCGTCTGACGCCGCCCCGCTCGCGCGCCGCGCCCGTATCTGCTATCCTCGCCGCGCCCCACGCCCGCTCCGCAAGGAGAGCTTAAGATGTTCGAGCCATCCGCCGAAGCCGCCCATCCCAACCCCAACGTCGCCGCTTTGCAGGAAACCTATCGCCGCTGGAGCGACACCCGCGGCGGCTCGGCGCCCGAGGTGCTCGAGCTGTTCGCCGAAGAGATCGAGATGCGCTCGGTGCTCGACGGCGAGATGCGCAGCGAGCTCGCCGGAGTCCATCGCAGCCGCGCCGAGGCGGCCGAATATTTCGCGGCGCTGAGCCGCGACTGGGAGATGCTCTATTACGACGTCGAACGGTTCATCGCCGAGGGCGACGAGGTGGTGATGGTCGGCCGCTGCGGCTATCGCAACAAGCTGACCGGCCGCGAGGTCCACACCCCCAAGGTCGACCTGTGGCATTTCGAGGACGGCCGGGCGACCCGCTTCAGCGAATTTTACGACACGCTCGGCCTGGCCACCGCCGCCGACGCCGCGGAGATGGTCTGAGGCACCAGGCGCCCCTCGTCTGGGCGACCCGATCATCCATCGTCACCGAAGGCAGTGCAGGCCGGGGGTTGCGCGACCTGCCGCGTCGACTTGAGGCGTGCCGAGGCCCCGCCGTCCCTCGCCGGAACCCGTCCCGCCCCCGTCCGTTTCCCACCCATCGCGCGCCGCTGCCGCGCTTCCTTTGTCGCGCCCGGCGCGCGCGAAGGAGAAACTCGCCATGAGACGTTCGATTTCCCTCGCTCTCGCCGCCGCCTTGCTGTTCCCCGCTTCCGCCGCGTCCGCCGACGATGGCGGCCGGCCGATCACCGTCCAGATGACCGGCGCCGCCGAGCGGCCCGGCCCCGGCGATCCCGACGGCATCGGCACCGCCACCTTTCGCATCAACCCGGGCCAGGAGCAGATCTGCTACACGCTGACCGTCAGCAACATCGATCCGGCCACCGCCGCCCACATCCACCGCGCCCCGCCGACCGACGCCGGGCCGGTCGTCGTGCCGCTGGCGGCGCCGACCGGCGGCAGCAGCAGCGGCTGCGCGACCGTGACGCGCGCGCTCGCGCAGGAGATCGTCCGCGATCCGGGCGCCTTCTACGTCAACGTCCACAACACGCCCTTCCCGGGCGGGGCGGTGCGCGGCCAGCTGAGCCGCTGACGCGAGCCGGGAGGCGCCAGCAAGCGGGTGCCAGGCCCGCGGCTGGTGCCGCCGGATTTTTGCGTGCTTCGGCGTCCGGGCCGATCGACGGCAGCGGCCGGCCCGCCTCGATGGCGGCGGCGATTCACCGGGCGTCCCTGGTCTGAAGAAAAAGTCGCACGCCTTGGGAAAAGCGCCGCACCGCACCCCGATTTGCCCTGCGCCCCAAAATAGTGCATAAGGTCCCGGCTAAAGTCGCATGCGACGGACATTTCCTGCTTCGGTCGGTTTTTCCTTCTCTATACGCTGCTAAAGCCCGACGCGGCCGCTTCGGCCCCGCCGGCACTTCGTTACTAAGGAAATCATCATGCCGACCGGCACCGTCAAATTCTTCAACCAGGACAAAGGCTACGGCTTCATCCAGCCCGAGGGCAGCGGCAACGACGCCTTTGTTCACATCTCCGCCGTCGAGCGGGCGGGCATGACCACGCTGAACAAGGATCAGCGCGTCAGCTACGACCTCGAGCAGGACCAGCGCGGCAAGACCAGCGCCGTCAACCTGCAGAGCGCCTGAGCTTCAGACTTCGCGAACAAGGGCGTCGCTTTGGCGGCGCCCTTTTTCGTCTCTCGCGCCGCCCCCCGTCGTGCCCGCTCCACGCCGGTCGACCGCGGGCAGGCCGCCAAGGTCAAGGGCGATGACGCGCAGGGCCGTCTGAATCCCGAGGGGCCTGCCCGGCCGGATAGGCCGCCGCCCCTTCGCCGCCTTACAGCCGGGAGTCGGAGCTGAACCGGCGCTTCGACACCTGCCACACCGCCTCGTCATAATAGCGCCGGAACCGGTCGAGGATCGCCAGATCCGCCGCCGGAACGGCGTCCGCGCGCGGCGTCGGCACGATGAAGGCGGTGGGATAGACCGGCGGCAGAAGCGGCCCGAGCTGGTTCCGCTCCGCGCTGATCGGACCGCCCGTCCACGGCGCCCAATTTTCGCGGATTCGGGCCGGAACGACGACGTCGCGGACATGGGCGAAGCGCTCCTTGCCCCACATCGTCATGCCCCGCGTGGCGCCTCCCGCCCAGGGCGATACCAGCGACCTTCGGACCTTGATCGAGGCGCCGAACGCGAAGTCGCCCGCTGGCGCCCGGGTTATCAGCTTTGGCGCCGCGTCCGCCGCACTCCAATGATCGTAACTTTGCGCATAGGGCACGCCCAGAATCATCGACCAGGCGCCCGGGCGGACCAGCGCGCCGGGGACCGGGGTTTCGACGAGCAGTCGGTCGGCCGGCAGTGTGCCGAACGGGATGGTGCCGACGCGCGGCGCGGCGAGATTGTCGAGCCGGAACGAATGCTGGTTGCTCCCCTGCTTCGTCTCGAAGCCGAATACCTGGCCTTCGACGAGGATCGGGTTCCAGGTCTTGGTGATGGCGCCGATCGCCTGCGGCGTCGCGCCCGGCGCGGTGAAGCCGGCGACCGTCCGCCAGCGCCGGAAGTCGCCGCTGTCGCGCGCGGTGTCGAGGTCGTCGAACGTGTGCGGGCCCTGTCCGGAGAGGAGGGACGAGACGTAATTGCCCTGGCATGCCTGGAACAGATAGCGGCTGCCGCGGCGGACGACGCGCAGCATCATCGACGCGAGCTCGTGCTCCAGCGGCTGGTAGCCCGGCCCGATGTCGACCGAAACGCTGCGTTCCCCGGTCGACGAACGCTCCGCCCGCAGCTTGCCGTGGTCCTGGTAGAAGCCGAAATAATAGTAATCGCTCCGGCTGAAGGCGACGAACAGGCCGGTATGATATTGCATCGGAACGCCCAGCGACAGCTTGGGCTCGAGCCAGAAGAACCTTCCGCCCGTCTCCGGAAAGCAGTCTTCCGCCGCTTTCGCGCCCATCAGGTACAGGTCGAGGTCGCTAAAGGCCGGGAATACCCCCAGCTCCGGCAGCCCGTCGGGCCGGACCGGCACCGGATCAGGGTCGCGCTGCACCCATTTCGCGGTGCCGCCGACATCGGGCGTGCGGACCCATTGAACCGAATCCTGGCACGACACGAAATTGACGTAGCAACTCCAATGAGCGTCCTGGCGCGCCAGCAGCGCCGGCCGTTCGAGCGGCGCCTCCCGGTTGAGCCGGTCGGTCAGCTCGTCGGACAGCAGCGGAGCGACCTCGGTGCGGCCGATCCGGACCTTCATGTCCGCGGGCACGAGCCAAGCATGGCTCGATTCGTGGAGGGCGGCAAACAGCCGGTCCTGGACCTGCGCCACGCCCGAGTCGGGGGGAATCCGGCGCATATCGCCGATCCCGCGCAACGGCCGCGCGCCGCGGCGGGCGTTGCGGGCGTCAATGTCTTCGCCGGCGAAATTCGCGGAGTTCGGATTGCCTTCGGGCTGCGCCGGATAAGGGAAGCACATCCAGAAATCATGCGTCCCGCGCCGCACCGGGGACGCGCGCGCGGCGGCGCGGTAGAGTTGCGCCCGCACGGCGCCGCGATAGTCGGTGCTGGGATCGATGCCGTCGACGATGAGCAGGTTCGGATAAGCCGGGTTGCGGATGATCGCCATGTTCGCCTCGCAGGTTTGACCGGGCGATTCTACTTCCGGTGGCGCGCGGCGGCTCGTGACACAGGTCACGGGGCGCCCGAAACGGGCCGCGACTCGACCCCGAAGCGCCGGTCGCGAGCCGGCTTGCGGCGGCGGCGGGCTCGCTTATGCTGGGCTCGGGAATCGGAGCGGGAAGGGGAAACAATGTTGTTGAGCAAGGCCTTGCTGACGGCGGGAGCGACGTTCGCGCTCGGCTGTTCGACCGCGGCCTCGGCCCAGGCCTGGATCGGCCAGGTGGCGGCGATGAGCGCGCAGCAGGCGAACATGCGCCGCTGCCTCAAGGGGCATACGGCGCCGGACTCGGAGATAGAGGAGGCGCGCCGGGCGGCGGCGCCCCTGATCGAGGCTTATTGGGCGCGGGCCTCCGCCGCCGATCCTGCCGACGTCGCCGGCGCCTTTCAGGCGGTCGGCACCGCCAAATGGGTCGAGGCCGGGACCGAGCGCAGGCGCCCCGAGATGAAGGCGCTGCGCGATCCGTTCGCGCTCGATCCGGCGCTGGCCCTGGCGGACGCCCCGTCGACCTTCGCCCGCGCCGGCGCCGAGCCGATGAACGGCGCCCGCGGGGTCTGGGCGGTGCGCGCGAAGGCGGACGGCGCCGTCGCCGGCTATTATCTGGTCGATTTCGAGCGGTTCATGATGAAATGGGGCATCGCCCGCATCGAGCTGATCGGAGCCGACGCCCCGGCGCCGGCGGTGGCGCCTTATTGCGACAAGCCCGGCGACGTCGAGGCCTTTGCCGCCGCCCGCGCGGAGAAGGCGGCGCGCAAGGCGGCGCGCCGCGCGGCCCGCGGCGGCTGAGTTCGGCCCGGGCGGTGCCAAGGCCCGTGATCGCGGTCACAGCGGGGACGGTGCCAACCGCCTAGCCTGCGCGGGAAACGCAGGAGCCGCGCATGGGCACGCCGCGCCCGATAGATCTTCCCTTCGCCGCGATTCGCGAGATTCGCGCCGGCGAGCCGCGCCCCTCCCCGGCGCCGCCGCAAGCCCCGCCCGCGCAGCGGCTGACGCAGGCGCTGAGGAGGCTGCTCGGCGAATCGATGGGCGGGGAACCGTGGCGCGCGAGCGGGTCGTCGGCCCGGCGGCCGCTGGTCCAGACCGTGCGGCTGATCGCCTGCTACGGCCTGCTCTGGGCCGCCGCCGAGGCGCTTACCTGGGCCGCCGGGCTGCGGAGCCATCCGCAACTGGTCAGTCTCTTTGCCTGGACCGGCGGCCTGATGGCGGCACGGGCGCTGATCGCCCGCGGCGCCACCGCCCGGCTCATGGACACGATCGAACGCGACATCGTGCCCTACGCGACGCCCGCCTATCTCGACGCGGTCGCGGGCGACGTCGAGCGCCGCTGCACCGCCGGCCGCCGCGTCGGGCTGCCGCTGGCGGTCGCCACCGCCTGCGCGATCGCCGCCTGCCTCGCATTCGGCCGCGAGCTGGGCGGGCGCTCGATCCTCGCTTCGCCGCAGGTGCTGTTCGGGGTCGCCGCCGCGTTCGCCGGCTTCTTCCTCTCGGCGCGGTCGGGCGGCGCGGCGGCCTTCTACCGCGCCTTCGCGGAGCGGCTGGATTCGGAGCCGAGCGACGCCTTCTTCGTGCTGGGCGCCGCGGACAGCCCGCTCGTCCAGGGCCTGTCCAAGCTCGGCAGCCAGGTGCTGGTCTTCTGGGTTTTGATCTTCGTCGCCATCCTCTCCAGCATGCTGCTCGCCCTGCCGTGGCTCGGCGAGTACCGGCTGCCGGAGGATTCGATCTTCCTCCTCATCTTCGTGCCGGTCGCCGGCTTCATCTCGCTCGGCATCGGCAGCCTCGTCTACCTGCGCAGCGAGGCCAGGATCCGGGCCTCGCTGCGCCGCTTCACACAGAGCGAGGCGGCCGTGCTCCAGCGACGGATCGGCGCGCTGCTCGATCCGCTCGCCGGCCGCCTCCCCGACGACGGCGCCGAGCTGGCCAGGCTGACCGCCTGGCACGACCGCATCCTCGCCGGCGGGCGCTACGGCAGCCGCGCCGGGACCGCGGTCAGCATCGCCTTGCCCTTGCTCCTGCCGGCGCTGAGCTTCGTCCGGTCGGTGGCCGAAACCTGGCTGTCGAAGGCGGCGTGAAGCCGGCGGGCGGGCGCGGCCTCTGGACTCGGGCGGCGATTCCGGAGACAAGGCGCGCCATGTCCAGCCAGCTCGATTTCTATCTGGCCCGCGCCGCCGAAGCGCGCGCCGACGCCGACGCCGCGACTCTCGCCAACGTCCGCGACCGCTGCCTGCGCGCGGCGGCCGCCTGGGACGCGATGGCCGCCCGCGCCCATCGCGGCGACACGATGCGCGCCCGCCAGGAGGCCGACAAACGCGCCCTCGCCGAGGCCGTCGCGGCGGCGCCCGCCGAATAGGCTTCGCCCGCTCCCGCCGAGCCTTAGCGGTTGCCGCTGACCATGGCAGATGCTAGCAGCAAGGCCCGGCACCTTGTTGAAGGAACGACGTTTCCTTCTCACCCAGGGCCGAACGCATGCGCCGGCTTTCCTGCCGGCCACCAAGGTTGACGCTGCATGAGGCATTTTTCTCCCGATACGCTGCCGCCCTTGATCGGGTCGGGCTTGGCGGCCGGGGCTTTGCGGCCGGACGTTTCCGCCGGCCTGCCGCGCGCAGCAGAGGCGATTTTTTTCTTTTCAACCCGGACATTGGAGGCGCGCGCCAGCGGGTGCGCGCCTTCGTCCATATTCGAGCGCGCGCTCGGCGCCGCCGCAAGGACGGCCCAGCGCGCGTGGAGTGATGTTAATGACAATGCGCATGTTGATCGACGCGCGCCACCAGGAGGAAACTCGGGTGGCCGTGGTCAAGGGAAACCGGATCGAGGAATTTGATTTCGAATCCGCCGAGCACAAGCAGCTCAAGGGGAATATCTATCTAGCCAAGGTGACTCGAGTCGAGCCGTCCTTGCAGGCGGCGTTCGTCGACTATGGCGGCAATCGCCACGGCTTCCTCGCTTTCTCGGAAATCCATCCCGATTATTACCAGATCCCGCGCGAGGACCGCGAGGCTTTGCTGCGCGAGGAAGCCGAGCATGCCGCAGAGGAGGAGCGCCTGCGCGCCGCCGAGGACGCGCGCTACGAGGGCCGCGACGAGCATGACGACGATCGCGAGGCCGAGGAAGCCGAGCGCGGCTATGACGACGACGACGGCGAGGAAAGCGAGGCGCCCGACGAGGACGCCCCCGCCCCGCCCGAATCCGCCGAGAGCGCGCCCGAGGAGAATGCCGCCGACGAGCTCCGCCGCAAGCGCCAGAATCTCAGGCGCCGCTACAAGATCCAGGACGTCATCCGGCGCCGCCAGGTGCTGCTCGTCCAGGTCGTCAAGGAGGAGCGCGGCAACAAGGGCGCCGCTCTGACCACCTATCTCAGCCTCGCCGGCCGCTATTGCGTGCTGATGCCCAACACGTCGCACGGCGGCGGCATCAGCCGGAAGATCTCGAACGGGGCGGACCGCAAGCGCCTCAAGCAGATCATGTCGGACCTCAGCCTGCCCAACAGCATGAGCTGCATCGTCCGCACCGCCGGCCTCAGCCGCACCAAGACCGAAATCAAGCGCGACTTCGACTATCTCGCCCGCCTCTGGGACGAGATACGCGAGCGGACGCTGAAGAGCTCCGCCCCGGCGCTCATCTACGGCGACAGCGATCTCATCAAGCGGGCCATACGCGACATCTACAATCGCGACATCGACGAGGTGATCGTCGAGGGCGAGGATGGCTTCAAGGCCGCCCGCGCGTTCATGAAATTGCTGATGCCGAGCCACGTCCGGCGGGTGCAGAATTATGTCGACACGGTGCCGCTCTTCCAGCGCTACGGCGCCGAGGACCAGCTCGCCGCCATGTACCAGCCGATCGTCCAGCTGAAGTCCGGCGGCTATCTGGTGATCAACCCGACCGAGGCCCTGGTGTCGATCGACATCAATTCGGGCCGCTCGACCCGCGAGCACAATATCGAGCAGACCGCCTACGCCACCAACATCGAGGCGGCGAACGAGATCGCCCGCCAGCTGCGGCTGCGCGACATGGCCGGCCTCGTCGTCATCGACTTCATCGACATGGAATCGAACGGCCATATCCGCAAGGTCGAGAAGGCGATGAAGGAGGCGCTGAAGAACGACCGCGCCCGCATCCAGGTCGGCCGAATCTCGTCCTTCGGGCTGATGGAGATGAGCCGCCAGCGCCTGCGCACCGGCGTGCTCGAGGCCTCGACCCGGCCCTGCCCGCATTGCGACGGCACCGGCCTGATGCGGACCGCCGCGTCGGCGGGGCTGTCGGCGCTGCGCATGCTCGAGGAGGAGGCCGCCCGCGGCCGCGGCAGCCGCATCATCCTGCGCGCCGGCCGCGACGCCGCCGTCTACGTGCTCAACCGCAAGCGCGGCGAGATCGGTGAGATCGAGGCGCGCTACGGCGTCGTCGTCGAGGTGCTGATCGAGGAGACGTTCGAAGGCGCCAAGATGGCGGTCGAATCGTTCGGCCCGCCGCCGACCGCGCGGCCGCGCGTCGAGCGCGCGATCGAGCCCGAGCTCGACGAGGAGGAGTTCGCCGAAGAGCTCGCCGAGGAGCTCGAGGACGAGGAAGAGGCCGAGGAGGAAGAGGCCGATGCCCGCCCCCGCCGGCCGGAGAATCGCGAACAGCGCGAGCGCCGCGAGGAAAGCGAGGAGCGCGGCCGCAAGCGCCGCCGCCGCCGCGGCCGCCGCGGCGGCCGACGCCGGGACGGCGAGGAAGGCGGCGAAGCCGGCTCGCCCGACCAGGAGGCCGCTCCCGCTATGGCTGAAGCGCCGCAGGAGGAGGAGATCGAGCGCCAGCCCGCTCCCGAAGCCGTCCCCGAAGCTTTGCCCGAACCCGCTCCCGAGGCGGAGGAGAAGCCCAAGGGGCGCCGCCGTCCCCGCGCCCGGCGCAAGGACGAGGCTCCGGCGGAGGCGGCCGAGCTGGTCGAGGCGGCCCCGGTCGTCGAAGCCGAGCCGGCGCCCGTCGCCGTGCCCGAGCCCGCCGCCGAGGAAGCGCCCGCCAAGCCCAAACGGACCCGCCGCAAGAAAGCCGAAGCCGAGGCTCCGGCCGAAGCCCCGGCGCCCGAAGCGGCCAACGATCGCGACAGCGCCGCGGCCGGCGAGGAAGCCGGCAGCGGCGAACCGGGCGAGGGCGGCGAGCCGCGCCGCGGCTGGTGGCAGCGCACCTTCGGCGCCTGACGGAGCCCGGCATGAGCGCGCTTGCACCGGCGGGCGCGCTCATGTCAGGTTCAGCAGCCCGAACCCAGAGGAAGCACCATGGCTGAAGCGACGGTAACGGTGAGACGGTGGGGCGCGTTCGCCGTCCGTCTCGCCTTCCTCCTCACCCTGAGCTTCGCGATCGCGGCGCGGCCGGCGGCGGCGCAGTCGATCCTGCGCGACGCCGAGACCGAGGCGCTGTTCCGCGACATGTCGCGGCCGATCCTGGAGGCGGCCGGGCTGAGGCCCGACAACGTCCAGGTCGTCCTCATCCACGACCGGTCGATCAACGCCTTCGTCGCTGGCGGCCAGATCGTCTACATCCATTCCGGCCTGCTCGCCGCGGCCGACGACGCCAACGAGGTGCAGGGCGTCATCGCCCACGAGGTCGGCCACATCACCGGCGGCCACGTCATCCGCATCCAGGAGGGGGTGAAGGTCGCGACCGGCATCATGATCCTCTCGATGATCCTGGGCGCCGCGGCGATGGCGGCCGGCGCGGGCGAGGCCGGTATGGGCGTGATGGCCGCCGGCCAGCAGGCGGCGATGGGCAAGTTCCTCGCCTTCAGCCGCACCCAGGAATCGGCGGCCGACGCCGCCGGCGCGAGCTTCCTCGCCAAGTCCGGGACCAGCGGCAAGGGCCTGATCAGCTTCTTCAAGAAGCTCCAGAACCAGGAATTCCGCTACGCCATCCCGCAGGACAATGGCTATATGCGCACTCACCCGCTGACCGGCGAGCGCATGGCCGCGCTGGAGCAGACGGTGAAGAACGCGCCCGGCTGGAACGTCGCCACCGATCCGAAGCTCGAGGCCCGCTTCCAGCGCGTCAAGGCGAAGCTGTCCGGCTTTGTCGAGGATCCCAAGCGCACCCTCGTCATGTTCCCGGAAAGCAACAAGGGCGTCGCGGCGCGCTATGCCCGGGCTTATGCCTGGCACAAGAGCGCCTATCCGGAAAAGGCGCTGGCCGAGGCCGACAGCCTGCTCGCCGAGCAGCCCACGGACCCCTATTTTCTCGAGCTGAAGGGCCAGATCCTGCTCGAATCGGGCCGTCCCGACGCGGCGCTCGAATCGCTGCGCCAGGCCGTGAAATACGCCCCCGACCAGCCGCTCATAGCCGCATTGCTGGGCCACGCCCTCATCTCGACCGAGCGGCCGGACCATTTCGAGGAGGCCAAGCGCGTGCTCCGCGCCGCCATCGGCCGCGACAACAGCAACCCCTTCGCCTGGTACCAGCTCGGCATCGTCTACGACCGCGAGGGCGATCCCGGCCGTGCCGCGCTCGCCACCGCCGAGCGCTACAATCTGCAGGGCGAGCCGCGCCTGGCTCTGGTCAATGCCGAGCAGGCGCTGGGCGCGATCCCAACCGGCACGCCCGACTGGCTGCGCGCCCAGGACATCGCCATGGTCTCGCGCACCGAGGTGGAACGGAAGAAAAAGGGCAATGACGGCCAGCGCTGAGCCGCGCGGTTTCGGCGGCTGGAAGGCGGCGCTGGCGGCGGGCCTGATCGGCGCGGTCGTCGGCGGCGGCGCCGTCGCTTACGTGTCGCGCCAGTCGGTCCGCGACTATCTGCTCCAGAATCCCGAGATCATCCCCGAGGCGATGGATCGGCTCCGCGAGCGCGAGGCGGCGAAGATGGTCTCGGCCAACCGGGCGGCGCTGGAAACGCCGTTCGCGGGCGCCTGGGCGGGGGCTGCGGACGGTGACGTCGTCCTCGTCGAATTCTTCGATTATGCCTGCGCCTATTGCCGCAAGTCGAATGCCGACGTCGACCGGCTGCTGCGCGAAGACTCCAGGCTCAAGGTGGTCTGGCGCGAATGGCCGGTGCTCGGGCCCGACAGCGAAGCCGCCGCCCGCGCCAGCCTCGCCGCCGCCCGGGCCGGCCGCTTCAAGCCGTTCCACGACCGCCTGTTCGCGGCCGGCCGTCCGACGCCCGGCGCGCTCGGCCAAGCCCGCGCCGCTGTCGGCCTGACCGCCGACCTTCCGACCGACGCCGCCGACCAGGAACTGGCGAAGAATTTCCAGCTCGCCCGCGATATCGAAGCCACCGGCACGCCGACTTTCGTCGTCGGCGACAAGATCCTCCAGGGCGCGGTCGGCTACGAGGCGCTCCGCGACGCGGTCAAGGCGGCGCGGGGGCGCTCGTAGAGCCCCTGTCGCGCAAAGGGCGGCAAACAGGATAGCGGCACGCTTGGAAAGGCCCGCTCGACCCGCCATAGTCGCCTGATGCAGCCCTACCTCCAGCTCCTCTCCCGCATCCTCGACGAAGGGACCGAGCAGAGCGACCGCACCGGCGTCGGCACCCTCTCCGTCTTCGGCCACCAGATGCGCTTCGACCTCGCCGAGGGCTTCCCGCTTCTGACCACCAAGAAGCTCCATCTACGCTCGATCATCGTCGAATTGCTGTGGTTCCTGCGCGGCGAGACCAACATCGCCTGGCTCAGGGAGAACAAGGTCCGAATCTGGGACGAATGGGCGGACGAAGGCGGCGAGCTCGGCCCCGTCTACGGCAAGCAATGGCGCGACTGGGAAGGGCCGTACGGCCGCCACGTCGACCAGATCGCCAATCTGATCGAGCTGATCAGACGCGACCCCGCCTCGCGCCGCCAGATCGTCTCCGCCTGGAACCCGGCCGAGATCGACCGGATGGCGCTCGCCCCCTGCCACTGCCTGTTCCAGACCCAGGTGGCGCGCGGCCGGCTCAATCTCCAGCTCTACCAGAGGAGCGCCGACGCCTTTCTCGGCGTCCCGTTCAACATTGCCAGCTACGCCCTGCTCACCCACATGCTCGCCCAGCAATGCGGGCTCGAGCCCGGGGTGTTCGTGTGGACCGGCGGCGACTGCCACCTTTACTCGAATCATCTCGACCAGGCGCGGCTGCAGCTCACCCGGGATCCCAGGCCGCTGCCGAAGCTGACCCTCTTGCGCAGGCCCAAGGCGATCGACCGCTACGAATATGAGGATTTCGAGATCAGCGGCTACGACGCCCACCCGCACATCAAGGCCGAGGTGGCGGTGTGACCGTCACGATCGTCGTCGCCCGCGCGCGCAACGGCGCGATCGGGCGTGACGGGGGTCTGCCCTGGCGGCTGCCGGCGGACATGAAGCATTTCAAGGCGGTGACGCTGGGGAGCGCGATGGTGATGGGCCGGCGGACCTTCGACAGCCTGCCCGGCCTGCTGCCCGGCCGCCGTCACATCGTCCTGACGCGCGATCCGGAGTGGCGGGCCGACGGAACGGAAACCGCGCTCTCGGTCGAAGACGCGCTCGACCTGGCCGGGGACGAGCCCGTCTCGGTGATCGGCGGCGCCGAGATCATCGCCCTGTTCCTGCCCCACGCCGACGCGGTCGAACTGACCCAGGTCCATGCCGAGCCGGAGGCGGACACGTTCATGCCTGACTTCGATCCCGGCATGTGGCGGGAAATCTCCCGCGAGGATCACTCCGCCGAAGGGGAGCGACCGGCCTACAGCTTCGTACGGCTTGAACGAAAGAGATGATCATGCGCAGATTCGTCTACGGGCTCCTCGCCCTGCTGATCCTCGCCGCCGGCTTCTTCTTCCTGTTCGGGCCGGGGATCGTCGAGGGCGGGAGGAACAAGGTGGTCGCGACGCCGCTGCCCGCGATCGGTGATCGGGCGCGGGCGCTGCATCCCCGGCTGGCGATCGCCGACATGCACGCCGACACGCTGCTGTGGCAGCGCAGCCTGCTCGACCCGGCCCGTCGCGGCCAGGTCGACCTGCCGCGGCTCGAGGCGGGCAATGTCGCTCTGCAGGTCTTCTCGTCGGTGACCAAGACTCCGAAAAAGCAGAATTACGACGCCAACGGCGCCGACACCGACAACATCACCCTGCTCGCAATCGCCCAGCTGCAGCCGCCGCGGACCTGGACGTCGCTGCTCGAGCGCTCGCTCTGGCATGGGCAGAAGCTGGCGCGGGCCGAGGCCGCTTCGCACGGGCGCCTGCGGATCGTGCGCAGCGGCATCGACGTCCGGCGGCTGCTCGCCGACCGCTCGGCCGGACGGCGGGTGACCGGCGCCCTCCTGTCGATCGAGGGCCTCCAGAATCTCGAAGGCCGGCTCGACAGTCTCGGCCGCCTCCACGCCGCCGGCTTCCGCATGGCCGGCCTCGCCCATTTCTTCGACAACGAGCTCGGCGGCTCGATGCACGGCCTCGCCAAGGCCGGCTTGACGCCGTTCGGCCGCCGGATCGTGCGGGAGATGGAGCGGCGCGGCATGATCGTCGACATCGCCCATTCCAGCCATGCCGCCGTCGCCGACGTGCTGGCGATGGCGAAGCGGCCGGTGGTTTCGAGCCATGGCGGCGTCCAGGCGACCTGCCAGGTCAACCGCAACCTCAGCGACGACGAGATTCGCGGCATCGCCCGCACCGGCGGCCTGATCGGCATCGGCTATTGGCAAGGGGCGGTCTGCGACCTCAGCCCCGCCGCAATCGCCGCCGCCATCGCCCATGTCCGCGACCTCGTCGGCGTCGACCATGTCGCGTTGGGCTCCGATTTCGACGGGGCGGTCACCACCGGCTTCGACAGCGCCGGCCTGATCAACGTCACCCAGGCCCTGGTCGACCGCGGCTTCACCGACGAGGAGATCGCCAAGGTGATGGGCGGGAATCTGCTGCGGCTGCTGGCCGGGCTGCCCTAGGTCCTCCCCGACCGAAGGGTAGGGAGGATTTACGCCCCCCTCCCCCTCTCCTATACGGCGCCGGATGGAGCGGCTGGACGGCGGCTCGGCGGTTCCTGAGGCGCTTCGCGGGGGTATCGTCGCGCTTGGCAATTTCGACGGATTCCACGTCGGGCACCAGGCGGTGGTGGCCGGCGCGGTCGAGCGTGCGCGCCGCGAAGGGCGGCCGGTGCTGGTGGCGACCTTCGATCCGCATCCGGTGCGCTTCTTCCGACCCGATACGCCGCCTTTCCGGCTGACCTCGCTCGACCAGCGCGAACGGCTGTTCGCCGCCGCCGGCGCCGACGCGATGATCGTCTTCCGCTTCGACGGCGAGCTGGCGGCGACCAGCGCCGAGGATTTCGCCGCCGACCGGCTGGTCAGGCGGATCGGCGCGGCCGGCGTGGTGACGGGCGAGGACTTCACCTACGGCCGCAAGCGCGGTGGCGATATCGGCGTGCTCAGGGAGGCCGGGGCCCGGCTCGGCTTCTCGGTCGACGCGGTCGGCCCGGTCAGCGACGCGGACGGGCCGATCTCGTCGAGCCGGATTCGCGACGCGCTCGTCGCCGGCGATTGCGATACCGCCACGCGGCTGCTCACCCGCCCGTTCGCGATCGAAGGCGTGGTCGAGCATGGCGACAAGAGGGGCCGCGCGATCGGCTATCCCACCGCCAATATCGCGCTCGGTCCCTATTTGCGGCCGCGCTTCGGCATCTATGCGGTGCGCGGCCGGCTGCCGGGCGGGCGGGTGGCGGACGGCGCCGCCAATCTCGGCGTTCGCCCGACCTTCGAGCCGCCCAGGGAGCTGCTCGAACCCTATTTCTTCGATTATGACGGCGACCTTTACGGCCAGACCGTCGAGGTCGAGCTTATCGCCTTCCTCCGGCCCGAGGCCAGGTTCGACAGCCTCGAGGCGCTCAAGGCCCGGATGGCCAAGGATTGCGACGAGGCGCGGCGGAGGCTGGCGCGATGAAGCTCTGGCGATGGGTCGGCGGCGGCGTCGTCGCCTTCGCGGTGACGGTGTCGCTGATCAACGCCTCGTGGATCGCGCCCCGGGCGCGGGGGCCGCTGATCCTCGTGGCCCATCGCGGCCTCGCCCAGCAAATCGACCGGGCCGCGGTCGGCCGGGACATTTGCACCGCCACCCGCATCCTCCCGTCGGAGCATGATTTCATCGAGAATACGCTTCGCTCCATGTCCAACGCCCGCCACTTCGGCGCCGACGCGATCGAGCTCGACGTCCACCCGACCAGGGATGGGCAGATGGTGGTCTTCCACGACTGGACGCTCGATTGCCGCACCAACGGCCGCGGCGCCGTCCGCGAGAAGACGCTCGCTGAGCTCAAGCAGGTCGACGTCGGCTACGGCTACAGCGCCGACGGCGGCAGAACCTTCCCGCTGCGCGGCCGCGGCATCGGCGGCATGCCGACCGTGGAGGAGGCGCTGCGCGAGACGCCGCGGATGCGGCTGTTCTTCAACTTCAAGAGCAAGGATCCTGGCGACGCCGACGTCCTCGTTGCCGCTTTCCGCCGCGCCGGGGTCGCAATCGACGGCAAGCACGTCTTCTACGGCCATCCCGCCGTCACCCGCCGGCTCAAGCAGCTCGTTCCGGGCGTCCAGACCTTCTGGAAAGACGAAATCCGGGCGTGCCTCACCGACTATGTGAAATTCGGATGGACCAGCCATGTGCCGGCAAGCTGCCGCAACAAGATCGTGGCGGTGCCCTTGAACTACCAATGGGCGATCTGGGGCTGGCCCAAGCGCTTCCTCGCGCGGATGGAGGGCGTCGGCACCAAGGTGATCCTGATGGGCCCTTATCAGAAGGGCAAGCTCACCGGCATCGAGCGGCCGGAGCAGCTCGCCGACGTCCCCCGCGACTTCCGCGGCTATCTGTGGATCGAGGATTTCTACAGCGTGGGAAGGGCGCTGGAGCGCTAGACGCCCGCCTGCGCCGCCGCTAAGCCCCGGCCCAATGTCCGAAAAACCCGATTACCGCGCCACGGTCTTCCTGCCGAAGACCGACTTCCCGATGAAAGCCGGCCTTGCGAGCAAGGAGCCGGCCATCCTCGCGCGCTGGGCCGAGATGGGGCTGTACCAGCGTTTGCGCGAGGCACGGGCAGGCAGGACACGCTTCATCCTCCACGACGGCCCGCCCTACGCCAATGGCGACATCCATATCGGCCACGCGATGATGAAGACGATCAAGGACTTCATCATCCGCTCGCAGAGCCTGCTCGGCAAGGACGCGCCCTTCATCCCTGGCTGGGACTGCCACGGCCTTCCGATCGAGTGGAAGATCGAGGAGCAGTACCGCAAGAAGAAGCTCGACAAGGACCAGGTGCCGGCGCGCGAGTTCCGCGCCGAATGCCGCGCTTATGCGGAGCAGTGGATCCAGGTCCAGCGCGAGCAGTTCATTCGCCTCGGCATCACCGGCGACTGGGACGACCCCTACCGGACGATGGACTTCACGTCCGAGACCAAGATCGCCGAGGAGCTGCTGAAGCTCGCCGAGGCGGGCAAGCTCTACCGCGGCGCCAAGCCGGTGATGTGGAGCCCGGTCGAGAAGACGGCGCTGGCCGAGGCCGAGGTCGAATATGAGGACATCGTCTCCACTCAGATCGACGTGGCGTTCAGGATCGTCGAGGCGCCGCAGGCGCCCGAGCTGGTCGGCGCCCGCGCAGTGGTCTGGACGACGACGCCGTGGACGATCCCGGTCAACCAGGCGCTCGCCTACGGCCCGGACGTCGAATATGTCCTGGTGAAGTCGGAAATCTACACCGAGGCCGAGGGCAAGGGCGATTACGACATCGCGCGCATCTGCCAGACCAATGCCGCGGTGGGCGCGTTCAACAAGGCCCGGTTCCTCGTCGCCCGAGATCTGCTGCCCGGCTTCACTGCCCGGCTGGACGCCTATCTTGCGTCAATCACCGCTCAGCACCTCCCGATGAAGCTGCGCTGGGAAGAGGTGACAGCGGTGGAAGCCGGCGACCTCGACGGCGCCGTCGCCCGCCACCCGATGGAAGAGCTCGGCGGCTTCTTCGCCAGACCCCGCCCGTTCCTCCCCGGCGAATTCGTCACGACCGACCAGGGCACCGGCCTCGTCCATATGTCGCCGGACCATGGCGAGGACGATTTCCTGCTGTGCAAGGCGCACGGCATCGATCCCGTCTTCGCGGTCGACGCCGGCGGCTTCTACCGGACCGACTGGGAATGGCTGGGCGGCCAGGGCTCGGTCATCAATACCAGGTTCAACGCGCCTGACGGGCCGATCTGCTCCGACCTGAGCGAATTTGGCGGTCTGCTCGCGGCCAGCGCCGATTTCGAGCACAGCTATCCGCATAGCTGGCGATCCAAGGCCAAGGTCATCTTCCGCTGCACGCCGCAATGGTTCATCCCGATGGACCGGGGCGAGCCGGGCCTCCGAGACACCGCGCTCAAGGCGATCGACGAGACGCGCTGGGTGCCGGAAAAGTCGAAGAACCGGATGCGATCGATGGTCGAGGGCCGGCCGGACTGGGTGCTCAGCCGCCAACGCGCCTGGGGCGTGCCGATCCCGCTCTACCTCGACAAGAAGACCGGCGACTATCTGAGGGACGCAGCGGTCAATTCGCGCATCCTGCGCGCCTTCCACGAAGGCGGCGCCGACGCCTGGTTCGACGCCGACCATCAGGCCCTGCTCGGCAACGGCTATCGGCTCGAGGATTACGAGCCGGTCACCGACATTCTCGACGTCTGGTTCGACAGCGGCTCGACCCACGCCTTCGTGGTCGAGGCGCGCTACGGCCCGAATGTCCGCGCCGACCTTTATTGCGAAGGCTCGGACCAGCATCGCGGCTGGTTCCAGGCGAGCCTTCTGGAGAGCTGCGCGACCCGCGGCCGCGCCCCGTTCGAGGCGGTGCTCACCCACGGTTTCGCGCTCGACCAGAACGGCCGCAAGATGTCGAAGAGCATCGGCAACACGGTCGACCCGATCGCCGTCATCCGCGACAGCGGCGCCGACATTTTGCGCCTGTGGGTTGCGTCGACCGACTATTTCGAGGACGTGCGCATCGGCAAGGAGATTCTGGCGGGGACGTCCGACGCCTATCGAAAGCTAAGGAACACCTTCCGCTACCTGCTGGGGGCGCTGGCCGGCTTCGAGGAGGTGGAGCGGGTGCCGGCAGCCGGGATGCCCGAGCTCGAACGCTGGGTGCTGCACCGGCTCGCCGAGATCGACGCCGAGCTGAAGGACGCGGTGCAGGGCTTCGACTTCAACCGCTACACGCGGCTGATCCTGGCCTTCGCCAATGACGACCTTTCCGCCTTCTTCTTCGACATCCGCAAGGACAGCCTCTATTGCGACGCGCCGTCCTCACCCAAGCGCCGCGCCTATCGCACCGTCCTCGACGTCGTCTTCCACGCCCTGGTGCGCTGGATGGCGCCGGTCTTGTGTTTCACGACCGAGGAAGTGTGGCAGACCCGTTATCCGGACGAGGACGGCTCGGTGCATCTGCTCGAATGGCCCGAGATCGACGCGGCGTGGCGCGACGAGGCGCTGGGCGCGAAATGGGCCTTGATCCGCTCGACCCGCGAGCGGGTCACCGAGAGCATCGAGCCGCTGCGCCGGGAGAAGGTGATCGGCTCGAGCCTCGAGGCCAAAGTGCTCTATCCGTCGCTCGAACAGGATTTGCTCGACGAGGATCTCGCCGACCTCGCCGAAATCTATATCGTCTCCGAGGTCGCGCCGGCCGAGACCGACACTATCGAGGTGACGAAGTCCGATTATCTGAAATGCGGCCGCTGCTGGCGCTTGCTGCCGGAAGTGACCGAGGACGGGGGCCTGTGCGCCCGCTGCGAGGGGGTGGTGAATGGCGGAGACTAGGGCAGATCTGGAACGGGTGAAAAGGAACCGGGCGATCGGCCTGTCGGTCGCTTTTGCGGTGTTCGTCGTCGACCAGGCGGCGAAGTGGGTGGTGACCTATCCGCTGCAGCTGCCCCATCGGCTGACCATTGACGTCTTCCCGTTCTTCACCCTGCGCTGGCTGAAGAATACCGGCGTGTCGATGGGGCTGCTCACCGCCGACAGCGAGCTGGGCCGCTGGCTGCTCGTCGCCCTTACCGCCGCGATCGCGACGTTCGTCACCTTCTGGCTGTGGCGGGAGAAGCGCCGCGACGACGCGATCGCGCTGTCGCTGGTGCTCGGCGGCGCCCTCGGCAACATCCTCGATCGGGTCCGGCTCGGCTATGTGGTCGACTATGCCGACTTGCATTTCGGGGACATTCATCCCTTTTTGGTCTTTAACGTCGGCGACGCTGCCATTACCATCGGCGTCCTGCTATTGCTGGTCCGGGCGCTGCTAACGCGCGACCGGAAGGTTCCCGAGGAGGAAAAGTGACTATGCGTATCGTGAAGCTCGGCCTCGGCGCCTGCGCGGCCACCCTGCTGCTGGCCGGCTGTGGCGCCAGCGGCATCGCCGGCCGCGAACGGCCCGACGAATTCGCCGTCGCCCGCAACCAGCCCCTGGTGATCCCGCCCGATTATTCGCTGGCGCCGCCGCGCACTGGCGAGCCGGTGCCGCAGGGCACCGACGCGCGCACCCAGGCGCTGGAGGCGCTGTTCGGCGGCCCGGCGCCGCGCAGCCAGGGCGAGCGATCGATGCTGAACGCGGCCGGCGACGAGCGGGTTGCGCTCGGCGCCCGCTCGGTCGCCGGCGATCCCAAGACCCAGGTGGTCGACAAGGGCGCGGTCACCCAGACGATCGTCGCCGCTCCGGCCGGGCCTGGCCGCGACGCTACCGTCTCGACGCCGCAATAACGCCGTCCCAGCGCAGGCTGGGACGACGGCTAACCCTTCCTTAGGCCTCCCCCTTTACGCTGCCGCGCATGACGCAGCAGCAGCCGCCTCCCTACGCTCCGGGCCTCGCCGACGCGGGGGCGCAGCTCGCGCAGCTCCGCCAGGTGCTGACCCTGGTCGAGGAGATGGCGGGTCGCGCCACCCGGGCGCCGGGCGACCAGGCGCTCGATGCGGCGGCGCGGGTCAGCGCCGCTTATGCGCGCGCCTTGCCGATCGACCAGAAAAGGTTCGACAGCCTCGCCGGCGAGACCGCGCGCTGGGCCAAAGCCGGGGTGGAAGCGCTGCTGAAGCTCGACGACGCCGGCATGCCGGTCCGCGCCGCCGCCGAGCGGCTCGCCGAAGAGCTGGAAAAGGGCCTCGCCGAACTGGCTCAGCGGCTGCCGGGCTGATCCCCGGCCGGCGGCGGCCCCGGCCAGTCGCGGATATGGATGTCGCGCTGCGGGAAGGGGAGCTCCACCCCATTCTGCTTGAACAGCTCCCAGACCCGGTTGAGGATCTCGGACTGGACATTGCCGACGCCGCCTTCCGGATCGACGATCCAGACGAGGATCTCGTGCTCGACCGCGCTCTCGCCGAATGCGCGCAGCCAGACGCGGGGCGGGGGAGTCTTGAGCACGCGCTGTGATTCGCCGGCCGCCTGGATCATCAGCCTCTGGGCGAGCGGCAGGTCGCAGCTATAAGCGACGCCCACCGGAATGTGCACGCGCACGTCGCGGCTCGAATAGGACCAGTTCTCGACCTCCTGGGTCATCAGATTCTCGTTCGGGATCAGGTGCTCCTTGCCGTCGCGAGTGACGATCGAGACCGCGCGCACGCCGATCTTGGTGACGTGGCCGAAGCTGTCGCCCACGGCGATGACGTCGCCCGGCTTGATCGACCGGTCCATCAGCAGGATGATTCCGGCGATCAGGTTGCCGAAGGTCTTCTGGAGGCCGAAGCCGACGGCGAGGCCGAAGGCGCCGGAAAAGACCGCGAGAGCGGTGAGATCGATGCCGACCAGGTCGATGCCGATGAAGAAAGCGGCGATCAGGATGGCGACGGCGGCGAGCTTCTGAGCGAGCAGCTGCTGGGTCGGATCGAGGCCGGAGGCGCGGCGGATCGAATGGCCGATGATCCGGTTGAGCAGCTTCACCACGGCGTAGAGGGCGACCAGGGTCACCAGGATCTGGACGATCGAGAGCAGGGAGATGCGCGTGTCGCCGGCGGTGAAGCCGACGCGGTCGAGCGTGTCGGTGATCGGCGCCAGCCCGCCGACGGCGCGGGCAAGCAGGCCGAAGAAGGTGACGGCGGCGAGCAGGGCCGCCACCCAGCGCGGCATTTGCAGCCCGCGCACTAGCCCCGAGACGAGCAGGGCCGCCCAGCCGGCCAGAGCGAGGCCGAGCACGATCGCGCCGAGCGCCCGCCAGGCATCGATGTTCAGGGCGAAGGCAATGACGACGGCGCCGACCAGATAGCGGGTAAGGTCGCACATCCTTTTGGAGAGCCCCTCGCCGCGGACGCCGGCGCGATGCTCCCAGAAGGTCGCGAGACGCGGGCCGACCCATCGGCCGGCCAGCCAGGCCAGACCCCAGGCGGCCGCGACGATGACGAGCGCGGCGGCGACGGCCACCCAGTCGCCATATGTGGGCCAGGTCACGCCGAAGCCTTCGACCAGGCGCTTCATCCGTCCGCTCCGTAGCGCGAAAGGCCTGCTGCCAGGTCCTCGATCAGATCGTCGACGTCTTCGAGGCCGATATGGAGTCGCACCATCGGCCCCTCCGCCCGCCAGCGCGTGGCGGTGCGGACGCGCTCCGGATCGGCGGGGACGACGAGGCTCTCATAGCCGCCCCAGCTATAGCCGATGCCGAACAGCTCGAGCCCGTCGATGAAACGGGTGCGCGCCGCATCGTCGCCGCCCTTCAGCACGAACGAGAAGAGACCCGACGAGCCCTTGAAGTCCCGCAGCCAAAGTTCGTGGCCCGGACAGTCGGCCAGCGCCGGATGGAGGACCGCGGCGACCTGGGGCTGCGCCTTCAGCCAGCGGGCGATCGCGAGCGCGCTCGCCTCGTGCCGACGCAGCCGCACGCCCATCGTTCGCAGGCCGCGCGCGCCGAGCCAGGCATCGTCGGGGCTGACCGACTGGCCGAGGTCCCAGCTTGTCCGCTCGAGCTTGCCGAACCAGTCCGCATTGGCCGTCACCGAGCCGAGCATGACGTCGGCATGGCCGCCGACATATTTGGTCCCGGCCAGAATCGAAAGGTCGACGCCCGCGGCCAAGGCGGGGAAGAAGAAGGGTGTCGCCCAAGTATTGTCGAGCAGGGTCGCGACCCCCCTCGCCTTCGCGGCGGCGCAGATCGCCGGAACGTCCTGCACCTCCATGGTCAGCGAGCCCGGACTTTCGAGGAAGATCGCCCTGGTGCGCTCGCCGATCAGCGCGGCGATGCCGGCCCCGGCCAGCGGGTCGTAATAATGCGTCGCCACGCCGTAGCGCTTGAGCAAGCCGTCGCAGAAGCGGCGCGTCGGGCCATAGACGCTGTCGGTCATCAGCAGCTCGTCGCCGGCGGACAGCATCGTCAGCAAAGCCGCCGTGACCGCAGCGAGGCCGGACGAATAGAGCATCGTACCCGCCGCGCCCGGCTCGAGCTCGGTCAGGGCTTCGCTCAGCGCCCATTGGGTCGGCGTGCCGTGAAGGCCATAATAAGGCTTGCCGAATTCCGGCGCGGCCGCGCGCAGCTCGGCGACGCTGTCGAACAGGATGGTCGACGCGCGATGGACCGGTGGGTTGACCACCCGGCCGCGCCATTCCTCGCGGCGGCCACCATGGGCCAGGTTCGTGTCGGGCCGGCGGCCCTTCACGCCTCGCCCGTGGCCTTGAGCGTGGCGGGATCGGCGCCCCATTCCGACCAGCTGCCGTCATAGAGCCGTACGTCGTCCTTGCCGAGCAGGTGCGCGCCGAACAGCAGCACGGCGGCGGTGACTCCCGAATTGCAGGTCGTCACCATCGGCTTGTCCAGATCGACCCCTGCCGCCGCAAAGGCGGCCCGAAGCTGCTCACCGCGCTTCCAGCTGTTGTCGGGATTGAAGAGCTCGGTCTGGGGCAGGTTGCGAGAGCCGGGAATATGCCCCGAGGCCATGCCGGGCCGCGGATCCTTGACCTCGCCCGTAAAGCGGCCCGCGTCGCGCGCATCGACGATCTGGCTGTCGCCGCCGAGCAGGGCGCGAACATCCTCCTTGCTGGCGACGGCGCGGGAATCGAACAAAGGTGTGAAATGGCCGTGGCGGATTTGGGCGTGGCCGCTTTCGAGCGGCCGGCCTTCCGACCGCCACTTCTGCAGGCCGCCGTCCAGGATGGCGACATAATGGGCGCCGAAGACGCGCAGCATCCACCAGGCGCGGGCAGCGCTGTGCAGCGGGCTGTTGTCGTAGACGACGAAGCGGCTGCCGTCCTTGAGGCCCAGCGACTGCATGCGGCTGGCGAATTTGGGCTCGGGCGGCAGCATGTTGGGGAACGGGCTGGCGCGGTCGGACATTTCGGCGAAATCGAGGAACACCGCGCCGGGGATATGCTCCGCCTCATATTCGGCGCGGGCGTCGCGTCCCGAATTGGGCAGGAACAAAGTGGCGTCGATGACCTTCAGGTCGGGCGCGCCGAGCTCGGCCTCGAGCCAATCGGTTGAAACCAGCGATTCCATGCTCCGCTTCCTAGAGCGATTTCCATCCGGGAGGAAACATCTTGCGGGCCGGCTTCGCGCCGCTACGATTGGAGGCCGGCATGCGGCGTGCCGCGGGGGGCTGCACTTATGTGGACGGTTTTCAAGCAGGCGCATGCCCGCAGCGTCTGGGTCGCAGCCGCCTTTCCCCTGCTCTTCGCGCTGCCGGCCGGGGCCGAACTCGCCCAGCACGTCATCGACTACCGGCTTGGCCTGCTCGACGGCGGCGCGGCGCCGGCCGAGGCCGCGGGCCATCCGTCGCGCTCGACGATCGAACTGGTCAAGGTCCTGATCATGTTCCTCACCCTCTACTGGATCAGTCGCGCTCTCACCTTCGGACGCGGCGGCCGCGCGATCCTCGGCGATGGCCGCTCGGCCCTGCTCTTTCTCGGCGTCGTCGTGGTGAACATCGTCATCGGCATCGTCCCGCGGCTGATCGGCCCGGCGGTGGAGCCGTTCGCCGGGGCCGCAGCGGGCCAGGCCGTGCTGATCGTCCTCTTCGTCCTTGGCGTCGCGATCACCATCTACCTGAGCCCGTGGATGATCGGCGCCGCGGTCGGCAATTCGCGCCTCACCATTCCGGCTTCGATCCGCCTGGTCCACGGCTTGTTCTGGTGGGGCCTCCTCCTGCTGTTCCTGCTCGAGGCGCCGCTGATCCTCGCTCACGAAGGGCTCAAGCGGCTCGCGGTTGGACAGGCCGACGTCCCGCAATGGATCCTGCTGGGAGTGGATTCGGTCCTCACCGGCTATCTGACCATCGTCATCGTCGCCGCCCATTTCTTCATCGCGAAGCGGGCGACGGAGCGGGCCGGAGTCGATCTCGCTCCCGATCGCGGCTAGGGGGCGGCAGCCTCGATCACGCCGAGCCGCGCCAATATGGCGAGATATTCCGCCACTTCCTCGACCGGCGCCGGACCCACCGTCGCCGCCAAGTCGTCGCGGATCCGCTGCACCGTGCGCGAGCCGTTGACGAGATTGAGGGTTTCGTAGCCGAAGCTCGGCCCGTCCCAGGCCGGATCGCGCGACAGCAGAGCGGGGCGCGCCAGGCCCGCTTTCTTCAGCCGGTCGTCGAACCAGCTGTAGCCGAACCCGTCCATCGGCCCCTTGAGCGCCGGGTTGCGGCGGTAGACCCTCCCCGCCTCTCCCCCGGTGCGGCTCTCGGGCACTGCCGGGACCTGCATGCCCGCCTCCACATCGCTCGTCTCCGCCCGAAGCCCGAAGCGCGAGACCGATAGCGCCAAGGCATTTTCGGCGGCCATGCAGCTGCGCATCAGCTTCGCCCCGTCCGTCGACGGCAAGGCAGCGAGATCGCGAGAGGTTGCCGCCGACCGCACGAGCCTCTCGCTCTGCATGGCCCGGGACAGGGCGCCGACATGCTTCTGCTCGAGATTGGCCAGGTACCAGGCCGACGCCGCGGCGATGAACATCGCCCGCTTCATCTTGGTGGCGTCGAGATTGCCGGGAACGTCCTTGTTGGTGTGAATGTAGATATCAGGCCAGTCGGAAATATAGACGACCGGCACCCGCCAGCTGCCCTCGGCCCAGATCTGGTGGTCGGAGCCTTCGGAAAAGCCGCCGATCCTCGCCCGCAGCGGGTTCTTCGTGCCTTCCGGATCGAGCAGCGGCCAGGGGGTTTCGCCGCGATCGGCGAATCGGCCCGACTGGGCGTCGACCCAGCGGGCGATGGTAAAGCCGACGTCGGAGACGAAGCTCGGCAGGCTCGGCGGCGAACCTTCGACGCCCAGCGTGCCGCGGGTAATCTCGCTATTGCCGCCGATCATGTCGAGATGGACGGTGGCGAGGGTGCGGCGGGCGAATTCGGGACGGGCGTTGAGCAAGGCGATCGTGCACTCGATCTCGCACGGCCAGATGAAGCGCAAAGTCCGCTTCGGCGGCGGCAGGCGTCCCTCGGCGACGAGCCGACTGAAACTGCGCGCGATCTCGAGGATGCCGGAGCAGCCGCTGGCATTGTCGTTGGCGCCGGGCGACGGATGGTCGAGATGGCAGGAGAAGAGAATTTCCTTCGACCGGTCCCGGCCCGGGATCACCGCGGTCGGGATGAGATAGGCGCCGGGCGTGCGGCCCGCTTTCACCTCGGCGCGCAGCCGCACGCTCTCCCCTTTCGTCAGACGCGCCTGCCAGGCGCGGGCGCGGCCGGGGGAAATCATGAAGGCGAAGCCCGGATCCTCCCACGTATCGAGATGGCCCCAGCGGATCAGGCTGTCGTCGTCGCCCCACCAGGCTGAGCGCTGGTTCTGCGCCCAGGAGACGATGCCCGCCGCGCCGCGCTCGGTGACGGCGAGGCGCGCCACGGCGCCGGGCTGGGATGAGGTGAGGACGAGCCTGCCCCGCACGTCCTTGCCGGCATAGTCGGCCGCCGAGGTGCCGGCGCCAACGTCGACCAGCTCCGCCTCCGCCCGGCCGCTGATGCTGTCCTGCGCCAACGTGATCGGCTGGTCGGCCCAGGAGGCGATGCGCTCGCCGTCGCGCCAGATTGCGCCCTCCTGCTTCTGTTCCCAAAGCTCGGCGAAGCTCGCATTCCAGGCCGGACGCGAGCGCTGAGTGCCGTAGAAGACCTTGCCGTCGGCCGGCAGGGAGAGGATGTCGACCTCCTCGAGGCCGTAGTCGCGCAGGCGGTCGCGGATCAGCTCGGCCGCCGCCCGATAGCCGTCCGAGCCGCGCATGCGGTGGTTGAGCGACAGCGCCTGCACCGTCCGCTTGGCCGACGCTCCGGAGAGTTCGGCGGCAATGGCCCTCGCCTCGCTTGGGTCGAGCAAAGGCGGATCGTCGCCGGGTCTCGCCTGCGCCAGCGCGCCCGTCATGGCGAGGATAAGGACCGGGGCGAAGGCCTTCATCTCACCTCCATTTCGGTTTCATCGTCGATATCCGTGCCTTCGGGGAGGCGGTATTACATGCGGGTGGGTGCGAGCGAAAGCACTGCTGAGTTTCCTGTCGTCGATGGCGCGTCGCCGCGCAGGCCGGGGAGACGTGGGATGACCGAAGGTCACAAAGGAGGCTTCTGGACGACGCTGCCGGGCGTGCTCACCGGCCTCGCCGCGCTGATCAGTGCCCTCACCGGGGCGGCGCTGCTCATGCGCGGCGACGGTCCGGCTCCAGCTCCGACGGCCGCCGCGCAGGGGCCGTCGGTCGGCGCCTCCAAGGCCGAGCCCGCGAATGTTCAGGCAGCCACGGTCGATGCCGAGCCCCCTGCGGTCGCGGCGGCGGCGCCAGCCGCTGAGAGCGATCCCGTCGCTGCCCAGGTCAAGGCCGCTGCCGCCGAGCTCGACGCCAAGTCGCCATATCGGGTCAATGCGCTCATGACCCTCACCGGAGCCAGCGCCCAGGGCCGCATGGTGACCATGGACTATGCTTTTGCCCAACGGACAGCCGAAGACGACGAATTGCGCAGCGCCCTCTATCTCTTTGCCTGCAATGATCCCGCCACGAGAGCCATGCTCGGGCTCGGCGTCACCTTGCGCATGCGCATGAGGTTTCCCGACGAAGCGATGCCGCTCGACGTCGATGTGGCGCAGGTCCACTGCACCGGCTGAAGCCGGACGTTCGCTGAAGCTAAGGCGCGAACCGCTTGAAGAAGCTCTCCGCCTTCCACCGCGGCCGTTGCGACGCGTTCGCCACTCTGAGGCCGAGCTCGGCGACGAAATCGTGCAGCCGGACGGCGTCCTCGCGGAAGACGGTCTGGGAGAGGTCGTCGGAGACGGCATGATAATGGTTGGAGCGCCACAGACGCTCGGTCTCGGCTTCCGGCGTGCCCCGGGTGAAGCCGAACTTGAAGGCGAGCGAGGGCACGCCTTCGCGGATGAAGCTGTACTGGTCCGAGCGGACGAAGGCGTTGCGGTCGGGGAAGGCGTCGGGGACGAGCGGCAGGCGCATCGCCTCGCCGACCGCGCGGGCGGTATCGCCGAGGCTGCTCTCCTCGGCGCCGAGCGCGGTGACGCTGCGCAGCGGGAAGATCGGCAAATACATGTCGAAATTGAGGTCGGCGACGATCGAAGCCTTCGGCACGGTCGGCCGCAGCGCGAAATAGCGCGAGCCGAGCAGGCCTTTCTCCTCGGCCGTGACGAAGACGAACAGGAGCGAACGCTTCGGCCCGGCGCGGCGCGCCTTGAGGGTGCGGGCGATATCGAGCAAGGCGGCGACGCCCGCCGCATTGTCCATCGCGCCGTTGAAGATGCGATCGCCCTTGACCGGCTCGCCGACGCCGAGATGGTCGAGATGGGCGGAGAAGACGACATGCTCACCAGCGAGCCGCGGATCGCGGCCGGGAAGCCGGGCGACGACGTTCATCGAATCGATTCGGCCGTGGCGGGTGGCGATGCTCGCCTGCAGCCTCTGCTTCATGTCGAAGCCGGCCAGCGGCTTCGATGCGTCGGCGAGGGCGGCGAGCTCGGCGAAGCTGCGGCCCGAACCTGCGAACAGCTTGTCGCTCGCGGCGGGATCGAAGCTGGCGCTGAAGAACTCGGTCTTCACGTCGCGCAGCGCCGGATCGGCAAAATACATGCCCAATTGGGACGCGCTGGCGACCGAGCGCGGCCAGGGTATCTCCAGCCCCTTGGGCGCGGTCAGCGAGATCATACCGGCCGCGCCCAGCTCGGACAGGATTCGGGCGCGATCGCGCCGTGCATGCGCCTTGAGCGCACCGGACACCTCGGCCGGACCGCCGCTCAGGAAAACGGCGATCTTGCCCTTGAGGTCGACCCCGGCGAAATCGTCATGCCCCGCTTCGGGCATGTGCAGGCCGTAGCCGACGAAGACGAGCGGCGCGTCGACCCGCGCCGGCCGCGGGCCGTCGCCGCGGCCGATGATCATCTCGTCGGGGATCCGCACCGCGACCTCCCGCCCGCCGCCGACCAGGGTGGCACGCGAGGCGGCGGCGTCGACATATTGCTGCTCGAAGGCGATCGGCTGGAACCAGCCCTCGCTGCCCGCCGGCTCGAGCCCGATTTCCTCGAGCCGGGCGACGACATGATCCGCCGCGCGGCGGAAGCCGGGTGCGCCGGTGAGCCGCCCCTCCATCTTGTCGTCGGCGAGCAGGGCGACGTCGCCCCACCAGCGCTCGGCCCGTTCGGCGGGGGTCGGCGAATTCACCGTGGCGCAGGCGGTGAGAGCGAGAGCGAGGAGGGGCACAAAACGCATCGGCGGCTCCGGCGGACAGGGGCCTTTCCTTGTCGCCCCGCCGCCGCGATGTCCAGCCGGACCGGTGCTGGAGGTCGACGGCCGCGGGCTACTGGCCCGAATGCGCCCATGTGCAGCCACAACGAGCCCGAGCCGGGCGGCCGTTGAACAGGAAGGGCGGGAGCCAGGCCATGCGCTCCCGGCTTGTCAAAGCGCTTGCCCGGCGCGGCCGCGGCTGCGACGCTGCGCCCATGCGCCTGCGCGTCGCCACCCTCGCCGACGCTGCCGCGGTCGATGCGGTGCTCGGTCCCTCTTATGCGGAGCTGATGGCTTCCGATTATGCGCCCGAGGTCCTGGCGCGCGCCTTGCCGTCGATGGGGCGGGCCAATCCGGTCTTATTGTCGTCGGGTCGCTATTATCTCGTCGAGGCGGAGACGGGGGAGACGGCCGGCTGCGGGGGTTGGAGCCCGGACCCGCCGGACCGGCGGGACGAAGATCCGCGGCGCGCCCATATCCGCCATTTCGCGACCCACCCCGACTGGACCCGCCGCGGCGTCGGCCGGATGCTCTATGAGCGATGCGAGGTCGACGCCCGCGCGGCCGGGTTCAGCCTCTTCGAATGCTATGCGAGCCTCAACGGCGAGCCTTTCTATGCCGCTCTCGGCTTCCGCCGGCTGGAGCGGATCGAGACCCCGATGCCGGCCGGGGTGCGCTTTCCTGCGATCCGTATGGAGCGCCCCATCTGATCGCGGCGCGGCGTCACTCGAAATCGACCGGCGGCAGCGGGCAGCCGCCGGAGAAATGGGCGCAATCGAACCAATAGGGCGTGCGCTTGGCGGCCGTGCTGTCCGGGAAGCGCCGGTGCAGCAGGGAGAAGGCGGCCCGGGAATAGGCGCCGTGACCGCCCTGGCGCTGGCAGCCGTAGCGGGTGGCGCGCACCGCGAGGGCCAGCGCCTCGTCCTGGCCCCGGCGCGGTTTCGGCCAGGCGATCGCCCGCTCAGCCAAAAGCCTCGGCGCGCAATCGACCCGCGAAAGCGCTGCCTCCTCCGCCGCGCTGTGCGCCTTCCAGGCATAGCTGGAAGCGAGCAGCGGCGCGAGCGTGGGCCGGGCGCCGGCCACTTCGAGCGGATCCGCGCGGTAGTAGCGGGCCCGATAGGTGTCGCCGCTGCCAAAAAACTCCCAGTGGAGCAGCTCGTCCAATTTGGCCGCGTGGCGATCGACCTGCCACGCACACCACCAATTGTTGTCGCTGTGCTGGTAGCGATCGAGACCGGTGAGACCCGTGTCGCGATCGGAATAGGGCCGAACCGGCGTCCGCTGATGCTGGACGATGAGGATGTTGAGCGCCGGCGAACGCAGCACGTCGAGCAGCAGGTCCCGATCATTCTTCCTGGCACCGCGTCCCGGCCGCGAGCGCCAGCCGGCGGTGATCTCCGGATTGAGCCGGCGCATCAGCCGGTCGAGCGCGGCCGGAACCGGCTTGCCCATCGCATAGAGACGAGTCCACGCGACCCGCGCGAAGCGGGCGCGTTCCTCCGCCGGCACCTCGTCGCGCGTGGCCAGCCGGGCGAGCGCCCGCACCGAGAGGCGATTGAGCAGGGCCGGCCGCGCCGGCGAGGCATGGGCGGCGAGTTGCCAAGCGAAACGACCCTCGTCCTCGGCAAGCAGCAGCAGCGGCATATCGTAGCTGCCATCCTCCGCTTTCAGGACGAGCCGGTCGCGCAGCTTGCGGGCGTCGCCGATGCGGCCGGCGGCGATCAGATAGCGCAGGCTGGCCGCCACAGTCGCCCGATAATGGGCGCTGTCCTGCCACGGCCACGCCTCGAGATGCGCCAGCGCGGCCGCGAACGCTCCTTCGGGCGGGGACCGGTAGGCGCCCCCCATCAAGGCGGTGCGGACCTGATGGTAGAACCGGGTCGGCAGCGCCGCGAGTCCGGCGTCGGCCGGGCAGCGGAGGGTTTCGGCCACGGCTTCGTCCGGCCAGCCCGCTTCGGCATAATAATCGCGCACCGAGTGGGCGACGACATCCCAGGCCGCCGCGTCGCTGCCGTCGCCGGTGCTGCGCAGGAACTGGTCCCAGCGCCCATGGGGATCGGGCGGCTCCGCGGCGCGACTCCAGCGGCCAACCTCGTAGGGCGATTTCGGCGCGAGCACCCAGGCCGCGAGCCGGTCGGTCCGCGCCGCGGCCGCCATCGCCCGGCTGGCGAAGGCGTCGTCGGGCACCGCACCGGTCAGCCACCAGGAAGGATCGGGATACTCGCCGTGAAGCTTATCGATATCGTCGAGCGCCCGGGCGTAGCGCTCGCGCGCCACCGCGTCGGTCCGCAGCCGCTCGAGCGGCGCGTGCAGCGCCTCCAGAGTCAGGCGAACCTGCTCTCGCCGGATCGCCGCCGCGTGCGGCCGGAGGCCGAGGTCGCGATAGTCGCGGTCGCTATTGTAGCCGAGCGAGCCGACCAGCCCCTGGGTGATCGGGTGGATCGTCGCTAGCCGCGGATCGGCCAGTATTCTCCGCGCCTCGGCGAGGATCTCGTCGACCGGCACCGGCCGCGTGCCAGCGACGGGGGAAAAGCCGCCATAGACGATCGCCGGGACGCGTTTCTCGGCTTCGGTCTCACCGCGCGGCTCCGGCGGCGGCGGCGCCGGACTGCGCCACTCGGCCTTGATGACCAGCATCATGTAGCGGGCGATCGGCGCGTGGCCGGATCGCGACGCCGCGATGCGCCGGAACGCGGCCGGCGCGGCCGGGCTCTTGCGGTAGAAAAGCTGGGCGGCGGCCTGATAGGCGCGATCGTCCCGCTGGAGCCGGGCGAGCGCCGGGTCGGCCAAGGCGAGCGGGGCCGGCAGGGCCGCCACTTTCGGCTGCTCTCTGGACGAGCAGGCGGAGAAGACGGCGCGCTGGACTGCGAGCCACTGGCGGACATAGGGGTGACCGGCGCCAAGGGCGGCAATCCTCGCCTGCGCGACATGGATCGCATAGCCCGTGCGGCAATCGCCCTGCTCGACATGCTCGAAGCTCGAGCCGCCGCCATAATCGACCCGCTCGACCGGCAGCATGCGCTTGCGCAGCCCGTCCACCTCTTCCCATTGCGCGCCGTTCTGGAACATGGATTCCTGGCCGTAATAGCCGTGGCCGAACGGCTCGATCACGGGATCGCCCAGACCCGCCAGCGCGCGATAGGTGGCGGCGGAACGGGGCGCGGCGAAATAGCGGTCCATCCGCTCGACCACCTTGTCGGCCGGCAGGCAGCCCCCGGCAGCGGGCGGCGCGGCCAGAAGCAGGCAAGCGACGAACGGCAACCAGACGACCTCACGCATGATATCTCTCCTTGGACATCCGAGGATCGGCGCGCGCGGCGCGCGCCGCCAGCGTCGCTATTGGGCAGTTTCGGCACCCGCCGCACCGGCTCCGTCCGCACGCCGGCAAGGCTGTGCGCATCTGTACGGATCGCTGACGGCGGCGGGCATGACAGGAAGCCGCGGAGCGGCTAGAGGCCGGGCCATGGACCTGACCCATCTCGGCCGTTCCAGCGCCCTCCCGGCTTCGCCGGAGGAAGCCAGGCTGGATTACGTGCCGAACCCGCGGCCGGGACAGCCGTATCTGGTGCGCTTCGCCGTGCCCGAATTCACCTCGCTCTGCCCGGTGACCGGCCAGCCCGATTTCGCGCACCTCGTCATCGACTATGCGCCGGGCGCCACGATCGTCGAATCCAAGTCGCTGAAGCTGTTCCTCGGCGCGTTCCGCAACCATGCGGGCTTCCACGAGGATGTCACCGTCGGCATCGCCGAGCGGCTGGCGGCGGAGATGAAGCCGCTATGGCTGCGCATCGGCGGCTATTGGTATCCGCGCGGCGGCATCCCGATCGACGTCTTCTGGCAGTCGGGCGAACCGCCCGAGGGCCTCTGGGTACCGGCGCAGGACGTGCCCGGCTATCGCGGCCGGGGCTGAATTGCACGTCGCCATCATGGGCGCCGGCTCGATCGGCTGCTTCGTCGGAGGCGCCTGGGCGGCGGCTGGCGTCCCGGTCAGCTTCGTCGGGCGCGAGCGGATCGGGCGCGAGATCGAGGAGCACGGCCTCACGCTCAGCGATTATTCCGGCTGGCGAGTGCGGCTCGCGCCCGAGCAGGTCGATTACTCCACCAAGCCGGCCGCGCTCGCTAAAGCCGACATCATCGCCTTGTGCGTCAAGAGCACCGGCACGGTCGCGGCGGCGAAGGAGATCGCCCGCCACGCCCGCAAGGGCGCACTGGTGGTCAGTTTCCAGAATGGAGTCAGCAACGTCGCTACCTTGCGCTCGATCCTCAAGCAGCGTTTCGAGGCGGTCGCGGGGATGGTGGGGTACAACGTCGCCGCGCTCGGCCAGGGCCGCTTCCATAAGGGCGTCGCCGGCGAGCTGATCGCCGAGGACGTGCCGCCGCTGCGGGCGCTGGCGGAGCGGATCGGCGACGGGCCGGCAGCGTTGCGGCTGTCGACCGACATGACCGCCATCGCCTGGGGCAAGCTGCTGATCAACCTCAACAATGCGGTCAACGCCTTGTCGGGCCGCACCCTCATAGAGCAATTGAAGGAGCGCGATTATCGCCGCGTCGGCGCGGCCGCGATCGTCGAGGCGCTCGCGATCCTGGATGCGGCCGGGATCAAACCGGCGAAGATCGGGCCGGTGCCGCCGCGGCTCATCCCCCACGTCATCGCCGCGCCCGATTTCATCTTCAACCTGTTCCTGAGAATCCAGAAGGTCGACGCCAGGGCGCGCTCGTCCATGGCCGACGATCTCAAGGCGGGACGGCCGACCGAGATCGACTATCTGAACGGCGAAGTGGTCAAGCTGGCCAAGGCGCTCGGCCGCGAGGCGCCGGTCAACGAGGCGATCGTCTCGCTGGTCCGCCAGGCCGAGGCCGGGGTCGAGCATCTCTGGGGGCCCGCCCAATTGCGCGCCCACGTTCTCGAACGTCACCAGGCGGCGCCCATCTTCGGCTACTGAATTTGACAAGCTGCGCACGCCCCCGCACGGGAGCGCTGCCATTCCCAGCGGAGTCCTCCATGCGTTCGCTCGCTACCGCCTCCTTTCTAGCCCTCGCCCTCGCCGGGTGCGCCAAGACGACCGACCGAGCGGCGCCCGCCACTGCCGCAGCGCCCGCCGCCACGGCGCCGCGCCCGATCCCGACCCAGCTGCCCGCCAATGTGCGCCCGGTCAGCTACGCGATCCTGGTCCAGCCGGACGCGGCAAAGCTGCGCTTCGCAGGCTCGGTCCTGAGCCATATCGACGTGCTCGAAGCGACCGATGAGATCGTCATGAACGCCGCCGATCTCGACATCCAATCGGCGGAGTTGGTCAGCGGCGTCAACGACACGGTGGAGGCGAGCCGGATCTCACTCGACAGGGAGAAGCAGACTGTATCCATCCGCTTCGCCAAGGCGATCGCGCCGGGCCGCTACCGGCTGGCGATCGAATACAGCGGTAAGATCTACACGCAGGCCGCCGGCCTGTTCGCGCTCGATTACGACAGCGCGCAGGGCAGGAAGCGCGCCCTATTCACCCAGTTCGAGGCGCCCGACGCGCGCCGCATGTTCCCCGGCTGGGACGAGCCCCAGTTCCGCACGCCTTACGCCCTCACCGTCACCGTCGCCGCCGGCCAGGACGCGGTCAGCAACATGCCGCAAGCGGGCGCGGAGATGCTGCCGGACGGCCGCCGGATGATCAGCTTTCAGACCACGCCGGCGATGTCGAGCTATTTGCTCTTCCTCGCGGTCGGCGAGTTCGACCGGATCACCACGGTCGCGGCCGGCACCGAGATCGGCGTCGTCGCCAAGCGCGGCGACGGCGAGAAAGGCCGCTGGGCGCTGCAGAGCTCGGCCAGGATTCTGCCTTGGTACAACGAATATTTCGGCACTCCCTATCCTTTGCCGAAGCTCGACAACGTCGCCGGTCCCGGCAGCAGCCAATTCTTCGGCGCGATGGAGAATTGGGGCGCGATCTTCTCGTTCGAATCGATCCTGCTCGTCGATCCCGCCATCACCACCGAGGCCCGGCGGCAGAGCATCTTCGAAGTGGCGGCGCACGAAATGGCGCACCAATGGTTCGGCGATCTCGTCACCATGGCCTGGTGGGACGATCTCTGGCTGAACGAAGGCTTCGCTTCGTGGATGGCGACCAAGGCGACCACCGCCCTCCATCCCGAATGGGAGCCGGAGCTCGGCAACGTGGCGGGCCGCGAATCGGCGATCAACCTCGATTCCGTGTCCAGCACCCACCCCGTCGTCCAGCGCGTCACCACCGTCGAGCAGATCAGCCAGGCGTTCGACGCGATCACCTACCGCAAAGGCGAGGCGGTGATCACCATGCTCGAAGACTATGTCGGCGAGGATGCCTGGCGGCGCGGCGTGCAGGACTATATCCGCACCCACCGTCTCGGCAACACGCAGACCGACGATCTGTGGCGGGCGGTCGAGGGCGCGGCGGGCAAGCCGGTCACCGCCATCGCGCACGATTTCACGTTGCAGCCGGGCGTGCCCCTGATCCGGGTCGAGAATGCGGCCTGCCGCGGCGGCAAGACCCAGGTTACGCTGCGGCAGGCGGAGTTCAGCCGCGACCGCCAGGATCGGCCGGCCAAGGCCTGGCGGGTGCCGGTGATCGCCGCGACCGTCGGCGGCGCCGAGGTGCGCACGCTGGTCGCCGGCGGCAGCGCTACGCTCGGTGTTCCCGGCTGCAACCCGCTCGTCGTCAACAGCGGCCAGACCGGTTATTACCGCACCCTCTACAAGCCGGCCCTGCTCGACAAGCTGACCGCGAGCTTCGCGCGGCTGCAACCGATCGACCAGATCGGCCTGCTCGCCGACAATTGGGGCCTCGGCCTCGCCGGCTACCAGTCGGCCGCCAAAGCGCTCGACATGGTCGACGCGGTGCCGGCCAACGCCAATCCGCAGGTGTGGCAGCGCGTCACCACTATTTTGAAGAGCGTCCACAACCTGTACGAGGGCGACCCGGCCCACCAAGCGATGCTGGTCCGCTACGCCTCGGCGAAGCTGTCGCCCGTCCTCGCCCGGATCGGCTGGACGCCCAAGGCCGGCGAGGCGCCGACCATTCCCGTGCTCCGCGCCGAGCTGATCGGGACACTGGGGGAGATGGGCGATGACAAGGTGGTGGCGGAAGCCGATCGCCTGCTCGCCGCCAACGACCCGCTGGCCACCAGCGGCCCGCTGCGCACGACCATCCTCGCCGTCACCGCCCGCAACGTCGATGCCGCCGGCTGGGAACGGCTGCGGGCGCAGGCGCGGGCCGAGCGCAGCCCGTTGGTCAAGGCGCAGCTCTACCGGCTGCTCGGCACGGCCGCCGATCCCGCGCTGGCGCAGCGCGCGCTCGAGCTCGCGCTGACCGACGAGCCGGGCGCGACGACCAGCGCCGGCATCATTTCGTCGGTGGCGGACGAGCATCCTGACCTCGCCTACGATTTCGCGGTCCGGAACCGCGGCAAGGTCGAGGCCCTGGTCGATATCTCGTCGCGCTCGCGCTACCTCGCCGGCCTCGGCGGCGGCTCCTCGGACCCGGCGATGATCGGCAAGCTCGAGGATTATGCCAAGCGCCACCTCAACGCTCAGTCGCGCGGACGGGTCGATGTCGCCATCGCCTCGATCCGCGACCGCGTCCGGGTACGCACCACCCGCCTGCCGGACATCACGAGGTGGCTTGAGAAAAAGGCGGGCTGATGATTTCCTGCCCCGGTGTGCCCGCGGAGGAAGTGCGACGTAGGCTTCATGGCTTTGGCCGTTCTGATTGTCATTGACACCTGCAGCGCTCTCACGAAGATCCGCTCTGAGGTGACCGCAATGCGCATCCTATTCTCCGCCCTCGCGCTTCCCCTTCTGTTATTCAGTTTGACGGCTACCAAAGAGGTACCCGACGCCGATCGGGAAAATCTCCACGGCCCGGTGCGCTCCGTGAGCACTCAAATGGCGCAATATTTCGACGCCGAAGCTGACGGGGCCGGCCGCATCAGGCAGCTGGACATTATCACCTATGACTCGAAAGGGAATGAGGTCGAGCGGACCATCTACGACGACTATGGCTTCGTCGTCGGCAAGCAGGTCGTTACGCGCGATGCCGACGGTAGTTTGGTGGGCAGGGTCCTGTCCGATCCCAAAGGCAAGGTCTTGGAGCGACAGGCGTACGTTTACACCGGCGGAAGATTGGCTGAGATCGTCGAACGCGACGGCAAGGGCAACGTCGCCTTGAGACAGGTTAGCACATACGGCGCCGACGGCTTGGTGCAGGAAGTAACCTACTATGCGGCGACCAAGGCTGTCGGAAAGACCGTCTATAAGCACGACGCACACGGGCGGGGCTCGGAAGTGGCCTATTACAGGGCCGACGGGTCGAGGGCGATCGCCCCGATCGGCCCCTGTCTGGGCGCTCACCGGATGACCTACGCTTATGACGAGAAGGGCCGGTCGGCCAAGGTTGTCGCCTATGAGCCTGACGGGAGCCTAAACAAGAGTTGGCAGTATTCCTATAACTCTGCCGGAGATGTCGCTGAAGAAAGACGTGAGGATCGCTGGTCGCACGAAATCTCAACTATTTCCTATGAATATGATTCACGCGGCAATTGGATCAAGCGGATTGCCGTGGTGCAGGGCCAGCCGAAGCCGGGACGGGGCGAAATGAAACCCTCCGAAAGAAGACTTATCCATTCTCGGAAGATCACTTATTACTAACCCTGCTCGATCCTTCTCTGCCGCGAGGGCTCAGGCCAGCTTCATCGTCCGGCGGTAGAGCCACAGGACCAGCAGCACGAACAGCGCCGTCCCGCCGACCAGCGCGAACGGCTCGAAGCCCGCGCCGACCAGGGCCAAAGGCGTGTCGCGTCCCGACCCGGCGACGATGGCGGCGAAGACCCGCGGTCAGAGCCTATTACCCGTCCACCACCTCTCGGGTGGTCCCCCTCCCCATCCAACGATGGGAGGACCTACCGCCCCGCCAGGGCGATGCCGTAGTAAGCGGGCGGCGCATTGCGGCGCCGGATCAGCAGCAGCACGCTGTTGCGGCCGGCGGCGCGGGCGGCGGCGACCGCCGCGGCGGCCTCCTCCGGCGTGCGGGTGGCGCGCTGGTTGATCGACAGGATGATGTCGCCCGGCTGGATGCCCTTGGCGGCGGCGTCGCTGCTCGGATTGACCGAGGCGATCACCACGCCCCTGACGTTGACGTCGCTGAGACGCAGCGTCCGCGCGATCTCCGGAGTCAGAGTCTGGACGGTGACGCCGAGGCTCTCGCGCGCCGACCTCTGGCTGCTCGACTGCTGCGATTCGGCGGGTTCGGTGACCGGAGACTCGTCCTCGATGCCATTGAGCCGCGCCAGCTCCTCATCGGTCGGGCGCTCGCCGACGGCGACGGTGACGGTGCGGCGCTGGCCGTCGCGAACCAGCTCGATCGGCACCCGCGACCCGACCGGCTGCCGGGCGACAAGGTATGCGAGCGATTCGTCGGGGGTAACCGGCCGGCCGCCGACGCTGACGACGACGTCGCCCTGCCGGATGCCGGCCCGTGCCGCCGGCCCGCCGGCGGTGACGCCGCGGATCAGCTCGCCCTGGTTCTTGGGGATGCCGAGCGAGGCGGCGATGTCCTCGTCGAGCGTCTGCAGGCTGACGCCGATATAGCCGCGCTGCGGCCGCTGGCCCTTGCGCAATGCGTCAATCACCGGGAAGGCCTGCTCGGCGGGGATGGCGAAGCCGATGCCGACATTGCCGCCGGTCGGCGAGTAGAGGGCGGTGTTGATGCCGATGACGTTGCCGTTCAAATCGAACATCGGCCCGCCCGAATTGCCCATGTTGATCGAGGCGTCGGTCTGGATGTAGCGGTCGTAGGTACCGGCGCCGATATTGCGGTGGAGCGCCGAGACGATGCCGGCGGTAACGGTGCCGCCGAGGCCGAACGGATTGCCGATCGCCACCACCCAGTCGCCGACCCGCACCTGCTGCGAATCGCCGAAGCGGACGAACGGCAGGTTGCTGCCCTTGATCTTGAGCAACGCGAGGTCGGAGGCGGTATCGCGACCGACCAAAGTGGCCTCGAACTCGCGGCGGTCGGCCAGCGTCACCGTGATTTGCTCGACGGTGGCGCCGGTCCGCGCCGGCGAGACGACATGGTTGTTGGTGACGATATAGCCGTCCGCCGAAACCAGGAAGCCGGAGCCGAGCGAGCCGCCGCGCTGGGTGACCGGTGCCTCGCTGCCGTCGGGGATCGGCACGCCGAACTGACGGAAGAAATCCTCGAAGCCGGGGGGGACCTGGCGGCTGCGATTAACCTGCAGCACCTGCTTGGTCGAGATGTTGACCACCGCCGGCTGGAGCCGGGCGGCGAGGTCGGCGAAGCTCATCGGCGCTCCGGCGCGGGGCGCGGCCGAGGCGATCACGCCGGGGTCGTTTTGCGCGGTCTGGGCGCCGACGGGGCCCACCGTCAGCGTCGCGGCGGCGCCGCCGAGAAGAATGGCGGCCGAGAGACCATAGACGTAACGCACGATTCGTATCTCCTCATTTGTTCGGCCCGGGCGGGCAGATCCGGGTTTTACGATTACAAACGTAATTGGTGTGGCTGAACCGGATTTGAATAGGCGTTCGCCCATCCCACCATTGCTCCCCGGCGAAGGTCGGGGTCCAGCGGCTCGGGCCGAAGAACTGGACCCCGGCCTTCGCCGGGGAACGGTTCCGATTGCCCGCCCTATCGGTTCTTGCCCTTGAACTCCTGCAGATACTGGTTGTCTGGCGAAAGGATGATGCTCGACCGGCCCTGATTCTCGCCGGGCGCGAAGGTCGTCTCGTAGCTCTGCATCGCGCGATAGAAGGCGTAGAAGTCCGGATCCTTGCCATAGGCTTCGGCATAGGTGCTCGCGGCTTCGGCGTCCGCCTCGGCCTTGATGATCTGCGCCTGCTTATAGCCCTGGGCACGGATCGCTCCCGCTTCCTGCTGGCGGGCAGTGCGCATCCGCTCATAGGCCGAATCGAGCGGCGTGCCCTCCGGAAGGTCGGCGCGCTTGATCCTCACGTCGACGATCTCGGCGCCATATTGGCGGGCGACCCGGTCAAGCGCGCGCTTGATGTTGGCCATCAACTGACCGCGCTCCGGGCTGAGCAAGGCGGCGAACGGCCGCTTGCCGAGCTCGTTGCGGATCGCCGAGCCGAGGATCGGCTTGAGCTGGTCGCTGACCCGCTCCTCGGTCTTGGCCGAAATATACATCTGCAGCGGATCGACGATCCGGTAGCGGGCGAAGGCGTCGACCTGCAGCCGCAGCTGGTCGGTTGACAGCACCTGCTGGCGGTCCATCTTGATGCTGAGGATGCGCTTATCGATCCAGACGATCTGCTCCATGAACGGATAGCGGGCGATCAGCCCGGCTCCCGTGCGGCCGAAATCGACGCCGGGGCGATAGGCGTTGATCACCCGGTTCGGCTGGCCGAAGCGGACCACCACCGCCTGCTTGGTCTCCGGGACCGTCGCGAAGGTGCTGCCGGCGATGACGAGCAAGGCGATCGCGATGAAGGCGATGACAAGCGGGTTGCGCAGCGACAGGTTCATCGCGCGGCTCCTTCCTGGGTCTGGCGCTGGACCTGGGGCAGCGGCAGATAGGGAGTGACTCCCGGCGTCTCGACCACGGTCTTGTCGATCTTGGAAAGGACTCGCTCCATCGTCTCGTAATACATGCGTCTCCGGGTCACTTCGGGCGCCAGCTTGTATTGCGCATAGACCTTGTCGAACGCCGCGGCGTCGCCCTGAGCGCGGGCGGTCTGCTGCTGCGCATAAGCGCGCGCCTGGTTGATGTAGGATTGCGCCTCCTGCTGCGCCGCCGACACTTCCTTGAAGGCGTTGTTGACCGCCGCGGGTGGGTCGGACTGCTTGATCGCGATGCCCTCGATCCTGACGCCGGCCCCGTAACGGTCGAGCACCTGCTGCATGACCAGCGCCACGCGCGACTCGATGTCGCTTCGGCCGGCGCCGATCGCGTCGTCGAGCGAGACGGTGGCGAGGACGGCGCGCATCGCGCTCTCGGCCACTTCGGCGATCGTCGCCTCGGGATCGTTGATCTGGAACAGGTAGAGCTGAGGGTCGCGGATCGTCCAGCGGACCGAATAAGCAAGATCGATGATGTTCTGGTCGCCGGTGAGGATGAGATTCTCCTGCGCGGTGTCGGACGAGCCGATGTCCTTGGTGCGGATCTGGCCGACGTCGACCTTCTGCATCCGCTCGATCGGCAGCGGCAGGGTCATGGCGATGCCGGAATTCACCGTCCGGCTATATTTGCCGAACAGGGTGACGACGCCCTTCTCCTGTGGCCCGATCAGGTGGAAGCAGGTAAACAGCAGCCACAGCAGCACGAACACGCCAAGGCCGTAGAGCCAATAGGGCCGCCCCTCCTGGTGCGGAAAGCGGCCGCCGAACTTCTCCCGGCTGCGCCGGATGAAATCGTCGAGCGAGCCGACATTGCCCGCCACGCCGGTCGGGCGGCGCTTGCGCGGGGGCTGGCCCCAGGGATTGCGCGGCCCGCCGCCGCCGCCGTCGCCGGAGCCGCCACCGTCGCCCGAGGGACCCCAGGGGCCGCCGCGATTCTCATTCAACACAGCGCCGGGACGTGCGCCCCACCCGAAAAATCTTGCCATGACGCCTTTATAGGTAGCGGCCCGGCGGAAAAACAGTGGCAAGCCGCGCGCCACCTCCTATCTGCGTCGGATGAGCGAGGAGACCGACCCCCTCGAGGCCGCGCTTTCGTCGGTCCCGGACGCCGCAGGCCGCATCGCCGTGCCGCGGCTGAAGGAAGGCGTCGCCAGCCTTGTGCTCGAGGTCGGCGGTCTCTCCGCCGAGCAGCGCGCCGGGCTCGAGCGCAGCATTCGCGCCGCGCTCGTCGGCGTGCCGGGTATCCGCGACGTCCGGATCGCGATGACCGCCGACCGGGTCGAGCGTACAATTATCGCCGTCGGCAGCGGCAAGGGCGGCGTCGGCAAGTCGACGGTGGCGGCCAACCTCGCCGTCGCCCTCGCCCGCGCCGGCCGCCGGGTCGGCCTGGTCGATGCCGACATTTACGGCCCGTCTCTCCCTCGCATCATGGGCAATGTCGACCGCCCCGAGCTTGCCGACAAGCGGATCGTGCCGGTCGACGCCTGGGGCGTGAAGCTGCTGTCGATCGGCCAGCTGGTCGAGCCCGGCACCGCCCTGGCATGGCGCGGGCCGATGATCGCCAGCGCGCTCGGCCAGCTGATGGAAGGCGACTGGGACGACCGCGAGCTGATGATCGTCGATTTGCCCCCCGGCACCGGCGACATCCAGATGTCGCTGATCCAGAAATGGAAACCCGCCGGCGCGCTGATCGTCTCCACCCCGCAGGATCTGGCCCTGATCGACGCCACCCGCGCCATCGACCTGTTTCGCAAGATGGACGTGCCCTTGCTCGGTCTGGTCGAGAACATGTCCGGCTATGCCTGCCCCCATTGCGGCGAGATCTCCGATCCGTTCGGCGCGGGCGGCGCCGAAGCGGCGGCGAGGGTGATGTCCATCCCCTTCCTCGGCCGCATCCCCCTCACCCTTTCGATCCGCCGCGATTCGGACGCCGGACTTCCGCCCGCTGCCGGCGACGGCGCTGAAGCGGACGCCTTTGCCGCCATCGCACAACGGCTGATGGAGCGGATCGCCGCCCGCTGAGTTATCCACCCATGCCCCTGACCCGCGACGAAGACCTGTACGAGCTGCTCGCCTCGACCCGCACGATTGCGATGATCGGCGCCTCCGATCGTCCCGACCGGCCGAGCTACGGCGTCATGAAATTCCTCCAGGACTGGGGCTACCGCGTCCTGCCGGTGAACCCGCAGATCACCGGCGAGCACGTCCACGGCGAATATGTCTGGCGCGACCTGTCGCAGATCGGCGAGCCGATCGACCTGGTCGACATCTTCCGTCGTCCCCAGGCCGCCGGCGAGGCGGTCGACGAGGCGATCGCAGCGGGCGCCAGGGCGGTCTGGCTCCAGATCGGCGTGATCAACGAGGACGCCGCCGCCCGCGCCGAGGCGGCCGGCCTCGCGGTGGTCATGAACCGCTGCCCGAAGATCGACATACCGCGCCTGCGCGTGCCGCGGGTGAACTCGCGGGTGGGCTAGAGGCGCGGCCGGCGGTCCGCCGCGGCCAATTGCGTCCCCGCCCGCTCCGACGTGGCCGGTGCCAGCAGCCGCACCCGGCGATTGGGGAAGTCGACCGACACTCGCTCGAACAAGCGCAGCGCGTCCATGCCGAGAAGCAAGGCGGGGCGCTTGGCCAGGCCGAGCTGGCGGAACGGGTGCACGTCGGCGAAGGCGACGGGCATGTTGTTGATGTCCACTCCGCCGAGGCGGATCTTCTTCATCATCGTCTGATCGGCCGCCATCCGCCCGCCGGTGACGCTCTGCAGCTCGATCGGCCAGGTCGCGGCGAGCCGGCCGCGCCGCTCGAGCTTGCGCCGCAGCGCGCTGTTGGCGACCGTCGTCTGGGCGCCGGTGTCGAGGATCACCCATACTTTCTGCCCGTCGACCGCGGCGTCGACGAGGATCAAATGGCCGAGCCGGTTCTTGGCGGTGACGACGATCGTGTCCTCAGGCCAGATCTCCTCGCGCTTGCGCGAGTTGGTCACCGTCATCTGCTGACGCGCGAAATCGAACGAGACTCGCTGGGTCTGCAGGGAATCGACGCCCAATATGCCTTCGGCGCCGATGTTGCGCCGTTCGAGCGCCGGTGCGTTGATCCCGACGACCCTCTTGCCGCCGACCTCCAGCGCGGGGATGACCACGGTCTGGATGCGGCTGACCTCAGTCATGCTGTGCAGCCGGGCGCGGACGCCGAGGCCGAGCTTGAGGTCGCGCGCCAGCTCCTCGGCGATCGAGGTGCGCTCGGCACCGGTGTCGACGATGAAATTATAGGGCCCCCGCCCGCCGATGCTGACCGGGACGGTCATCCGCTCGTGGCGATCCTCGCCATAGTCGAGAACGGTCCCCCCTTCGCCGCTCTCCGCCGTGGCGGCGGGGACGGCCTGCTCCTGCCCCTGGAGCGGGGCCAGGCCGGCGACGGCGGCGAGAATCGGCAGGGCGACGAGCTGGAGCTTCATGGAGCACCTTCCTTCGGCTACGGACCATAGCAGCTGCGGCCGGGATGTCGAAGCTGAGGCTGCGAAACCGCTTGATGACGCGACCAGGAGCCTAGACCAGGTCCATCGCCCGCGCCCGAAGCCGTTCGGCCGCGGCGGCATGGATGGCGGGAGTTGCGGCGAGCACGCCGAACGCCTCGCCGCTGGCGCTGTTGAAGGCGAGCGGCTGACCGAGCGCGCCGGTCACCGCTGCGCCCGCCTCGGCGGCGATCAGGGCGGCGGCGGCGATGTCCCATTCGAAGCCCCATTTCAGTGTCGCCGCCAGGTCTGCCTCGCCGGCCGCGACCAGGGCGATGCGCAGCGCGATCGAATTGGGCCGGTCCACGGCGACGAGATCGGCGTCGGCCTCGCTGAGCTGCTCGGCCGGCACCCGCGCCCCGGCCAGAGCGCGGCGACCGCTGACCCGCAGCCGTTCGCCGTTGCGCCAGGCGCCGCGGCCCTTCTCGGCCCTCCAATGCTCGCCTCGCGCCGGCGCATCGAGGATTCCGATCAAAGGGGTCCGATCCTCGACCAAAGCCACCGAGACGCACCAGCCGGAGCGTCCGCGCAGATAGTCTCGGGTGCCGTCGATCGGGTCGACCACCCACAGCCGCGGCCGCTCGATCCGGTCCGAGGCGTCGAGCGTCTCCTCCGACAGCCAGCCCGCTTCCGGATCGAGCGCGGTCAGCCGCTCGCGCAGGAAAGCGTCGACCTCGAGATCGACGTCGCAGACCGGGTGGCCGGGCGCCTTTTCCCAGCGGCCGAAATCGCTGTCGCAGCGGCCCGCGGCGATCTCGCCCGCCTCGCGGACGATGGCGGAGACCTGGTCAAGCACCGGCGACGGTCATTCCCTCGATCCGCAAGGTCGGCACGTTGACGGCGCGGCGGAACTCGAGGTCGGACGCCGGAACAAGGGTAGCGAACATGTCGAGCAAATTGCCGGCGATGGTGATCTCGGCGACCGGCGGGCCCAGCCGGCCGCTCTCGATGATGAAGCCCGACGCGCCCCGGCTGTAATCGCCGGTCACCGGATTGACGCCCTGGCCGATCAGCTCGGTGACGTAGAGCCCGCGCGCGACTTCCCCGATCAGCGCCTCCCGGCTCAGCGGCCCCGGCTCGATATGGACGTTGGTGGCGCCGACGCCGGGCCCGCCGCCGGCCGCGCGGGTGGCGTGGCCGGTCGGCGCCCGGCCGAGCTGCCGCGCCGAGGCGCTGTCGAGCAGCCAGCCGGTCAGTCGACCCGCCTCGACCAGGGTGGAGGGCCGCGTCGGCAGCCCCTCGCCGTCGAACGGCTTGGAGCGCAGGCCCCGGCGTCGGTGCGGATCATCCCAGATCGTGAAGTCCGCGGGGAAAATCCGCTCCCCCTCCTTGTCGAGCAGGAAGCTGGTCCGGCGGGTGATCGAGGGGCCGCCGATCGCGCCGATCAAATGGCCGAGCAGCGAGCCGCCGACGCGCGGATCGAACAGCACCGGCATCGTTCCGCTCGGCAGCTTGGCAGGACGCAACCGGGCGACCGCACGCTCGGCGGCGCGGCGGCCGATCGTCTCCGGGTCGTCGAGCTCGGCATAATGGCGCACGCTGTGATAGGCGTAGTCGCGCTGCATCTCGGCGCCCGCGCCGGCAATCAGGCTGGCCGAGGCCGAATAGCCGCTGGTCGAATAGCCGCGGCAGAAACCATGGCTGGTGGCGAGCGCGATCACGGTCCGGCCGGCGCTCACGCCCGCCCCTTCGCTGTTGGTGACTCCCGCTACGCTCCGGCCGGCATCCTCGATGGCGAGGGCGCGCGCCTTGAGCGCGACCGGCGAAGGATCGGCGCCGTCATCGCCCTCGACGTCGATGCCGGGCTCACGCATCAACCGCTCCTCGGGCGCGAGCCCCGACCAGGGATCCTCGGGCGCTTCCCGGGCCATCGCCGCTGCCCGGTCGACCAAGGCGGCGAGCGCCGCATCGGAGAGATCGGAGGACGACACGCTTGCCGAACGTTGGCCGACGAAGAAGCGCAGCCCCATCGCCTCCCCCTCGGCACGCGAAACGTCCTCGAGCTCGCCCAGGCGGACCTGCAGCCCGGTCGAGGCATCGGCGAAATAAAGGGCGTCGGCGGCGTCGGCGCCGGCCCGCACGGCGCGGTCGACCAGCGCGGCGGCGCGCGCCTCGGCTTCGTTGATGCTCAGCATCAGGGCCACCTAGGGTGGATGGCCTCCGAAATCTAGGAGGTGCCGACGACGAGACAGGCGAGGAACAGGATGAAGCCCGCGAAACGGTTCGACCGGAACCTGGCCAGAGCGTCGGCGCCCTCGTCGGGCCTGAGCTTTGCCACCTGCCAGCCCAGATGCGCGGCCATGGGCAGCAAAGCGACCAGCGACAGCCCGTCGGGCCGCACCCGCCACAGCGCCAGCGCCCATAGAATGAGCGCGAGCAGGTAGCAGGACGCGATTCCGGCCCGCGCGTAGCGTCCGAGTGCGAGCGCCGAAGATTTCACCCCGACCAGCGCATCGTCCTCCCGGTCCTGGAGCGCGTAGATCGTATCATATCCGATCACCCAGAAGATCGCCCCCGCCCAGAGGATGAAGGCGGTCGCGTCGAGCTCGCCGCGCACCGCCGGCCAGCCGACCAGCGCCCCCCAGGAGAAGACCAGGCCGAGCCAGGCCTGCGGCCACCAGGTGATCCGTTTCATGAACGGATAGGCGGCGACCGGCACGAGGCTGGCCAGCGCGACGATCTGCGCCGTGCGCGTGAGCTGAAGCAGCACGACCAGGCCGATCAAAGCAAGCGCGGCGAGGAGCGCCCAGGCGCCGGCGAGCCTGGCCCGGCCGCTTGCCAGGGGCCGCCGCCGGGTGCGCTCCACCCTGGCGTCGAGATCGCGGTCGACGATGTCGTTCCAGACGCAGCCGGCACTGCGCATCGCCCAGGCGCCGAGCGCGAACCAGAGGAGCAGCCGCGCCCCGTCCGGTCCCATCCCGGCCAGCGCCACGCTCCACGCGCACGGCCAGAACAGCAGCCACGCCCCGATCGGCCGGTCGAGCCGCATCAGCGAGGCGTAGGGCCGCAGCGCCCGGGGGAGCGCGCCGATCAGCCCGCGGCGCTCGGAATCGGGAACGATATCGTTGTCGGAGCTGGTCGCCATCGGGCCGATCCTATCCGTTCGCCGCGAACGAAGTCGAGGGCCCTCCGGAAGGGACCCGAGGGCAAGCCGGCCTCGGCCTCGCTCGACGGTCTGTCTCGACTTCGCTCGACACGAAGGGCTAGGTGCTCCGATGCCCGCAACTCCCGCCTGGCCGCCGGCGAGCCTGCCTCGATTGTTCGTCGAGCAGACGCTGGCGCAAGGCGAGTCGCTGACGCTGGACGGCCCTCCCGCCAATTATCTTGCCAACGTCCTTCGCCTCGGCCTCGGAGCACGGGTCAAATTGTTCGACGACCGCACCGGCGAATGGCTCGCCGAGATTGCCGAAGCCGGCAGGAAGCGCGTCATCCTCGCTGTCGGCGAGCGCCTGCGCGAGCGCGAGGCGGTGCCCGATTTGTGGCTGCTGTTCGCGCCGGTCAAGCGCGGGCGGATCGACTGGCTGGTCGAGAAGGCGACCGAATTGGGCGTCGCCCGGCTCGTCCCGGTCGTCACCCGCCGCACGATCGTCGACCGGCTCAACCTGGACCGGCTGCGCGCCCATATCGTCGAGGCGGCCGAGCAATGCGAACGCACCGCGCTGGCCGGGCTTGCCGAGCCGCGGAAGCTGGAGACGCTGCTGGCCGAATGGCCTGCGGAGCGCAGCTTGTTCTTCGCCGACGAGGCGGGCGGCGAGCCGCTGGCCGCCGAACCGGGCCCGGCCGCGATCCTGATCGGCCCGGAGGGCGGTTTCACCGACGAGGAGCGCGCCGCGGTCCGCGCTCTGCCGCAGGCGCGTCCGGTGAGCCTCGGCCCGCGCATTCTTCGCGCCGACACCGCCGCGCTGGCGGCCGTGTCGCTCTGGATGGCGAGCGCGGGCGACTGGAGCCGCAGCGTGGCGCGCTGAAACCGGCTGGCGGCCCTCCGCGCCCGCCGCTAGAGCGGCGGCGATGACGACCCGGACCGAAACCGCCCGCGCCGACCCTCCGATCGAGAGCCGCGACGACCTGCTCGCGCCCTTCGTGCGCGGCGAGAAGCCGGAGCCGGCATGGCGGATCGGCACCGAGCATGAGAAGTTCGTCTACCGCCGCGCCGACCACCGCGCCCCTTCCTACGACGAGCCCGGCGGCATCCGCGACCTGCTTTCGGCCCTGACCGAGTTCGGCTGGGAGCCGGTCGAGGAAGGCGGCAAGGTCATCGCTCTGTCGGGCAGGGACGGCAATGTCAGCCTCGAGCCGGCAGGGCAGCTCGAGCTGTCGGGCGCGGCGCTCGAGACTCTCCACCAGACTTGCGCCGAAGCGGGGCGCCATCTCGAGCAGGTCAAGATAGTCGGCGACAAGCTCGGCCTCGGCTTTCTCGGCCTCGGCATGTGGCCCGACAAGACCCGGGACGAGCTGCCGGTCATGCCGAAGGGCCGCTACGAGATCATGCTCCGCCACATGCCGCGCGTGGGCAAGCTCGGCCTCGACATGATGCTTCGGACCTGCACCATACAGGTTAACCTGGACTATAGCTCGGAAGCCGACATGGCTCAGAAGTTCCGCGTCGGCCTCGCCTTGCAGCCGCTCGCCACCGCTCTGTTCGCCAATTCGCCCTTCACCGAAGGCAGGCCCAACGGCTTCCTCTCCTACCGCAGCCACATCTGGTCCGACACTGATCCGGCCCGCACCGGCATGCTCCCCTTCGTGTTCGAGGACGGCTTCGGCTACGAGAGCTATGTCGACTATGCGCTCGATGTGCCGATGTATTTCGTCTACCGCGACGGCCGCTATGTCGACGCCGCCGGCCTGTCCTTCCGCGCCTTCCTGAAGGGCGAGCTGTCGGCCCTCCCCGGCGAGAAGCCGCGCCTGTCCGACTGGACCGACCATCTCTCCACCGCCTTCCCGGAAGTGCGCATGAAGAGCTTCCTCGAGATGCGCGGCGCCGACGGCGGCCCCTGGAGCCGGATCTGCGCCCTCCCCGCTTTGTGGGTCGGCCTGCTCTACGATCAGGGCGCGCTCGACGCCGCCTGGGACGAGGTGAAGGACTGGCCGCTCGCTGCGCGCCAGCGCCTGCGCGACGAGGTGCCCCGGCTCGGCCTCGCCGCCCGCACCCCCTCGGGCGAGCCGCTGCGCGACCTTGCCGCCCGCGTGCTCGGCATCGCCGAAGCCGGCCTCAACGCCCGCGCCCGCCTCAACGCCGCCGGCGACAACGAATCCGGCTTCCTCGATCCGCTGCGCGAGATCGTCGCCCGCGGCACCACGCCGGCGGAGGTACTGCTCGAACGCTATCATGGCGAATGGCAGGGCGAAGTCGGCCGCATCTACGAGGAGCTGAGCTTCTAGGCTTCCGTCATGCCGGGCTTGATCCGGCATCCACCTTTCCTTCTAATCCCCGCCACAAGAAGAGGACCCCGGATCAGGTCCGGGGTGACGGGGAAAGGAACATGACCGTGCTTGAGCGCCGCACCCTTTATCCGCCGATCGAGCCCTACGAGACCGGCCGGCTCGACGTCGGCGATGGCCACAGCCTCCATTGGGAACGGTGCGGCACGCCCGGCGCCAAGCCCGTCGTCTTTCTGCACGGCGGCCCCGGCGCCGGCTGCAGCCCCGACCATCGCCGCCAGTTCGACCCGGCCCGGTACGACATTCTCCTGTTCGACCAGCGCGGCTGCGGCCGCTCCACCCCCCACGCCTCGCTCGAAGCGAACACCACCTGGCACCTCGTCGACGATATGGAGCGGCTGCGCGAGCAGACAGGGTGGGAGCGCTGGATGGTGTTCGGCGGTTCCTGGGGATCGACCCTGGCGCTGGCTTATGCCGAGACCCATCCGCAGCGCGTCACCGAGCTGGTGCTGCGCGGCATCTTCACCTTCCGCCAGAGCGAGCTAGACTGGCTCTACCGCTATGGCGCTTCCGAAGTTTATCCGGACAAATGGGAGGCCTTCCTCGACCCGATTCCTGAGGCCGAGCGGGACGACCTCGTCGCCGCCTATCAGCGCCGCCTCACCGATCCCGACCGCGCGACGCAGCTCGCCGCCGCCAAGGCCTGGAGCCGGTGGGAGGCGGAGACGGTCACCCTGCTGCCCAGCCCGGCGGTGATCGAGCAGCATACCAGCGACGATTTCGCCATCGCCATCGCCCGGATCGAGAACCATTATATGATCAATCGCGGCTGGCTCGACGAAGGCCAGCTGATCGCCGGCGCCGGCCGCCTGCGCGATATTCCCGGCGTCATCGTCCAGGGCCGCCACGACATGTGCACCCCGCCCGCGGCCGCCTGGGACCTGCACAAAGCCTGGCCCGAGGCGAAGCTGGAGATCGTCCCGGACGGGGGCCATCTGTTCAACGAACCGGGCGTGCTCGACGGCCTGATCCGCGCCGCGGACGAATTCGCCCGCTGATTGCCTCCCTGCCGAGAAGCGGTGGGGAGGCAATCACTGCCCCGGCCGGTAGCTTCTCTCGGTGTGGCCCTCGAGCTGGTCCGGGTAGAAATAGACCTCGCGCAGCTTGCCGGTCGCGTAGCGCCCGGCCTGGTCGTTGAAGTGGGGCGAGCCGGGATGGCCGCTCTCGCCGCCCGCCGTCACCGCCCTGGCCCGCACCCTTGGGCCGAACTCGACGACGGCGACGAAGCTGTTGCCGCCGGTGCCGTACCACCGTTTCGAGCCGCCCCGCGGCGCCGCGCCGAACGAGGCGAGCGAGCCCCAGCGGCCGGAGGTGAAGCCGACCGGAAGGCTTGGGCCGGCGTCGGAGAATTGATGGACGATGTCGCCAGTGAGGCGCTGGAAGCGGTTGATCTCGCCCCACGGCACCGCCCAGCGGCCGAAGTCGCGTTCCAGCCGCTCCGACACCGCCGCCAGCGCCTCCAGCTTGCGCTGGGGAGGCAGCGCGTCGATCAGGTCGATCGGCACCATCGGCGGCTGCCCGTCCCTGCGCACCTCGGCCCACAAATGCTCGCCCCAGGACATGGCCAGCGTCGTCGGCACCGAAGCGACGCTCCAGCGATGGTCCCAGCCCCTGAGCGCGGCGATCTGCCCTTCGAGGCGGCGCTTGAGCGGGTTGGCCGCGGCCGTCCCGTCCCACGCGGCGACGAGGCCCGGGATCAGGCGGGCGAAGGCCGGCTGATAGCCGTCATAGGCAGCCTCTTGCAGCCCTTCGATGGTGAATTGCCTTTTTTCCTGAAGCAGCCGCACCGCCTGCAGGCCACGCGGGGTTTCGCCGAACGTGTCCATGTAGCGCGGATGGTCCCGCTGCTTCGGGCTGTACGGCCCCGCCGCCGAATAGGGCCAGTTGTTGGTGTTCTGGATCCAGCCGTTGGGCGGGTTGAGCAGGTGCGGCACCTCGCTCAGCGCGTGGAGCCCGCGCCAGTCGGTACGCGGATCGCTGCCGTCGACGGGCCTGGTATAGTCGAAGCGGTCGTCGCGCACCGGGATGAATTGCGGGTGGAGATAGGCGATCTCGCCCTTGGCGTCGGCGAAGATCGTGTTGTTCGACGAATTCGCCTTCAGCTCCGCGACCTCGACGAACGACGCATAATCGCGCGCCTTGGTGCGCAGATAGGATTGCTGGAGGGCCTCGACCGGCTTGTGCATCATCGCGAACGCAACCCATTTGCCGCCGGCCAGGCGCACGATCGGGCCGTGATGGGTGCGGTAGGTCTCGAACCGGCGGCTGGCCATGCTGCCGTCGGCGGTGCGGTAGGCGATCGTGACCGTCTTCGTCTCGATCGGACGAAGCTCGTTGCCGTAGCGGTAGAACAGCCGGCCGTCCTTCTGCTCGACCGTCTCGAGAAATTCGTCGACGACGTCGACGCCGCTCGACGTGTGCATCCACCCCGCCTGGTCGTTGAAGCCCTGGTAGATGAAGAACTGCCCCCAGGTGGCAGCGCCATAAGCGTTGAGCCCCTCCCCGCTGGTCACCTGCAGCTCGGAGCGGAAGAAGAAGCTGGTATGCGGGTTGATCAGCAGCAGCGCATGCCCGTCGGCGGTGTTGGAAGGCGCGATCGCAAATCCGTTCGAGCCGCGCGGCTCGGGATCGTAAGCCGGCGCAGCCGCGGCGAGCGCCCGTCCGCGCTTCGCGTAAAAGGCCTCGAGCCCGGCGAGGTCGATCCGCTCGATGTCGCCGCCGATGCTGCCCTCGGTGAAGCTGAGCGCCATCCACGGCTCGAAGCGGGCGATGGCGCGGGGGCGGACATCGGGGTGGGTCGCGAGATAGTGGTTCAGCCCGTCGGCCCAGGCTTGCATCAGCCGCTTCAGCCAGTCCGGGCTCGCTGCATGGCGCGCCCTGAGGTCGTCCGGGTCCATGTAGAGCCGGGCGCGCAAATCGGCCCAGATCGCCTTCTCCCCTTCCGCCTCCGCGGTCCGGCCGAGCGCGGTCAGATAGTTGGTCTCGACCCGGTTGAAGTCGTCCTCGGCCTGGGCGTAGATCATCCCGAACACGGCGTCGGCGTCGGTCCGGCCGCGCACGTGGGCGATCCCCCAATCGTCGCGCGTGATCGTCACCCGTTCCGCCTGCGCCTTCCAGCGGGCGAGGTCCGGAGCTTCGCGGGGAGCGGTGGCGCAGGCGCCGGCGAGGAAGAGGAGCAGCAGGGATAACAGGCGCATGCCGCGCCGCTACGCCCGCGCCCGCTTCGCGGCAAGTGCTGGCGCTGGGCGCCGGCTTGCGCTTAGGCTGATCCCCAGAGCCGGGAGGAGCGAGGGTGGCAAGCCTGCACAAGAGCGACGAATGGCAGCCGGCGCGGCTGCGCCGGGTGGTCGCCGCGAGCATGATCGGCACCACCATCGAATGGTATGATTTCTTCCTCTACGGCTCGGCCGCCGCGCTCGTCTTCAACAAGCTCTTCTTCCCGTCCTACGACCCGTTCGTCGGAACCCTGCTCGCTTTCGCGACCTACGCGGTCGGCTTCGTCGCCCGGCCGCTCGGCGGAATCGTCTTCGGCCATTTCGGCGACCGCATCGGCCGCAAGCGCCTGCTCATGCTGAGCCTGATCCTGATGGGGGTCGCGACGGTGCTGATCGGGCTTCTTCCGACCTATGCCCAGATCGGGATCTGGGCGCCGGCCGGGCTCATCCTGCTTCGACTCGTCCAGGGCTTCGCGGTCGGCGGGGAATGGGGCGGGGCGGTGCTGATGGCGGCCGAGCATGGCGATTCGGCCCGCCGCGGCTTCTGGGCGAGCTGGCCTCAGGCGGGGGTCGCGGCCGGCAGCCTGCTCTCGGCCGGAGTGCTGGCGCTGATCGCGTCGCTTCAGAGCGAGGCCGATTTCCTCGCCTGGGGCTGGCGGATCCCCTTCCTGCTCTCGGCGCTGCTGGTCGTCGTCGGCTGGTACATCCGCAACCGGGTCGAGGAGAGCCCGATGTTCGAGAAGGCGCTCGACGAGGCCGAGGCGCCCCCGAAGCTGCCGGCGATGGACGTCCTGCGCGAGCGGCCCGGCGCCATCGTCCTCGGCGCGGGCCTCCGGGTCGGCGAGAACATCTCCTACTACATCCTGACCGTCTTCTCGCTCACCTTCCTCGTCGACGTCGCCGCCGAGAGCCGCAGCCTCGCCCTCAACGCCCTCCTGATCGGCGCCGCCGTCCAGTTCTTCGCCATCCCGCTGTTCGCCCGTCTCTCGGACCGCATCGGCCGACGGCCGGTCTACGCCTTCGGGGGGCTCGGCCTCGCCGCCTTCATCTTCGCTTTCTTCCCGATGCTGGCCAGCGGCGACCCGCGGCTGATCGTGCTGGCGCTGGTCGCCGGGCTGGTCCTCCACGGCGCCATGTACGGCCCGCAGGCGGCGTTCATCACCGAATTGTTCCCGACCCGCATCCGCTATTCGGGAGTCTCGATCGCCTACCAGCTGACCTCGATTTTCGCCGGCTCGCTGGCGCCGATCGTGGCGCTGTGGCTCTACCGGGAACATGGCTCGGCTGTGCCGGTGGCGGTCTACGTCGGCACCGCCTGCGCGATCAGCGGCCTCAGCGCCCTGCTGGCGCGGGAGACGAAGGGAATCGACCTGGCGGAGATCCGCTGAGGCCTGGCGCCGGGTTTTCCGTAACCACGCAACGTTTCGCAAGTGCGTTCCACGTGGAACATAGGTGGAACAGGCTTTCTGCCGGAAACCGGGGAATTCGTGGTGGGAGCCCCTTGGAAAACGATGTCGGAGCCGATTGCCGCTTTGCGCCAAACCATTGATTTCACGACAGGAATTAGAATCTGCAAGATTCGATACCGATCGCAACAAGACGCTCGGAATCGCTGAAAATCGTTTCTTTCCGACTTCCGCATGGCCGGCTTCGGCAGGCCCGGCCGGCGCTGGCGGTGCGGCCCCGCGCCCTTTCCAAGGCCGCCGTCGCCGCGCCCTCCCGGCTCTTTGCAAATTTTTGCAGAACGCGCGGCGGGCCGGCGCGAAGGCACTGCAAATTTTTGCACGAACCGCTCAGCCGGCCGACAGTCCCGCGAGCAATCCGGCCCGGGCCAGCGCCCGGCGAAGCCCGCCGTCGCCGACATGGGCGTAGAGCGCAGTGGTCGCGATATTCTCGTGGCCGAGCAGCCGCTGCAGCACGCGCAGGTCGACCGCGCTCGCGCCGGCCCTTGCCGCGGACGTGGAGGCCGCCGCTGTCCGGATCGTAATCGCCGGGCCGAAGCCGGACGAGCTCGCCGACCCGGAGCCCGACCGAGAGCATGATAAGGACCGCCGTTCGCGGAGCTTGAGATGCAACCGCCGCGGGCGCGGTCGCTTGCCGCGGGCGCTGACCCGGGGCGAGGCCCGGCTGCTTGCCGGCGCGGCGTGGCAGAGGGCGGAAGGGGCAGGGGCCGGCAAAGGCTTCGCGGCGGCGGTCCTACCCTCGCACCTTCGCAATGTAGCGGTCGATCACCCCCTCCAGCAAAGTCAGCGGCACGTTGCCGCCCAACACCAGAGCGTCGTCGAACGTCCTCAAATCGAACCGCCCGCCCAGCGCCGCCTTCGCTTTCTCCCTCAGCCTCACGATCTCGCTGTGGCCGACCTTGTAGCCGCAGGCCTGGCCGGGCCAGGCGCAGTAGCGGTCGACCTCGCCCTGCACCTCCTCGACGGTCGAGCCGTTGGTGGTCGCGAACCACTGGATCGCCTTTGCTCGGGTCCAGCGCTGGGCGTGGAGGCCTGAGTCGACGACGAGTCGGCAGGCTCGGAACGATAGCGACTGGAGGTAGCCCAATTCCCCGAGCGGGTCGCCCTCATAGACGCCGAGCTCGTCGGCGAGCTGCTCGGCGTACAGCGCCCAGCCTTCGGAATAAGCGTTGAAGGCGAGCAGCGAGCGGATCAGCGGCAATTTGTACGTATATTCGCCCTGCCAGATATGGCCCGGTATGCCTTCGTGATAGGTGAGGGTCGGCAGGCCGAAGCGCGGCCACAGCGCGGTGTCGCGCAGGTTGATATAATAATTGCCGGGTACCGAGCCGTCGATCGTGCCGGCCGCGGCATAGCCACCCGGAGCCCCCGCCTCGATCTCCGGCGGCACCCGCTTGACGATCAGGCTACCCCTGACGAGCGTCGCGAAGGCGCGCGGCAGGCGCGTCCGGATGTCGGCAATGCGCCCGTTGATATAATCGAGTATCTGCCGGCGGCCCTCGTCATTGTTGGGGAAGAGGTGCTTCGGATCCTCGCCGAGCGCCGTCATCCGCTCGCCGACCGTGCCCCGGGTGAGACCCTGCGCCCGGAGCAAGGCGTCCATCCGCGCCTGCAGCTCGGCGACCTGCGCCAGGCCCATCTTATGGACCTCGGCCGGAGCGAGGCTGCTGGTCGTCGCCGCCCTCAGCGCCCAGGCGTAATAAGCCTCGCCGTCGGGCAGCTTCCACACGCCGGCGCGGCCGTCGGCGCGGGCGCGGTGACGGCCGAGCTCGGCGATCTGCCGGTCCATCGCCGGCGCGACCTTGTCGCGCGCCAGCGCCAGCGCCCGACTGCGCCAGTCGCCCGGGATCGTGGCCGTCCGCCGGGCCAGCGAGGTCACCAGGCCCCATTCGCCGACCGGCTGGGCCCGGGCGCCCTTCATCTGCTTCAGCGTCTTGTCGAGCAGGAAGTCGGGAGCGACGACGCCGATCCCGCGGTCGTGCGCCAGCCGCTCGGTCTCGCCGTCGAGCGCTCCGGCATAGGCTTCGAGCCGCGCCAGATAGGCCTCGGCGTCGGCCGCCGTCTCGACGATATGGTTGCTGTCGAGGAAATCGGGTACCTCGACGAACGCGCCGGTATTCTGCGCCACCACATAGGGCGCGTTGCGGTAGGACAGATTCTGGTTGAGGGTGACGACGTCGCCATAGGGAAAGCGGAAGCCTTCCACGGCCAGCCGGTGCGCCGCCTCTGTAACCCCCAGGTCGATGTCGTCCGGCGCGGCCGCCGAGGCGGCCTCGAGCCGCCGCAGCCGGTCCGCCGCCGCCCCGGCGAGCCGAGCGCGGCCGTGCAGCGAGCGATCGGTGAGCTTCGACTTCAGCCCGGCGCGGGCGTCCTTGTCGAGGCCGAGCGTGGTCGCGTTCTCCGGATATTCGGCGAGCAATTGCTCGGCCATGCCGCTCAGCATCGCCTCGACGGAAGGCAGCGCGCCGCGAGCGCTCTTGCTCGCGCAGCCCGGCAACAGCGGGAGCACGGCGACGGCGCCGGCGGAACCGAGGAAATGGCGGCGGGTCCAGGACTGCATCGGCATCCTTCCAAGTTCATTGGTGACAGTCACTAGTGACTGTCACTAGTGACTGTCACTCTTCGAGCGCGACCCAGGTCGGCGCGTGGTCGCTCGCTTTCTCGCGGCCGCGATAGCTTTTGTCGACGCCGGCATCGAGCAGACGGTCGGCGGCCTGCGGCGAGAGCAGGAGGTGATCGATCCGGAAGCCCGCGTCGCGCTGCCAGCAGCCGGCCGTATAGTCCCAGAAGGTGTAGACGGCGCCGTCGGGATGGCGGGCCCGGATCGCGTCGGTCCAGCCGGCATGGAGGATGCGGCGGAAGGCGGCGCGGCTCTCGGGCTGCATCAGGGCGTCATGCTGCATCGCCCGCACCGAAAAGACGTCGTCATGGCTGTCGGTCGGGATGACGTTCCAGTCGCCGGCCAGGACCGCCGGCCGCTCCTCGGCGAGCAGCCCCTGGGCATGCTCGCGCAGCCGCTCCATCCAGGCGAGCTTGTAGGCGAACTTCTCGGTGCCGACCGGATTGCCGTTCGGCAGATAGAGCGAGCCGATCACCACCCCGCCGACCTCGGCCTCGATATAGCGGCTGTGGGTGTCGTCGGGATCGCCGGGCAGCCCGACCCGGCGAAGCTGAGGCGGCGGTGCGTCGGCGCGAGTGAGGATGGCGACGCCGTTGAACCCCTTCTGGCCGTGCCAGACGCCGTCATAGCCGGCGCCGCGAACGTCGCCGATCGGGAAGGCGTCGTCGGCGCACTTGATCTCCTGCAGGCAGAGCGCGTCCGGCTTCTCCTCCTGGAGATATTCGACCAGCCGCGGCAACCGGGCGCGGATGCCGTTCAGATTGTAGCTGACGATCTTCATCGGGGCGGAGATAGCGGCGCCGACCCCGTCATGCCAGTGAAGGCTGGCATCCCCGGACGGAATAGGCGCCGGACGCACCGTCGTGCGAACTCCCGCCGGGATCCCGGCCTTCGCCGGGATGACGCTAGACCGAGAAGCTGGATCCGCAGCCGCAGCCCGAGGCCGCGTTCGGGTTTCTCACCTGGAAGGCCGCGCCGCCAAGGCTCTCGACATAATCGACCGCGCCGCCCTTCACCAGATCGTGGGTCATCGGGTCGACCACCAGAGTGACCCCGCCCTCGCCGGCGACGAGGTCGTCGGTCTCGATCTCGTCGGCGAGGCCGAAGCGGTAGGTGAAGCCGGCGCAGCCGCCGCCCTCGACGCTCAGGCGCAGGATCGGCGCCTTGCCCTGCCGCTCGGCGATCGCGGCGACGCGCGCCGCGGCGGCGGGAGTGAGGGCGATTGCGGAGGTTTCGGCCATGACAGGAAGATAGGCCTTGCCGGGCACCGCCACAAGCGGCGCGCAGTTCCCGGCCGCGACCGCCGCAAAAGCCGGCGGGCGGGCTCTGGACGCTTGTGCCGGCACCGGCTTTGGCGGCATAGGGCGGCCATGAAGACCCGCGTCTACGTCACCTTGAAGAACGGCGTGCTCGACCCGCAGGGCAAGGCCATCCACCACGCCCTCGAAGGGCTCGGCTTCGCCGGCATAAACGACGTCCGCGCCGGCAAGCTGATCGAGCTCGATCTCGCCGATGGCGTCGGCGACGAGGAAGTCGAGGCGATGTGCCGCAAGCTGCTCGCCAATACCGTCATCGAGAATTTCCGGATCGAGCGCGAGGCGGCGGAGACGGGGGCGTGAACAGCGCCGTCATCGTCTTCCCCGGCTCCAATTGCGACCGCGACCTGGCGGTGGCGCTGGAGGATGTGACCGGCACTCGGCCGGCGATGGTCTGGCACCGGGAGACCGAATTGCCCGACGGCCTCGACCTGATCGCCATCCCCGGCGGCTTCTCCTACGGCGACTATCTGCGCTCCGGCGCGATGGCCGCCCGTTCGCCGGTGATGCGCGCGGTGACCGAGGCGGCGGCGCGCGGCGTCGCCGTGCTCGGGGTCTGCAACGGCTTCCAGATCCTGACCGAAACGGGCCTGCTGCCCGGCGCGCTGATGCGCAATGCCGGCCTGCACTTCGTCTGCCGCGACGTGCCGCTGACCGTCGAGAACAGCCAGACCGCCTTCACCAGCCGCTACGAAGCGGGCGAGACGATCACCATCCCGGTCGCCCATCATGACGGCAATTACCAGGCCGATGCCGGGACGCTCGACCGCCTCGAGGGCGAAGGCCGCATCGCGTTCCGCTATGCCGACGAGGTCAACGGCTCCGCCCGAGCCATCGCCGGCATCGTCAGCGAGGCCGGCAACGTGCTCGGCATGATGCCGCACCCGGAGCGGATGGTGGAGCCGGCGCACGGCCGGACCGATGGCAGGCGGCTGTTCGAGGGGCTGCTCGAGGCGATCGGCTGAAGGGCCTGCCGCCCTCGACCCGCGTCTCGCCCGGCGTCAGGTCTCAGCCGGCGTCCAGCGCCAGCATGCCGACCAGGGTCGTGTGGTAGTTGCGCAGGAAGTTCGCACGCCGGTCGGGGGTCGCGGCGGTGATCTGCGTGGCCGCCGAGCCGGCCGGGCCGGGGAAGGAGCCGTCTTGCGCTTGCTCGCTCAGCAGGCGCGGCAGGTGCTCCCGGTAGATCGACTCGAGACCGAGATAGGCGGCCGACATCAGCAGCTCGGCGAACAGGTCGAAATTGTTGCGCCGCTCGTAGATGCGCAGCCAGGCCGGCAGCCAAAGCTCCAGATAGTCGCGCAGCTCCGTCGGGACGCCGCGCGGATGGCGGCCATAATCGGTGGCGTAGAAAATTTCGTGGGTGACCGCATAAGCGGCGTCCTCGCCGAGCAGCCACGGCTCCGGCCGGTGGGCGAGCCACGACCCTTCCAGGGCGTCGTCCGCCATCCGCTCCCCGCGCAGGCTGGCCATGGCGTGGCAGACGTCGAGGCGCCGCCATTTCGGAAATTCGATGGCGCGGCTCGCCGGGAGATCGTGGATCTGCCCGATCGCATAGGCCAGCCGCTCATTGGCGAAGCCGCATTGCGCGAACGAGGCATAGACCGTGCTCAGCACGATCAGGTCCGGCTTGGCGGCGAGAATATGCAGCAGGACGTCGCCCTGGCCGAGCTCGTCCCACGCCCAGGCCAGCAGGCGACGGCTGCGCGCGGCGTGCGCGCGATCGCGCTGCACCAGCTTCTCGGCGATCAGCACCATTTCGCCCAGGGGCTTCAGCGCTCTCAGCGTCGCTTCCGTGATCGGTCCGGCCGGCAAGGCGAATTCCGCCCGATGGCGCTCGATCCAGGCGAGCGCCCTGGCGAGCGGGTGGCGGCTAGGCGTGGGCGAGACGGAACTCACCGCGCCTCCACGCCAGCATCCGCTCCACATAATCGTCGGCGAAGATGCGTCCGAAGATCTCGAGATAGCGGACGGCCTGCCGCTCGAAACGCGCATAAGGCGATTCGACGCCCGCGCCGGCGTGGGTGTGGAGGCCGAGCATCACCAGGCCGTCGGACGCCTCCCGCCTCTCGCCGAAATGAAGCGCCGCGCAGGTGCGGGTCGCGACCTCGGCCGCCGCCCAGCCGAACGGCGCGTCCAGCCCGAGGAGGAGCGCCCGCGAGCCGCAATAAAGCGGCTCCCCGCACGGCTCCCCGGCATCGTCGCTGAAGACCGGGCGAACGGCCGGGTCGAAAGTCGCGACGGCGGCGGCGAAAACGCGCTCGCAGCAGCGGAAGGCCGGCACCTGCTCCGCTGCGGCGCAGGCGAGCCCTATCCAGCCCTCGACCGGCAGCAACGCCAGGCCGCCGGGATTCCGCTCGAGCAGGACCGCCGCGTCGACGACATCCCGCCAGTCGCCCTGCGCCGCGGGCGGCGTCGGATCAGGCAGGATTCACCACGTCGTCGAAAGACAGGCTGGCCTCGTCGATGCGGACCCACTTGCAATCGAAGCGGACGATCAGGGCGACCTCGCCGCCGCCGCCGCCGATGCGGGCCCGCAGATCTTTGACCGAGTCCCATTCCTTGCGCGTCAGTCCCGAGGGGCCGCCGCGGCTGACGATCTTGCCAAGCGCCGCCTGCTGGTTCTTCCTCATCTTGACACCGCTGAGGTCGACCAGGACGCGAACTCCGTCGGGACTGTTGACCTGGAGAATTTTGGGTGTTTCGAATCTCATGGCGACCACCTCCACAGAGGGATTCATATCATCGCGAGCCGATCCAACCAACCCGACCGGGACCACAGATGACTCCGATTTGGTGCCGATCCGGCCAGGCCGGCTCTTCGGCTCAGACCCGCGCCCGGAACGGCGTGAAATCGGTGCCGCGATCGTAGACGTCGATGCCCTCGCGCCGCTTGAGGAAGCCGATGGCGGCATAAGTGGCCGGCGTCAGCGCCGCTTCCCAGCTCACTTTCAGCGCCCATTGGGTAAGAAGGACGATGAGCAGGGTCTGCGAGTCCCACACGCCCCAGAAAGCGAGCGGATAGAAGATCAGGCTGTCGATCCCCTGGCCGACGACGGTCGAGCCGATCGTGCGCATCCACAAATGCCGGCCCTGGGTTCGCAGCTTCATCTTGGCGAGGACCAGGCTGTTGGCGAACTCGCCCGCCCAGAAGGCGAGAATCGAGGCGAGGACGATGCGCGGCACCTGGCCGAACACCGCCTCATAGGCGGCCTGGCCGGTCCAGCCCGGCGCCGGCGGCAGCTTCACCACCACCCAGCTCATCAGCGCCATGAACAGCAAGGCCGCGAAGGCGGCCCAGATGCAGCGGCGTGCGCGGGCATAGCCATAGACTTCGGTCAGCACGTCGCCGATCACATAGGCGACCGGGAAGAACAGAATGCCGGCGCCGAACGGCCAGGCGCCGATCCCGGGCAGCGTCAGCGTCGCCACCTTGCCGGCGCCGATCACGTTGGAAAGCAGAAGGACGGCAACAAACGCCGCCATCACCAGATCGTAATAGCGGAAATGGGCGCCCTTCAACGCCGCCCCTTCGACCGCCCTCAGCTCGCCCTCCGCCATGCGCGCAGACGCTAGCGCGGTTCCGCTCCACGGCAAAGCGCGCTAGACGGGCGGGGCGCGCGCCCGTAGCTCAGTTGGACAGAGCACGAGCCTTCTAAGCTTGGGGTCGCAGGTTCGAATCCTGCCGGGCGCGCCAATCGCCTCAATTCGCTCTGTGATACGCCCGCCGTCCGCGCAAATAGCTAGCGGCGATGGCGCGGTCGTCGCCCAGAACCTGCAGGGCGAACAGCCGGTCGTGGAGCGAGGCGCCGGCGCAGCGGCGGGCGAGCAGGGGCGTGGCCGTCGAATCGAGGACGATGAAATCGGCCTCCTGGCCGGGCAGCAGCGCGCCGACTCGGTCGGCGATGCCGATGACGCGGGCGCCGCCGGCGGTGGCGAGGTGGAGCGCGCGGAAAGGGTCGAGGCTGGCGCCCCTCAGCTGGCAGGTTCGGTATGCCTCGCCGAGCGTGTGCAGCATCGAGAGGGTCGTGCCGGCGCCGATATCGGTGCCGATGCCGAGCCTGACGCGGTGACGATCGGCCAAAGCCAGATCGAACAGGCCCGAGCCGAGGAACATGTTGCTGGTCGGGCAGAAGGCGATGCCGGCGCCCGCCTCCGCCATGCGCGACAGCGCCCGGTCGGTCATGTGGACGCAATGGGCGAAGACCGAGCGCGGTCCGACTAGGCCGAAACGGTCGTAGACGTCGAGATAGTCGGCGGCCTCCGGAAAGCGGCTGGCGACGAAATCGATCTCGCCCGGATTCTCGGAGAGGTGGGTGTGCATCAGCACGTCCGGGTGAGCGGCGACGAGCGCTCCCGCGTCGGCGAGCTGCTCGGCGCTGGAGGTGGGCGCGAAGCGCGGCGTGACGGCATAGCCGAGGCGGCCGCGGCCGCGCCACCGGGCGATCAAAGCCTCGGTGTCGGCGCGGCCGGAGGCGACGCTGTCGCGCAGGCCGTTGGGGCCCAGATCCATCAGCACCTTGCCGGAGACGATCCGCATGTCGCGTGTCAGCGCGGCTTCGAACAAGGCGTCGACCGAGCCGGCGTGGACGGTGGCGAAGACGAGCGCGCTGGTGGTGCCGTGGCGGAGCAATTCGTCGAGGAAGAAGGCGGCCACCGCATCGGCGTGGCCGCGGTCGGCGAAGGCCTTTTCGGCTGGAAAGATGTGGCGTTCGAGCCATTGCATGAGCTGCTCGCCGTGCGAGGCGATGCACTCGATCTGCGGATAGTGGACATGGGCGTCGACCAGGCCGGGGACGATCAGCCCGTTCAGCCATTCGGCCGGGACGTCGGCGAACCTGTCGGCGAGATCGGCCCGGGGGCCGCAGGCGAGGACGAGACCGTCCTCCACGACGAGCAAGCCGTCCTCGAAATGGCGGATCGCCTCGGCCCCCGCCACGGCCGGATCGTCGGGAACGCTCAATATCTCGCCGCGAAAGGCCTTCATGCGGCGTTACTCAGCATGAGCAATTGCGCGAGCGTGGCGATCGCGATCACCTCCGGCTGCCGGCCTTCTATGCCGGGCAGGCCGATCGGACAGGTCAGGCGCGCGGAGTCGACGCCATCGGCCGCGAGCCGCGAGAGGAAGCGGGCGCGCTTGGTCTCAGAGCCGATCAGCCCGACGAAGCGCGCCCGGCCGCCGAGGGCGGCGGCGGTGAGGCGATAATCGAGCCCGTGATCATGGGTCATGATGACGACCGCCGCATCGTCGGCTGCGCCACCGGCCGCGGCGACCATCCCGTCCTCGTCGGCGAGAACGACTCCCGGAGTCTCCGCCATCTCGGGGCGGGTGTCATACCAGGCGATATGGAGCGGTAGGCCGGCCGCTTGGGAGACGATGGCGCGGCCGACATGACCGGCCCCGAAGAGGTGGACGGGGAGGGACTCGGTCTCGAGCGGCTCGAGGAAATGCGCGCCCGCGACCGGCAGCGGCCCCCTCGCGCCAATCGTTCCCCGGCTTTCGCCTTTGGACAACCGACGCTCGACTCGATCGGACAGGGTGACTTCGAACGGGCCTTCGCCGTCGGGCACGTCGGCCAGATGCTCGACCAGCAGCCGGACCCGCCCGCCGCAGCATTGGCCGAGCAGCGGCCCCAGGGGATAGTCCTGGACGCGCCAGCTTCCCGGCGCGAGCGCGAGGATCGCCCGCGCCTGCGCCGTCAACTGATGCTCGAGCCTGCCGCCGCCGATCGAGCCCGCAAGGCCGGTTTCGGTAACGACCATGCGCGCCCCCGGGCCGCGGGGGGCGGAACCCTCGGTGGCGAGGACGGTGACCAGCGCCGCAGGGCCCTGGCTCAGAGCTTCGCGGGCCTGGCGGGTCCAGTCAATCATCGCGGGCCCTGAGCTCGTCGATCGCGGCGAGGATGCGCTCCGGCGTGGTGGGGGCGTCCAGCTTCGGCAGGCCCTTGCCGGGCGCGGCCGCCGCGACGGCCTGGGTCAGGGCCGAGAAGACCGAGATGGCGAGCATCAAAGGCGGCTCGCCGACCGCCTTGGAGCGGTGGATGGTGGGCTCCTCATTGCGTCCGCGCTCCCAGATCGCGATCGCCATCCGCGCCGGGCGGTCGTTGGCGGTCGGAATCTTGTAAGTGGAGGGCGCGTGGGTGAGCAGATGGCCGCGGTCGTCGAAGACCAGCTCCTCCGTCGTCAGCCAGCCCATGCCCTGGATGAAGCCGCCCTCGATCTGGCCGAGGTCGATCGCCGGGTTGAGCGAGCGGCCGACGTCGTGGAGGATGTCGACCGCGACGACCTTGTGCTCGCCGGTGAGCGTGTCAATCACGACCTCGCTCAAGGCCGCGCCATAAGCGAAATAGAGGAACGGGCGGCCCCGATGACTGGCCCGGTCGTAATGGATCTTGGGCGTCGCATAGAAGCCGGTCGCCGACAGCGGGATGCGCGCGAGATGCGCCCGGCGGCAGAGCTCGGCGAAGCTCCACTCCTCCGACCCCGGCTGCCCGGCGGCGAAGGTGTCGAGCCGTTCGCGGATCGTCTCGGCGGCCCTCTGCGCGGCCATGCCGTTGAGGTCCGAGCCCGACGAGGCGGCGGTGGCCGAGGTGTTGGGCACCTTGTCGGTGCGCGTCGCGCTGACCTTCACCGTCTCGATCGGCACACCGAAGGCGTCCGCCACCACCTGGGCGACCTTGATCATCAGCCCCTGGCCCATCTCGGTGCCGCCGTGGTTGAGGTGGATCGATCCGTCGGCATAGACCAGCACCAGCGCCCCGGCCTGGTTGAGATGGGTGGTGGTGAAGCTGATCCCGAACTTGACCGGCGTCAGCGCGAGGCCCTTCTTGAGGATCTTGTGGCCGGCGTTGAACGCCGCGACCGCCTCGCGCCGAGCCGCATAGTCCGCGCTTTCGGCCAGCTCTGCGATGATCTCCGGCGCGACATTGTCCTCGACCACCATGTGATAGGGCGTCACGTCGCGGCCGGGGCCGTAGAGATTTGCCCGACGGACGGCGAGCGGATCGAGCCCGAGATAAGCGGCGATCGCGTCCATCACTCTTTCGATCGCCATCATCCCCTGCGGCCCGCCGAAGCCGCGAAAGGCGGTGTTGGAGACCGTGTGCGTCTTCAGGCGATGCGAGACGATCTCGACCGCGGGCAGAAAATAGCAATTGTCGGCGTGGAACATGGCGCGGTCGCTGATCGCGAGGCTGAGGTCGACAGTGGCGCCGCAGCGCGCGGCGAGGGTGATGCTTATGCCCTCGATCCGGCCCTCGCCGTCGAAGCCGACATCATAGTCCGCCCTGAAATCGTGGCGCTTGCCGGTCATCGCCATATCGTCGTCGCGGTCGGCGCGGATCTTGGCCTGTCGGCCGGTCTTGGCGACGACCAGCGCGCAGGCGGCGGCATAAGCGGCGGCCTGGGTCTCCTTGCCGCCGAACCCGCCGCCCATCCGCCTCACCTCGACGGTCACGTCGGCGCTGCGGAGGCCGAGCAGTTCCGCGATCAGGTGCTGGACCTCGCTCGGATGCTGGGTCGAGCTGACGACATGGATCTGGCCCCGCTCGCCCGGCACGGCGAGCGCCGCCTGGCCTTCGAGGTAGAAATGCTCCTGGCCGCCCATTTCGAGCGTCCCCGACAGGCGATGCGCCGCGCCGCCCAGCGCTGCCGCAGCGTCGCCGCGCGCCATCCGCTGCGGCGGCTCGAGCTCGGAACCTGCTTCGAGCGCCTCGGCGATCGTGACGAGGGCGGGAAGCGGCTCGATTTCGACCTTCGCCAGCCGCGCAGCGACGCGGGCGGCGCGGGTGCTGGTCGCGGCGACCACGAACAGCGGCTGGCCGGGGCAGAGGATCTCGTCCTCGGCGAAGAGCCGGTCGTCATGGAAGACCGGGCCGACATTATTCTCGCCGGGTATGTCTTCGGCCGTAAACACCGCCACCACCCCCGGCGCGGCGCGGACCGCGGTGAGATCGACGCCGGTCAGCCGCGCATGGCCGTCGGCGGCAAGGCCGAAAGCGAGGTGGAGCGTGCCGGGTCCCTCCGGCAAATCGTCGACATAGGCCGCGGTGCCGGCGACATGGAGGTCGGCACTGTCGTGCGGCAGCGGCCGCTGGACGGCGCCTTCGCGCAATGGCGACAGGACGGTCCGGTCAGCCATGGAGCACGCTGACGGGTTCGTGCTGCTCCGCCCAGAGGCGGCGCAGCAGATTGGCGGCGACCTTGCGGCGATAGGCGGCGGAGCCGCGCAGGTCGTCGAGCGGATCGTAATCGCTGGCGAGCGCCTGCGCGGCCGCCTCGACCGTCCCCGCGCTCCAGGCCTGGCCGGTGAGCGCGGCCTCGCAGCCGGGGGCGCGGGCGGGAATGCCGGCCATGCCGCCGAAGGCGACGCGCGCTAGCGCGACGACGCCATCCTCGATGCGGAGGGCGAAGGCGCCGCAGACGCCGGAAATGTCGCTGTCGAACCGCTTGGAGAGCTTGACGATTCTGATCAGCATGCCGGGCGACGGGCGGGGGATGCGGACGCTCTCCACGAATTCGCCGGGCGCGAGGTCCTGCCTGCCATAGCCCAGGAAGAAATCCTCGAGTGGAAGGGTCCGGCGCTCGGTCCCGCGCCGGAGCGTGAGCTCGGCGCCAAGCGCGATCAGCGCCGGCGGCATGTCGCCGATCGGCGAGCCGTTGGCGATGTTGCCGCCGATCGTGCCGGCGTTGCGGACCTGGACGCCGCCGATGCGGCGGACGAGCTCGCCGAGATCCGGGTGCAGGCGGGCGAGCGCTTCGCGGGCGTCGGAATAGCGGACGACCGCCCCGAGCGTGAGCCCCGCCGGGGTCTCCTCGATGTGCCTCAGATCGGCGATGTCGCCGATGAACACGGTCGGGCCGAGCTCCCGAAGCTGCTTGGTCACCCACAGGCCGACATCGGTCGCCCCGGCGACGATTCGGGTCTCCGGGTTCGCCAGCAGGAGGTCGGCGAGCTCGTCGGCGCTGGCCGGATGGCCGTAAGCGGGCCGAAGCGCGCCCAGCGCCGCGACAAGGGCCTCGTCCTGCTCGGCCGCCATCGGCACGGCTTCGCCCGCCGCGAGGATCGGGCCGTAGCCGGTGCAGCGGCACAGATTGCCGGCGATGACGTCTCCGACGGGCACCCCTCTCGTGCCCGCCGCGCCGATGCTTCGGCCGTAGAGCGACATCACGAAGCCGGGCGTGCAGAAGCCGCATTGCGAGCCGTGGCGCTCGACCAGCTCGCGCTGGACCGGGTGCGTGCCCCCCAGGCTTTCGACGGTCCTCAGTGCCTTGCCGTCGAGCATCGGCAGGAAGAGGATGCAGGCATTGACCGCGCGCCACTCGATCGCATCGCCCGCCAGCTCGCCGAGCAGCACGGTGCAGGCGCCGCAATCGCCCTCGGCGCAGCCTTCCTTGGTGCCGGTGCGGCGGAGGGTGTAGCGCAGATAATCGAGCACGGTGGCGGTCGGATCGGGGACGTCGACCTCGATCGCCTCACCGTCGAGCAGGAAGCGGATCATCGCGGCGCCCCCGCCGCGATCCAGGCGCCCAGCTTCTGACGCTCAACCTCGGTCATGCCGGTGGGATTGCCCAGCGGCATTGCGTGGGAGTCCACCGCCACCGCCTTGATCCGCGCCGACGCCGCCCTGACATGCTCCCAGCTATCCAGCGCCACACCGACGGGTGGCGGGTTCACGTTGTGGCAGCCCGCGCAATGAGTGGCCAATATCGGCTCGATCGCGGCATAGGTGAGATTCTGGGCGGAACCCGTCGCGACGCCGCCTTTCTCCAGCGTGACGTAGGTGACGCTGGCCAGCGCGAGGATTGTGGCCACGACGATCGTCGGGCCGGTCGCCTGTCCGCGACCGCGCAGGTTGAAGATATGACGGACGGCGACCCCGGTCAGCCCGAGCAAGGCGAGCACCAGCCAAGGCCGCTCGGCGCCGTAGGTCATCGGATAGTGGGGACTGATCATGATGAACAGCACCGGCAGCGTCATGTAATTATTGTGCAGCGACCTTTGCTTGGCCGCCGCGCCCAGCGCCGGATCGGGAGTGCGCCCGGCGATCAGATCGGCGACGACCTTGCGCTGGTTGGGAATGATGATGAGGAACACGTTGGCGACCATCACCGTGCCGATGATCGCCCCGACGTGCATATAGGCCGCCCGCGCGTTGAACAGGCTGTCGAGCGCGGAGGCGGCGAACAGCAGGCAGACGAACCAGAAGGTGCCCAGTGCCAGGTTGCTGGATCCGACCGGCGAGCGGCACAGCCCGTCATAGACCAGCCAGCCGAGCGCCAGCGCCGCCAGGCCGATGGCGATCGCCGCCCCGGGGCTCAGCGCCGCCTTGGCCGGATCGATCAGGAAGCTCTGCGCACCGACATAATAGATCAGCACGAGCAGCGAAAAACCGCTGATCCAGGTGAAATAGGCTTCCCATTTGAACCAGTGCAGCCGCTCGGGCATCGCGCTCGGCGCGACCTGGTATTTCTGGTTGTGGTAGAAGCCGCCGCCATGCACCGACCACAATTCGCCCGAGGCGTCGCCCTCGGCCGGCGCCTTCAGGTGATTGTCGAGCCAGACGAAATAGAAAGACGACCCGATCCAGGCGATGCCCGCGGTCAGATGCAGCCATCTTATCGCGAGGTTGAGCCATTCGGCGAGGTCGAAGCCCATCCTTCAGCTGCCCCGATAGGTCGAAAAGCCGTAGGGCGAGAGGAGCAAAGGAACATGATAATGCCCGCCGTCGGCGGCGATGCCGAAATCCACCGTCACTTCGTCGAGGAAGGGCGGATCGGGCAGCGCGACGCCCAGCCCGCGAAAATAGTCCGCGACGGCAAAGCGGAGCGCGTACCGCCCCGGCGCAAGCGCGCCCTGCACCAGATCGGGGCAGCGGCCGTCGGCGTTGGTCATGGCCCGCGCGATCTCGCCGTCCGGTCCGCTCAGCACCACCGCCAAGCCGGCTGCCGGCCGGCCGTGCATGGTGTCGAGCACGTGGGTGGAGAGCGTGTTCATGTCCTATCCTTGAGGCGCAGCCGGACGATCTCGCCGACCTCATCAAGCGCAGTGGCGATCTCTGCGTCGCGGTCGTTGCCCAGTCTTCGCTCCATCGCCGCGAGAATGCCCGCTTTGTCGGTCGAGCGCACGCAGATGATGAAGGGGAATCCGAACTTCGCGCGATAGGCCGCATTGAGCGCGTGGAACCGGTCGAACTCGGCCTGACTGAGCCGGTCGAGCCCCGCGCCGGCCTGCTCGGCGGCGCTGGCTTCGGTGAGGCTGCCGTCGACCGCGGCCTTGCCCGCGAGCTCGGGGTGCGCGCGGATCAGCGCCAGCTGCTCCTCCGGGCTGGCGTCGTGGACGACGGCCATCAGATCGGTATGCCGGTCGCCGGACGACGGGCGTGCATCAGCGCGGTCCTCCACCCAGGGGGAATGTTCGAACAGCGCGCTCATGCCGCCCGCATTCCCCCCTCTCCCCATGGGGAGAGGGGTTTTTCGTAGGCCGGGCCCGTCACAGCGACACCCGCCCGACCAGCCGCAACCGGCTGACGCCGCCGTCGGGAATGATGTTCAGCCGAACGAAGCGGATTGCGCCGAGATCGGCGAGGCCGTCCCGGAAGACGTGAACCTTGTCCGCCTCGAGCTTCACTTCGGGCAGCAGCAGCGGCCAGCTTTCCGAAAATGTCGCGATCTCCTCGGGCGTGCCGGTCGCGGCGGGCGCCGCCTGCAGGAAGCAGCGATCCGGATAATTGCCTTTGAAATGGGCGGTGTCGACGACGACTTCCTCGATACGCCCCGGCGCCCCCAGCTCCAGCACCGCCCAGTCGTGCCCGGGCTCGCGCCGCCGCCGGGTCTCCCAGCCGTCGCCCATATTGGCGCCGCGCCCCGGCGCGGTGAGGTTCTCGATTTGGCCGTAATGCTCGTCATTGGCGATGATTCCGCGGCCGCCATTCTCCATCGCCAGCAGGTCGAGGCGCGCGTCCGGATCGACCTTCGACCAGTCCTTGGCGACTCGGCCCCAGGCGCGCAGGCGGGCGACGCCGCCGTCGGGAAAGATGTGCAGGCGGACATGGGTCACCGGCTCCCCATGCTCGACGGGCACGTAGACGCGGTCGTCTCCCTTCAGCCCGAGGCGCCCGGTGACCTTGGTCCAGGCCGCCGGATCGCCCGGCACCCTTTCGTCGCTCCGGCAGACTTCGATCTCGGCGCCCGGCGGATAATTGCCGGTGAAGTGCCGGGTATCGATCTCGAAGCCGGCGACCACCCCCGGCACGCCGAGGCGGACCACGCACCAGTCGTGGCCGGGGGTGCGCTTGCGGCGGCTCTCCCAGCCGTCCATCCACTTGCCGTGCTGGTCATATTTGCCCGGAACGAACACCGGTTCGGCCGGGTCGATCAGCCGCGCCTTGTCGGCGAAGAAATCGTCGGTCGCATAGGTCACCTCGGCCCCGAGCCGCGGCTGGGCCAGATCGACATAGTGTCGGCGCAGTTCCTCAAACATGAGGGTGCGTGGCGCGCCAGTGACGCGCGATGTCGATGCGCCGGCAGAACCAGACGTCCTTGTGGCCGGCCGCATGACGCAGGAATCGATCGAGCCCGGCGAGCTTGCCCGGCCGCCCCGCGAGCCGGCAGTGGAGCCCCACGGACATCATCCGGGGCCTTTCCTCTCCCTCCGCATAGAGCGTGTCGAACGTGTCGCGCAGATAAGCGAAGAACTGGTCCCCGGTCTGCATGTTCGCGCTTGCGAACCGCATGTCGTTGGTCTCCAGCGAATAGGGTACGATCAGGTGGCCCTTGCCCGCCATCTCCGTCCAGAAGGGCAGGTCGTCCGAATAATCGTCCGCGTCGTAGAGGAAGCCCCCTTCCTCCGCCACGATGCGGCGCGTGTTGGGGCTGGTCCGGCCGGTATACCAGCCCAGCGGCCGCTCGCCGGTCAGCTGCGTGTGCACCTCGATCGCGCGCGCCATATCGGCGCGCTCGTCGGCTTCCGTCACCCACTGATAGTTGATCCACCGCCAGCCGTGCGAAGCGATCTCGTGACCGGCCTCGAGGAAGGCGTCGACGACCGCCGGATTGCGCTGCATCGCCAGCGCGACGCCGAACACGGTGACCGGAAGCTGGTAACGCTCGAACAGCCGCAGCAGCCGCCACACGCCGGCGCGCGAGCCATATTCGTAGATCTGCTCCATGCTCATATGCCGCGCGCCCTCGACGGGGGCGGCATTGGCGATGTCGGACAGGAACACCTCGGCGCCCGCATCCCCGTCGAGGACGTTGGCCTCGGCGCCTTCCTCATAATTCAGCACGACCTGGACGGCGATCCGCGCCCCGCCCGGCCAGGCCGCGTGCGGCGGCGTCCGGCCGTAGCCGACGAGATCGCGCGGGTAGCTGGTCTCAGTCAAAAAGCACCGCCTGCCGTCAGAGCACGGTGCGTCAAAATCCGCACCACCTCGTCATGCCGGGCTCGACCCGGCATCCACCTTTTCTTTCGCAACGGCTAGGAACAAGGTGGACCCCGGGTCAAGCCCGGGGTGACGAGGCCAGTCGGAGCGAAGGAAGAGAGATGCGCGAACTCACCCCCGAGCCGCTGACCGCCGAGGCCTTCGCCTCGTTCGGCAAGGTCATCGAGGCCTCCGACGCGGCCGTGAAGCTGGACATCAACCAGGGCCACGCCGTCCGCTACGACCGCCTCGCCGAGATCGACGTCGCCGACGGCGGCGGCGTCCCTGTGATCAGCCTGTTCCGCGCGAAGCCGCTCGGAGAGCTGGTGCTGAGAGCGTTTGAGCGCCATCCGCTCGGCACCCAGACCTTCGTCCCGCTGAGCGGCCGCCCCTACCTCGTCGCCGTCGCCCCCGCCGGCCCCTTCGACCCCGCCGATATCCGCCTGTTCCGCGCCGAGCCCCACCAGGGCGTCCACTACCGCAAGGGCGTCTGGCACCACTTCCTGCTCGTCCTCGACGAAAGCGATTTCCTCGTCGTCGACCGCGCCGGCCCCGGCGACAATTGCGAGGAGGTGGAGCTGGCGGCGGCCGACGAGATTAGGGTGTGCCGATGATGTTCACCAAGCGCCTGCGGGCACCCGTCATGCGGGGCGAGATCACCTGCAGCGTCCGTATCTGGCAGAGCCCGCGCGTGAAGGTCGGGGGGAGCTATCCCCTCGGGCCGGGCGCGATCCACGTAACGGCGATTCGCGAGATCGGCTTCGCGGACATCACCCCGGAACTGGCCCGCCGCTCGGGCTTCCTGGGCGTGGTCGACCTCCTCAAGGTCGCCAAGCACGGACCGGGCGAGAAGGTCTATCTCGTGGAGTTCGAGTATCGGGACAGTTAGGGGGACAGTTAGGGGGACAGTCACAGTGACTGTCCCCAATCTTCCAGGCCTTCGTTCCGCTGAGCGGCCGCCCCTATCTCGTCGACGTCGCCCCCCCCGGGGCCCTTCGACGCCGCCAAGATCCGTCTCTTCCGCGCCCAGGTCGACCAGGGCGTCCACTACCGAAAGGGCGTCTGGCACCACTTCCTGCCGTCCTCGACGAAAGTGACTTCCTCGTCATCGACCGGACCGGCCCAGGCGACAATCTCGAGGAAGTGGAGCTGGCACCTTCCGACCATATCCGCGTGCGCCGATAGAGGAAAATGTGATCAAGCCCCCCTTACGTCCTGGTTACGGTGATTTGAGCAATCGCACAATCAGCGGAGGTCGGCGGGAACGCCATCGGTGGATACGTGAATGTTATATTTGTTCTTTCAGCCCATGCATTCATTCGCGTATTTGTCTCATCGTCTACCACAACGGCGGCAATCTCAAAGTCGCGCCCACTATCGGTTGGAACGCCAAATACTACAGCCGTGCGCCAACGCCCCTGTGTGATTGATGTATAGCCTCCACCCTGTGGCCACCAACCAGCCAGCCCCTTCCGATGAGCAAGAACCCAAAGAAATTTATCGGATGGAATTGTCGCTGTGCCCAAAACATCGCCGTCAGGACCGACGCGTTCTCCTTCCTTTGGGCTAGTGATAGTGATGCTGCACGGGTTGGCCGTATCAGGTTCATTCGGCTGAAGTTGTTGGGCGGGCGTGATTGTCGCATAGAGACATGAAGCAATCGCCATTGCTCCAACGTAGGTGAAGCGCGTCGATAATGTGCAAATCATCGTAGATCCCCTCGCCCCGTCGAGTTCAATTTCCGCTCGAAGTCCAAGTGTTCGCAACGCAAGTGTCGAAGCTTCGAAATGTTTGAATATAGTTCTTCGCTGCAGTAGTATATTCTCCAGAATAATTGTTAGCTCTCGCCTTCTTCAGCGCCTCTCCATCGATCCTGAACCTGCCATGTTTCGGTTTTAGCTGATTGGCTAGCTCAAAGAGTCTCAGTGTCTCTGGATTATATAGTCGTTTGTCGACTCTGTTACGAGCACTTCCGAGGACGTCGCAGAATTTCCCAGCAGTACTACGAAGAGCAGGAACAGATTCAGGCGGCGGTGCAACCGCGATCTTCTTATCCGCCGTCACACGTCCATCACGTGCGTTCGATTCTACTGTCGTTGGTCTAACTGGCAGGGGTTGGGTCCGGGCCTCAGGGACGTTCCCCGGGGTTCCTGACTTGTCTCTCTGGGCAGGTGCGGCTTGGTCACGTTGTCCGTCTTGGATTGACGCTTGCAGCTGCGGAGCTTGGATTGGCGCTTGCAGCTGCGGAGTTTCCAGCGCCTTATTGAGCACCACTCCCAGGACCGTCGCGGCCATTAACCCCATTATGCTATAACAGGTAGCTCGAATAGTTAGGGGAATTTTCTTCCATTTTGTGCACATGCCGCGCCAGCCATACACCAGAATGCGCCTAGCTTCACGTAATACAGTAGATTGGAGCCGGTACCAATTGCCTGGTTAGGGAATGCGCCTGGCCGCCGCACCCTGAATCACCCCGCCGAAAGCCAGACGAAGCGCGCTACGAACAAAACCGAAAGCAGGAGCAACAGCCAGTCCGTCCGCGTGATCTTCCCCCGCACCAGCTTGATCAGCGCGTACGCGGTGATGCCGAACGCCAGCCCGTTGGCGATCGAGAAAGTCAGGGGAATCATCGCGACGGTGAGGAAGGCGGGGATGGCGATTTCGGGGTCGTCCCAGGCGATATCGACCAAAGGCGCCATCATCAGGCCGCCGACCAGGATGAGCACCGGCGCCGTCGCGGCGAGCGGCACGAGCTGGGCATAGGGCGCGACGAGCATCGCCAGCAGGAACAATGCTCCGGTGACGATCGCCGTGATTCCCGTGCGCCCGCCCGCCTGGACGCCGGCGGCGCTTTCGACATAGCTGACCACGGTGCTGGTGCCGGCGAGCGCTCCGGCCATGGTCGCCACCGAATCGGTGAACAGGATGCGGTTGAGCCGCGGGATGCGGCCATCCTCGCCGATCAGCCCGGCGCGGCGGGTCACCCCCACCAGAGTGCCGATATTGTCGAACATGTCGACGAACAGGAACACGAACAATATCTCGAACAGCCCGATCCCGTATTTGCCCGAAAAGACTCCGG